>JBOFCS010000231.1:0-22721 GCA_051646185.1 Mycobacteriaceae bacterium | reverse complement strand
TTGCCGCTTCTTCCGAAGCGGCAGTGGCAGCAAATGCCGTTTGGATCTGCGCTAACATACCATTGAGCGCAATTGACAGTCGGCCGACTTCAGTCTTTCCGGCCCAGCTTGGCACACGTTTGTGGAGGTCGCCAGCAGCAATCGCCGCTGCGGTCTGTTCTACTTCTTCGAGTGGACGTAAACTGCGGCGAACAATAAAGTATCCGAGCCCACCAAGCAGAACAAGAACTACTATCCCTACCCCAGATTCTAGCCAAATAAGTTGATTAACAGTTGAATTAACTGACGACATATCCATTGCCACAACAGTGCTACCAAATAAATTTCTTACTGTCACCGCTCGCCATTGTGGACCTTGCGGATCTACCGAGTTGATGGTTACTGGGACACTTCCCAGATCCAAATCCTCAGGTAAATCAGGAGTATTGCTGCCAGAATAGGGTGGACCGTGCACAAAACCATTAGTAGTAATAGACCTGACATAAAAAGCGCTCGGTGGCCGGAGTTCATCGGGTTCTTCCGAAGCCTTTGCCTCAAAATCTTTGCCAGTTCTTAACTCCCGGGGTTCCCGAGCCCAGCCTTGTGAAGCATCAATAAGTTGATCATCTATACGGCTGATCAGGGAGTTCTCCATTGCTGAGGTCACGACCACCGCTGAACTCAGCAGCCCAAAGCCAACGAGTAACAACAATGCGGCAATCAGCGTCACGCGCAACGGCAATCCATGACGTACCGACTGCTGTTTTTCAGCTGGTTTTTTTGTCATTACCGGGGCTCACGTAGGACGTAGCCAACCCCGCGGAGGGTATGTATCAAACGTTTTTCCCCGGTATCAACTTTTTTACGCAAGTATGAAACATAAGATTCAACCACATTGACATCACCACCAAAATCATAATTCCATACATGATCAAGTATTCTTGGTTTGCTTAATACTGTTCCTGCATTAACCAAAAAGTAACGTAACAAAATAAATTCAGTGGGTGAAAGCGAAACAGGCTCACCAGATTTCCATACTTCATGGGTGTCGTCGTCAAGTTCAATATCAGCAAAACATACTCGAGCCGATTGTTTTTCGGCCACAGAGCTAACTGTTCTGCGCAAGATAACTCGTAATCGGGCAACCACTTCTTCCAGGCTAAATGGCTTAGTAACGTAGTCGTCACCACCAAGGGTAAGTCCAGTAATTTTGTCTTCTACCGAGTCTCGGGCGGTAAGAAATAGCGCTGGAGCGTTCATGCCATCGGCACGTAATCTTCGTAACAACCCAAACCCGTCCATACCTGGCATCATCACATCAAGGATCAACGCATCGGGACGAAAAGTTCGCGCTTGATCCAATGCTTCGGGGCCATTAGCAGCTGTTTTTACATCGAAGCCTTGAAATTTCAGGCTTACCGAAAGCAACTCAACAATGTTTGGCTCATCGTCGACCACAAGAACACGCGTTTTATATCCCTGGAACTGAGCATCGTGCATGATTCTAGTTTCGCCTATCAATCTTCTCCTTTCCCACCTGACTGCTGTGAGTATCCTGTGAGTGCTTAACTCTCACCTCTTCTATTTGCTGAACTAGCTAGCCCAAGGCTAGTCCTGCAGCTAGAGTGAACCAGTGGATTTAATATCGCTGGCACTGCTACCAGCTCGAACTGGGCTGATTGCTGCACAAGTAGTCTTGGAAGGTGCCGAATCTGTTTTAATTGCCACCCGCAACACCCTCTATGGCTCTAGCTCCCAACGTAAGCTAGAGCGTCCTGTCATTGACCACCGCGATGTGCATCTGCGAAGCAGAATCAATCCTCTTACCCTTCTTGATGCCCTACTCAGGCTTGCCAGTCCGCGAGGACCGCTTGCGGCACTAGCGCAACTGGGAACAATCGCTGGAGAAGACCGCTCATTAGGGCAGGCTTTACGCGAAGGTGGCTCCCTCGATCGGCTGCTGGGATCTGGTGGCGTAGTCGAAAAACTGGCCGCCCCCGGAGGCACTCTTGAACGTATTTTTGAAGCAGACGGTCCCTTAGATCGCGTGCTGGCCCCCAACGGACCTTTGGATCGGGTCCTGGCTCAAGATGGCCCATTGGAACGCCTGCTAGCAACGGACGGCATTCTGGATCGGATAACAGCCGATCGTGGTTTGCTGGCAAAGCTCGCAGAAAAAGGCGGGGCTCTTGAGCGGCTAACTCAAGATGGCGGACTTATTGATCGTGCGCTTCGCGAAGGTGGCATTCTTGAGCAGCTTCTCGAAACCGAAGGCGCCATTGAGAGTCTACTCGCCGACAACGGACCGCTCACTCAACTTGGCCAATTATCTGAAATTCTCACCTCATTGGGGCCAAGTCTTGAACAAATGAGTCGCAGCATCAGCATTCTTCAAGAGACAATTGAAGTTTTAAGCTCTTCGGTAGGCCCGCTCGGTGATCTTGCAAACCGGTTGCCAAGTCGATGGGTTAAAGGCAAGTCTTAACCCGTTTATTGCATTTGCGCTACAGCTCTAAATTATTCAAATGTGTTTTAAAAAAAGAAAATACCCGCTTAAAAGCATCGTCAGTTGCTTCTTGATTAAAGCCAAATCCAATTATCCTTACAATCGATTGAAGCGGAAGTTCATTGGCAAAGGAATGTCCCACACCAGAATAGGCTTTAATGTCGTTGGTAACACCTTTTCCTTCCAGAGCCTGCCGCAATTTTTTCTCAGCGCCAATTAATAAAGGATCACGTTTACCTAAACTCGCAACAATTGGACAGGCGTTATCTAAAGCTTGATTGATATGAAGCGGCAGTGGCGCACCATAGAAAGGAGCAGATGCATCAAAACCTTTGGGCGACATAACTAAAGCAAATCCACCTCCCATGCAGAATCCGATAACCCCAACCGAACCAGTGCAATCTTGTTGGGATTTAAGAAAATCTTTTGCAGCCAAAATATCGTCGATAGCACGACCCCGTTGCTGAATTAGCTCGCGAAAGACTCTGGTAATACAACGAGCTGGGCCACCTCGCGAATAAAGATTAGGGGTGATGACCATATAACCAGCATCGGCTACTCGTTGTGAAATCTTTTTGATATCAGCCCCGTAGCCAGTGATATCATGCAGCACGACCACCCCTGGTAGCGACTCCTGCACCCCTTTCTCCCCACTGGGGAAAAACAGGCTCGCTTCAAAAGGGCCTTCAGCGGTGTCGATCGCAACATCAGTCGTAGTCTTCATTTTGCTCCACTCGGATAGACCGCACGGTATATAATTGAAATTATCATGCCTGAAACTGCGACTGAAGGCTACTCTTTTTCACAACTTTTTATCGTCTTTTTGATCAACAAAACAAGCTCAATCCATTGGATTTTCCGTAGCCTGAAGGCTTGGCATATACTTATACCCGAAACATGCCTCCTTAGCTCAGCGGTAGAGCACTCGCCTTGTAAGCGAGCGGTCAACGGTTCAATCCCGTTAGGGGGCTCCAATCGTTCCAAGGTAGTTTTTGGCTTGTCACCCGCCAGTTATGTATCGCAAGCCATATTTAAGGACTACCGTGGAACCATGAGCACTTCAGAGATCCTTACCGTCCTAGCCTGGCATGACGCTCTTAATACTGGTGAAATTGATACTTTACTAGCGCTTTCAAGTGACGATATTGAAATTGGTGGACAGAACTCTGCTTCGCAAGGACAAGCAGCCCTCCAGCACTGGGCAACCCCTTCGGAAATAACGATGACTCCAGGAGCGGTTTACTACCACGATGGTGTTGTTGTTACTGAGGAGACAGTGCCTGGGCAACCAGAAATAGGAGCAGCAGCTTTCCGGGTAGTCCATGACAAAGTCACTTCGATTTTTATGCACCCCAATGTTGACACTGCGTTGGCGGCAACCGGACTGGAAGATGCTGACCGGGTTGCACAATACTGAACGGTGCATCAGCACTCGCAAAACAACGGTGTGACCAGGCTGATTAGCATCTGAACTAGCAGTTCTCCTAGAGTTGATGCGCAACTACCCTGCGCACTGCATTTTGAGAGGACCGCAATGGTGACAAACGCCAGCGAAGAAGACACAATCATCGACGACGATCTTGATGAGGAAATTGAGCCCCTAGCCGACGAAACAGCACGAAAGGCTCAACGCGTGGTGGCTGCTTACGCTGACGACGCTGACGAATGCCGCACCCTACTGTCTATGCTCGGCATCGGCCCCACAGCAAAGATCGACCAATAAAGAAACCGAGGTAACACCTCAGTGTCACACGGAGCACCAAGCGTAGATCAGTCTGACAGCGGAAGCCTCGGCACCGCAAAATTTGTTGTTGTCGCCAACCGCTTACCCGTTGACCTTGAGCGCCTCCCTGATGGAGGCTGCCGCTGGAAACGGAGCCCCGGCGGACTGGTTACCGCGCTTGAACCCATTCTTCGCTCGCAAAGAGGAGCCTGGGTGGGGTGGCCCGGAGTGGCTGATACTGACGAGAATCCCATCACCGAAGACGGACTTGATCTTTACCCAGTCAATCTAAGCGAAAATGATATTGCCGACTACTATGAGGGTTTCTCTAACGCCACCCTTTGGCCGCTATACCACGACGTTATTGTGAAGCCGGAATACCATCGAGTATGGTGGAATGCATACGTTGATGTTAATCGACGATTTGCCGAATCAGCCTCTCGAGCTGCCGCACCTGGCGCCACGGTATGGATACAGGACTATCAACTTCAGCTAGTTCCGAAAATGCTAAGAATGCTTCGACCCGATTTGAAGATCGGGTTTTTCCTACATATCCCTTTTCCACCGGTAGAACTTTTTATGCAAATGCCCTGGCGCACAGAAATTGTTGAGGGACTCTTGGGAGCTGACCTGATCGGGTTCCATCTTCCTGGCGGTGCTCAAAATTTTCAATATCTCGCTAAGCGCCTTGGCGGACACACCACATCGCGTAATTCTATTGGCGTTAGATCTAGGTTTGGAGAAATTAGCGTCGGATTCCGCAATGTTCGGGTTGGCGCCTTCCCTATTTCCATTGACTCTGGACAACTGGATGAGCTTTCTAGGAGTAAACGAATCCGGGATCGCGCTAAGCAAATTCGGCAAGAAATTGGTAACCCTCAGAAAATCATGCTAGGGGTAGATCGTCTTGACTACACCAAAGGTATTGATGTCCGTCTTAATGCTTTCCGAGAACTTCTCGAAGAAGGTCGAGTAGATCCCGCGAGCACCGTCATGGTTCAACTCGCCACTCCGAGCCGTGAACGAGTCGAAAGTTACATCAAGATGCGAGGTGATATTGAACAACAAGTAGGACGAATAAATGGAGACTTCGGAAAGGTTGGACAGCCAGTTGTTCAATACCTACACCGACCGGTCAATCGTGAGGAACTTATTGCCTTTTTTGTAGCCTCCGATGTCATGCTTGTTACCCCATTACGCGATGGGATGAACTTGGTGGCAAAGGAGTATGTAGCCTGCCGAAATGACCTAGGTGGCTCCTTACTATTAAGCGAATTTACTGGTGCCGCTGCTGAATTACGTCAAGCATATCTGGCCAATCCACATGACCTTGACGGCGTCAAAGATGCGATGATAGCTGCTCTAACCCAATCACGTGAAGATGGTAGACGTAGGATGCGGGCATTGCGTCGGCAAGTTCTTGCCCATGATGTTGATAGGTGGGCGCGATCCTTCCTTCAGGCACTTGCCGATACCCATAAGGACTAAAAGATTTTTGGCAGTTCGGTGTACCCAGTGATCTTTAAAATCTCTCTACGCTATCTACTAACCAGCGACTATCAGACTTAATGAAGATAACCCTGCTTCGGCTTGCCGAAACAGTGGCCTCAGGATTCACCGATGAGGTAACAATTTGATTCATTAATACAAGAACAGAAGCCTTGGCTTGCTCTACTGAGATCACCGCAGAACCAGTAACATTGGTTTCAACTGTAATTTGTTTCTCAATTGCCGCCGGAATAACTGTTTGTTCAACAAGCTTTAAATAGTCATCTCGAAATTTACTACTAAGACCATTGGCCGCTGCAGGTAAGGTTTCCTTCACCGTCGAGTAGTTATACCCGTACATGGCAGTAACTTGTTCACTAGCAAGTCGCGGAAGAATTTCTCTATCAGCATTTTCTCTATCGAAATTTTTCTTATCCAAAGCTAAAACTACTGTGAGCGTAGCCAATCCAATAATAGTGATTGCAGTAAAAACAGCAAGGAACCATTTTACTTTTGCGCTAGAGTCCTTAGTTCCCGACCAATACGATGGCGTGCTAATTTTCATACTCCCCACTCAACTTTCGAAGCGGTAAGAACCCCATTGTCATCATGGATAGTAATTCGCACTCTGGCAGCTCGATTTGGCTGCTCAGTACTAGTAGGATCTTTGATGCGAGATTGAGCTACCACCAAAACTTTTCCATCATTGCCCTCTATGCTTTCAAGCGCAGCTTCCAAAATTTCCCCGTCAAAACTGATTTGTGCTGTTTGCACTAAAGTAACAAAATTCTGTTGCCGACCGGTGAGGTCATCCTTTAGTTCCCCACTCGAGAGTGCAATAAGTCGGTCCATATCTTGTTGAACGGTATCAGCACTGATCGAAGTAATATTCATCGCTGTTTGCCGTGCCAAATCAATATAGTTCTGACGCTTAGCCTCCAAGGCCTGGTTATCCTGCTTAATCAGATAGAGCCAAACTGCACTGACCAGTAGCCCACAAATAAGAAAAACTGGTATCGCAAGGCCGATAATTTTACGAAAACGACCGCTCGACCTACCGGATGATAACAGATTTTGTGAACTTTGCCCTCCCATTAAGCCGGCCCCATCACGCTCTTCATTCCTGGTTATCCCAGCAGTAGGAGCCACGTAACTCACTGTGCTGTCAATTATTTCATCTAATTTCAGACTTGCACCCAAAACCGGTCCAGATGGACGAACAGCACGTCGGCGTATTCGGATCTTTACTGCCGAATCATCATCGGACACTAGCTCACTGCTGGGATGAGAAACTCCTGCCAACTTGATTCGCCTCCTTTGACTTCCTGATCTGGTAGAGCATTAAGGTAGGTGTATATCTTGCCATCTGGACCGGTAAATTTACCCGTTTTTGGGTCATATTGCCGTGCTGCAGTAGCGCCCGACCAAAGTTTGTCAGTAGGCTGCGGTGGTCCATAAGCTGGATTAGTCCCAAGCGGAACATAACCCTGAGGATCTCGGCAAAGAGACGGTGATGGAGCTCTTTTACCAGGAACCTCCATACAGGGCAGGTTACGAGCACCACGAACGCTTACAGGATCAGACTGCCCTACTTTACAAAATAAATCATTTGGCAGCACCGCTAAGGATGTATCGCTGGGATCACGGCGCTGTTCTGGCAATAAAAACCCGGTAGTACAAGCCGGGGGGTCATTAAGCTGCAAATGAAAATCCACCAACGCCCCCTCTCCTGCCGGTCCGTTGGCCGCTGCAGTAAACAACATCGAAGTTAAGGGAGGAAACAACACTAACAGTTGTTCGATACTTTTGTGATAAATAACTGAAACCTCACCAACACTAACCAAATTTGCCAATAGTAGTGGAAGAGTGGGTTCTAACTGCTCAAAAAAACCTCTAGCAGTGCTGGCCGTTGAAGGACCATGCTCAATGATGTCATTGAGTTGCTGATCGTTAGCGCGTAATTGGTCAGTGAATACTGCAAGTTGTGAAGTCCATTCCCGGAGTGAATCTCTGCTGGAAATTTGGGTATCAAGCAACAAATCACTATTGTTGATAAGTTCTAGAGTAACTTCTGAATTTTTATTGGCCTCTTGAACAAACAAACGAGTTGAATCAATAAGTTTTTGAAAGTCAGAACCGGTTCCACCAAAGGCTGCAAAAGCATTATCAACCAAAGCTCTTAATTTAGTATTTGAAATTGATGATACTAAATTATTAGCCTGCTCAATCATTGGTCCAACTTCTTGTGGCACAGTGGTATCCGATAGTGATATCACTGCTCCCTCATGAAGTCGCTCTGCCGAGATATTCTGTTGTGGAACTAAGTCCACGTACTGCTCTCCAATAGCTGAAACACTCTTAACCTGAGCACTTATCGAAGCAGGAATCGAGACATCATCTTCAATAGTTAAAGTTGCTTCCACGCCTTCCTCCGTGAGCTGTACTGATTGAACCTCACCCACTGTGGTCCCTCGATAGGTAACGTTTGCATGCTTATATAGACCACCCGATGACGGTAACTGGATAACCACATTTATTGTTCCCAACCCAAACATTGCTGGTACCTTGACATACTTTACAAACATCACTGCCATAGCAAAAATAGTGACCACGGAAAACACTAGTAGCTGGGCTCGTACAAAGCGGCTGAGCATTAGCCAGCACCCCCTACTGAAGGAGGGCTTTGTTCTAGCGGACCCAGGGCCGGGTCATCAAATTGCACTCTTGTATCTGGCGAAACACCCAGAAGTCCTTCCGGACTTACCAGCGCCCGACCAAAGGGAGTTCCAGTAAGAAAATTCAGATCCAACCGCTGCGAAGTTAAATCCACTACCATAAAGAGATTTGCATAATCCCCACGAAAGGCTGAATTTATCGCACTCTGCGGAAAGGGAAAAGTCAAAAGAATACCCAAAACTTGAGTTAATGATTCATTTGAATCCGCCAGCGCCTGCAAAGTTGGTTTTAGGGAACTAACTGTCACCTTCAGATCATCACCACTTTCTTGAATAATCTGAGAAGAGGTCGCCCCCAAGTCCCCCAAAGACGATAATGCCGAAGTGATATTCTGACGCTGATTCACCAATACTTTTAAAGCGCCGGGTATGGTATCTAAGGCCCGAGCCAAGGTTGTTTCCTGCATATTTACTTCTCGGGAAAAGGCATTCAAACCTTCCATCGCAGCGATAATCTGCTCTTTCTGGTCGTCAAGACCTTGTGCCAATCTCGCTAATTCCGGAATAAGATTATGAATAGTCGAGGTACGACCTTTAAGCGCTTTATTCAACTCGGTTGTAATATCTTGAATTTGGGCTAGTCCACCGCCATTGAGAACTACAGATAAAGATGAAAGAGTTTGCTCAGTAGTTGGATAAGAACTTGCTCTTTCTAATGGAACTAGATCGCCTTCTGCAAGATCACCAACAGCATCCTCCCCAGCGGTCATCGAAAGTTCAAGATGCTGCGATCCCAAAAGACTAGTTTGACCTACTTTTGCTGTTACATTTTTAGGTAAATGGACATCACTATTAAGCGATACTGTGATCAAGGCAGTCCAACCATTAAGTACTATCCGGGAAACACTACCAACTGTGACATCGTTTACTTTTACTGGCGAATTCTGGGTGAGAGTAGCAACATTAGGCATTTCGATTTGAACACTATAAGAGCCATCACCATGTCCTTGAACACCCGGAAGTGTAAGTGAGTTGAGACCTTGAGATCCGCATCCAGAAAGGCTAAGCAAGAAAAAAGCTGTTAGTAATATACCTATATGCATTGAAACTTTACAGTAAATATCACTATAGACTTTATTCATGGGGCACCTGCCGGTAATAAAAAACCCATTGGACCATCTACTTGTTTTGGTGTTGGGTATCCATAATCTTGAGCACTAGGTGAGGTTTTTTGTCTTGCAGCAGATTCTAACTCAGGTTGACTGTATTGAATTTGATCTGGGAAGGCGTCAACTCCGGTAACCGGATTGAGCAAGATTCCAGGATAGTTAACAAGCAACGAGTTTACTACTGGAGAAAGATACTGTCGACAAAGTTCAGCGCTTCGATCCGAAGTGGCATTTGCAAGTCCCGAAATAGAACCACAAAGGAAGACAAGAGGATTTGCTGCATTTGCAAGTGCAATAGCACCAGTTAAGGATCCCTGTGCAGGTTGATAGACATTATAAAAATTCGATAAAGCGGTAGGGGCGACATGCAAAATCTGCTCAAGCTGCGGGCGACTGTGAGCCAAAACCTGGGTTGCATCACCAAGTTTTTTGACTGAATCACTTACTCTATCTCGGTTCTCCGAAATAAAAGTTCCTAAATCTCTAATAGCAATCTCCAACGAAGACAACGCCATATCAAGATGATTGGAACTTTCGCCTAATACTGTTGATACTGAAGCTAGATGTCCGCTTAAACTCACTATTTGATTATCACTAGCCGATAATGCTTTAACAAAGATAGCGAGATTTTTTACTGTTGAAAATAGATCTCCTCGCCCATCTGAAAGTGTCTGCATAGCAGAAGATAACTGTTTGATGGTCTCTTTAATCGACTGACCCTTGCCATCCAAAACATCTGCTGCCGTATTAACAAAATTACCCAAAGAGCCCTGGCTCTGCCCAACTTGGGTATCTAAAGCTGCTGAAAGTTTGGTTAGTTCTGTCTTAATGTCATCCCATTCCACGGGAATGGCGGTATTGGAAAGAGAAATCTCTTGTCCATCAGCAATAGTCGGTCCACTAATATAAACAGGAGTTAGTTGTATAAATCTTGCTGACACCAAATTTGGAGACATAATAACAGCTTTAACGTCTAATGGTAACTTGACTTCACTGTTAATCGACATGGTTACTTTAGTGCTCTGACCCCCAGGCTCTATTGCATCTATTGCACCAACTTTGACGCCTAAAACCCGAACATCATCACCGGCATAAACCGAAGTTGCGGAACTGAAATACGCGGTTATACGCCTTTGATGCTCCACAGAAAGCCTGTACCACCCAGTAATACTAATAACAAGTACGAGTATCATCAGCAGTACTAATCGAGGACGAAGGCGAAGTTTTGACATCATTTATCCGAACCTTTAACCGTAATGGTGTTTGGCGATATTGTTCTCAAAAACTCTTGGAGAGTCTCGGGCAATTGGTCCGGTGCTAATAAGGCATCATTGATAATCTGCATATAATTGCCCATTGAGTAGTTTGCTACATAGGCATTAAACCAAGGACCTTCAGATACCGCTTCTCCCAACGCAGTTGAATACGGAGCCAAGGTTTCTAAAGCTTTGGTAATACTGCCTTTATTAGTTAATAAATTATCAATAACCGTATTTAGTCGGTCAAGAGTAGGCGCAAGCTGAGTCTTATTATCCTGAATGACACCACTAAGTTGTTGAGATACCGAACCAATATTCACAATTAACTGTGCAATAGCATTGCGTCTCATATTTAACTCAGAAAAAAGTTGATTGCCATCTAGAACTAATGCGTTTATCTGCGCACTTCGATCAGCAAGAACCGATGTAACTTCCTTGGCCCTGTTCAATAACTGCTGCAAAGTACTATCTCTACTGTTAATACTCTTGGAAAGTGCAGAAACACCGTCTAACGCTAAGTGAAGCTCCGGTGAAGCCTCTTTCATCACCTCAGAAATTGCATCGAGTGACCTATTGAGTTGGTCTGTATCCAGATCTGATGCTGTTTCCGTAAGATCTGCTAAGACATCGTTCAAAGAATACGGCGATACGGTCCGTTCCAATGGAATCGGATCACTAACACTTATCGATCCAGTTCCTTCCGGGGTAATGACCAGAGATTTTTTACCAAGAACTGTAGTTGTTGCGATATTTACTCTAGTTTTATCACCAATAGAGATAGACTTTTTTACCGAAAACTTCACTAGAACTTTTGGTCCAGAAAGTGTTACATCTTCGACTTCTCCAACTGTAACACCAGAAACTAGGACTGCATCACCCGGAAGCAGTCCAGCAACATCTGCAAAGTAAGCAGAGTAATGTTTTTCGTTTTTAATCAAAGGTATTTTATCGTAATTTATGGCCGCTAAAACAACTATCAGTGTAATAGTTAATCCAAATATAGCTATACGAATTGGATTACGCTCTTCAAATCGCTTCATGATACTGGACCACACCGCCCTCCAACTTGACCACCTGGAGTATCTATATAAAGAGTTTTCCCATCAGGACCACTAAATTTTAGTTTTGTTCCACATAGATAAAACTGGAACATTCCACCATAGGAACCCACGCTGGCCATCTTCTGATAATCGTTAGGAAGTCTCGAAAGAGCATTATTTATATCTTCTTTCCCAATATCAAGCTGAGTGGCAGTTCGGTTTAACTCACTGATCATTCCTTGTAAATCAGGTCGAATCCCCTTGATTAGCAATGAAAGATCATTAGTAGCATTAGCGATTCTGGGTAATGCTGCACCGATTGGGTCTTTATCCTGCGCTAATCCACTCATTAACTGTTGTAGCTGTTCAATGGTTGCATCAAATTGATTGCGCTTTTCGCTGATTGCCCTCAAAGCTTCATTTAAATGTGAAATAACTTGGCCTACTAGATCATCTCTGTTAGAAATACTCTTTGAAAAAGATCCAGTATTGCTAAATAACTCAGCAATACTTCCACCTTGACCTTGAAATATTTGAAGCAATGCTCCCGAAAGATCATTTACTTGCTCTGCGCTTAACCCCTTAAGTAGCGGCTTAAACCCCCCTATAAGAAGATCTAGATCTAGTGCTGGCTCAGTTTGAGTTACCGGTATGAATCCACCCTCGCTAAGCTTATTAAGAGATCCAACCCCCTCTAAGAGCTCTAAATAACGATCCCCCACTAAATTTTCATATCGCACTACAGCCTTAGTGCTAGAAAAAATAGTAAACTTTGTATCAATATTAAAATCAACCTGAACCTGGTTATCTGCAATAATTTTTACACCTTCAACAGATCCCACCGGCACCCCAGCAATACGAACTTTTTGCCCTGATCTTAACCCCGAAGCATTACTAAATACTGCATGATAATCATCCGATGAACCAAATCTATACTGACTAAATATAATTGATAGCCCAATAAATATTGCAGTCATCACAAAGGCAAAAACAGAAAGCTTAATGGTGACCTTACGGTTTCCACCCGCTAGTAGTCTCATCATTATTATCCCCCCCCATTCACTGGTTCAGTTAATAAAACTTGAAACAAATTCGGCAGATTGGCCGTCACTTCGGTAGATGGTATATACGGAACTGTGCCGGTATCTGTCACTAAGTATGGGGAATGAGAGCCTATAACGGGATCAGGTAAGCCATAACACTGTGGTACCGCTGATGCATTGACCTTCGGAAGATCCTGCGGATATTCATAAGGTTTATCACCATACAAAAAACCCGAATTTAAAGTAATACCGTTATTAATACCAGAAACAATCGGCTCAAACTTAATACGCGCACTATTGAGTCCTTTAATTAAGCAGGTTAATTCCGGAGAATAGCTTTGCAGTAGTGACGCTGTCATACGTAAATCTCGCAAAGATTCCTCTAAATCATCTTTATTTGCCAATAAAACTTTAGTGGCTTTTTCGGCTAGCCCCTTCGAATCAGATAATAGAGCGGCAAGCAACGTCTGGCGTGCATAGATGGTAGCGCTAGTGACAGTGGCATTGTCAAAAATTCTCATTAAGTCGGGTGTTACTTCAGCATAGTGACTAGTTACGGTTGCCACCTTGTTTAGATCAAGCTCCAGACTTGGTAACGACGGATTGATTTTTCCTAGGTACTCATTACTTTCTTCAAGTTCCTCACCCAATTTTTCCCCGTTTCCCCGCAATCCTGTAGCAAATGCGCCGAGTACTGAATTAATTTTCTCAGGCTCAATCTGCTTCAGAAGATTAAGTAAATTCTGAAATACCGTATTAAACTCTATCGTGACATTTTTTGTCGAAAATGTCATTCCTGACCTTACTGGTTTTTTTGATACATTTTGTGGAATAACAAAATTCACATACTTAGCGCCAAACACAGTGCTAGATTTTATCTCCACATTCGATTCTTCTGGTATTAAGTGAGCCTTATCTGGATCGATATCAAGATACAAGTCAGCCATATCAGAATTGTGATTTATTTTTGAAACATGACCAACAACAACACCTCTCAGCTTAACCTTGGCATCTGGATCCAGAACTAATCCGGAACGAGGAGCACTAACAATTACCCGCACACTGGGAGTAAATGCAGAGCTATACACACCAACGGCCACTGCTGTAGCTGTTCCTAATATCAGGATGAGAATCAATGCGGCAAGTTTGGCCCGACGTGGAGCTGCGTGTGAGTTCATTGCGTTAACCTGAAAGATTAAAATTGCCAGTGCCGCCGTAAGCAGCAAGCGAAATAAAGAGAGTCACAGTTACGACAGCAATAAGCGAAGCCCTAACAGCTTTGCCTACCGCAATCCCCACACCTACCGGCCCTCCGGTGGCGGTGTACCCAAAATAAGTATGTATTAGCATAACAAAAATTGCCATTACTATGGCCTGAACAAATGACCATAAAATATCTGTGGATATTAAAAAGGTGTCAAAATAATGATCGTAAACCCCAGCTGACTGACCATAAATGTACACCGTTGCAAAGCGACTAGAAAAAAATGAAGCGAGAACTGCCAACGAATACAATGGAATAATCGCAATCATTCCAGCTACTAACCTGGTAGAAACTAAATACGGAATCGACGCAATCGCAATAGATTCCAGTGCATCAATTTCTTCTGAGACCCTCATCGCCCCAAGTTGGGCAGTAGAACCTGCTCCAATTGTGGCTGCCAAACCAATTCCGGCGATCACCGGAGCAGCGATACGCACATTAATGAAAGCTGCAAAAAATCCGGTGAGCGCTTCCACCCCAATATTTCCTAGTGAACTATAACCTTGTACTGCAATTGTTCCACCTGCTGCCAATGTCAGAAATCCAACGATAACCACCGTCCCACCAATGACCGCTAAAGCCCCCGTTCCCATGGAAATTTCAGCGATTAAACGAATAGTTTCTCTCTTATACTTTCGTAGCGCTTTTGGTAAAAAACGAAAGGCATCACCATAAAATAGCGCCTGTTCGCCAAGCTTATCCCAAGCCTGAGAAACTCTAGCCAGCTCTCGCCGAATGGCCTGCGACTGCTTATACGACAACAACATTAGTTAGATCACCGCGCCGTCATCTTAATACCAACAGCAGTGACGATGACATTGACAACAAACAGACACATAAACGCATAAACTACGGTTTCATTAACTGCATCTCCCACACTTTTGGGTCCACCCTTAACTGACAAACCTCGATAGCAGGCAACTAATCCCGCTAACATACCAAATAATCCGGCTTTGAGCTCTGAGATAAGTAACTCCGGGAAACCAGTCAGTAGCGTTATTCCATTAACAAACGCACCAGGATTAACATCCTGCAAAAAAACCGAAAAAACAAATCCACCAACAATTCCGATTGAGCAAACCAGGCCATTTAATAACAAGGCAACCCCTGTTGAAGCAAGGACACGTGGCACTACTAAACGTTGGATAGGATCTATACCAAGGACTTTCATTGCATCGATCTCTTCCCTAATGGTCCTCGCACCAAGATCTGCACAGATTGCCGTAGCACCGGCGCCAGCAACGATCAGAACTGTAACCATCGGACCGACCTGCGTAACTGCGCCTAATGCCGCTCCAGCACCTGAGAGATCAGCAGCACCAATTTCCCGAAGCAGAATGTTAAGAGTGAAAGAAACAAGCACGGTAAACGGGACAGCAACCAGCACCGTTGGCACCATAGATACTCGGGCAATAAACCATGATTGCTCAATAAACTCTACCCACTGAAATGGTCTTGCAAAAACTAGCGCAGCCGTATCCAATGACATGGCAAAAAAACCGCCTACCGCCCTAAGAGGCGTTGCAAGCCGTTCCTTCACCTAAGCCTCCGGTCATCCTCAAGTGCAAGATCATATGTGATGCACGTCATAGTAACTAGAACGTGTTCATTCTGTCAATAGCTCTACTATTAAGAATATATTTGCAGATAGGTAGGTTTTATTTTCTTTTTATTATAGATAAAATAAAACATGTTCTAATTTTAAATTTGGAACAGCATCTGGCGAATTTTGCATGCAGCCAGACTCTCCCCTCTCAGTTTAACGTTTTAGTGTGATGAAAATCTCATTTTTACATAACTCGCACAGCAACTTCATCAGCCCTAAGCGACTGGCTACATATGAGCGCCACCATCGATACGGATCTCAGTACCTGTGATGAATCGGCCATCCTCGGAAATTAACATGGCAATTACTCCTGCTACATCTTCCGGAGCACCAAAGGCTCCCCCACCCAACGGAGAAGTCAGCTTAGCAAAAAGAGTTCCATCGGCATCCTCCGGTAAGGCGAGTATAGACTCAGTGGTGATTTTACTTGTTATTCCCCCTGGAACCACTGAGACAGCACGTAAATTTTGTTTGGTGTATTCCAAAGCGATTGCATGCGTCATCGACGAAATAGCACCCTTAGTTGCGGCATACGCAGCCATATACGGGTGGGCGAAAAATGCTGATGTCGAAGAGAAATTAATAATAACTCCTCCATATCGAGAACCTAATAGCATTGGTATTGCGCTTCGACACATAAGGAAAGTGCCCGTTAAATTTATTCCCATAATTTTATTCCATCTATCAAGGCTCATCTCATGTGTACGATCGGTAATGAGAATCCCTGCGGCATTGACAATGGCATCTAACGAGTCAAACATACTATTGGCCAATGCAAACAGTTCACTCACCGAATGTTCGCTAGAGATATCTACCTCAGCAATCGTTAGTGACGAATCACTACTTTCAGAGCTAGCTCTGATGCGAAGTTGCTCCAAACCCTCCCTATCAACATCAGCAGCAAGCACAATCGCGCCTTCATGTAGTAACCTCAGCGCCGTTCCTGCGCCAATACCTGAACCAGCGCCCGTAACAATTACACGACGACCTTCAAGCCTTTGCATTCACATCATCTCATCAGTAGTAGGAAGTAACACAGTCTTTAATTCGGTATAAGCCTCAAAGGAAGTTTGTCCGCCTTCACGTTCTAGCCCTGATTGCTTAAATCCACCGAAAGGCACATGCGGCTCAACCTGGTAACCATTTATTCCAATCGTTCCGGCACGTAAGCGTTTTACCATACGAAAGGCCCGCCGCACATCAGAGGTATACACACCAGCGGCAAGTCCATACTTTGTTTCATTGGCTAAAACGATAGCTTCATCTTCATTATCGAATGGCACAATCGCCAAAACCGGCCCAAATACCTCTTCCTGCGCCAACTCCGACTTATTGTCAACATCAGCAAATATGGTTGGTTGAATATAATTGCCATGCTGTAAATCGCCACCCATGCGCATCCCGCCCGTAATCAATCTGGCGCCTTGCTCCTGTGCTCTTTGGATAAATGAGCTCACCCGAGAAAGCTGTTTTTCATTGATCAAGGGACTGGCAAGCACTCCTGGATCAAACGGATCACCGTAGGTTACCGCACTGGCTAAGACTTTGGCGTTATCGATAAATTCATCGTAAACATCACGATGCACTAACGCCCGAGTCTGAGCGACACAGGCCTGGCCGTTAAGCCCCATAGTAAGTGTTCCCATAGTTGTCATAGCTGCAAGGGCCACATTAGGTGCGTCAGGAAAAACAATCGCAGGACTCTTACCACCTAACTCCAGTGATACCCGCTTCAACGTTCCAGCTGACACTTCAACGATATGCTGACCTACCGCACGACTACCTGTGAAACTAATCTTGTCCACTAGTTCATGTGTAATTAATGCTTCTCCTACGGTATTGCCAGGCCCGGTAACAACATTGACAACCCCTTCAGGAATCCCCGCTTCAACTAGAAGTTCAACCATACGTAATACTGAAAAAGTTGCAAACTCAGAAGGTTTAACAATAACTGTGCATCCTGCAGCCAAGGCAGGCGCTACTTTTTGGGCAAAAAGAAAGAAGGGGGCATTCCAAGCAAGAATAGCCGCAACAACCCCAATAGGCTCTCGGAAAGTCATCGAAATATGTTGGCCACCTTGATAAGCAGGTAAAGTCTTGCCACCAATTTTATCAATCCATCCAGCATGATGCTCAAAAACATCAGCTGCTATTTCTGGTGTACCCGCATAAATAGCGCCAAAAGATAGTGGAATCCCATTATCTAAAGCCTGTAGCTGCTGTAGTTCACTTGCATGTTTACGTAATAATGACGAACATTCGAGCAAGAGTTTAGTTCTTTGACCAGCCCGCATTTGTGACCACTGCTCAGCATCAAAGGCTTTACGAGCAGCAATGACTGCGGCATTAACATCATCAATGGTTGCATCGGCAAAATCACCAATAACTTCGCCATTTGCTGGATGTCGATGAGTCCATACTGCTCCGCTGGCTGAATCCCGCCATTGTCCACCGATAAGTAACTTGCCACTTTTCAGTCCAAGCTCTTGCGCTCTAGGCTTCAATACGATACTCAAAATCTTTACCTTTCAGCGTAAAAGAAGCGTGAAGAAGTACAAAACGGTTACTGAGAAAAATTTAACGAAGCAGAGGCGGAAAAAGTCTTCTGAGGATCGCGGTCGGCAAAGTAATCTTCTAGCGTTGTTGATAACTTACGTGGCTCCCACCGATTGCCACTTGCAATAAATTGTTGTTCTACTGTAGGTGCTGCCATTAAGGCCACCATTGGTCCATAAACAATAAAAACTTGACCATTAACCATTTCTGCCGCTGGCGAAACCAAATAATTCACCAGAGATACCACATGTTCAGGCGATAACGGATCAATGTCATCAACCGGGGCCGCACCAAATACTGATTCTGTCATTGCTGTACGGGCTCTAGGGCAAATCACGTTAGCTCGCACCCCGTACCTAGCAAGTGCCCTGGAAGCTGAAAGTGTTAATGCTGTTATTCCAGCCTTAGCGGATCCATAATTGGGTTGCCCCTCTGGGCCAAGTAACCCGGCCTCTGAGGAAGTATTGACCAACCGCCCATATACGTTTTCCCCGGAAGATTTTGATTTATCCCGCCAGAGTGCCGCAGCATTGCGAGTCAGAAGAAAGTGTCCACGCAGGTGAACACGAATAACTGCATCCCATTCTTCATCAGACATGTTGAATAGCATCCGATCTCGGACAATTCCCGCATTATTGATAACAATATTCAGACCCCCTAGTTTTTCAGCAACGACGATAAGTTCGTCAGCTGTAGTTCGCTCTGCAATATCGCCGACAACACACACTGCTTTACCCCCCGATGCTTCAATAATATCTTTAACATCACTGGCCGCCAAGGCTTTATCAACATCATTAAGGACAATGGTTGCCCCTGACTTTGCCAACCCAATAGCTTCTGCCTTGCCAAGCCCAGCTGCTGCCCCGGTAACTATCGCTACCCGTCCCTCAAGACTGGGGGTACTATTGGTTTCCTGATCAGCCATCGCTCACTCCAGCAGTAGTTGCCTACCCACAATTAACTAATTGTGACTGTCGCCACTGTAGAACGTGTTCTTGTTTTGAGCAAGAGTGTAGCCCTAACTCTTCCACCTCAAAGCCGCCCTTGGGCACTGCGAAATGGCATTTTCCACCGCAGAAATCTCAGCCTCGGGAATATCTCCCGATTTCACCAATAAATTATCTTGCTCATCCAAATCGAAGATATCTGGTGCATAACCAATACACACCCCGTTGGCCTCACATCGATCAAAGTCCACTACAACCTGCATGACTACCACCTTCTCAGTTAGTTACAGCCCTATTGAAGATACCTTGCCCAAGCAGCCACTGATATCAATCAACCCTTGACTAAAGGTAGTAATAGAGACTAGAACGTGTTATAGCTAGTTGCAAGGGTGCAGCAGTACCATCGATTCTGCACGCTAACCATTGAAGCCGATAGACAAACACCCAACGGAGGGCCTATGCGTATCAGTTACACGCCAGCACAAGAAGAACTACGGCGAGAACTACGCGCATACTTTGCCACGCTCATCACCCCAGAGCGACGCGAAGCACTCAGTTCCACTTCGGGTGAATACGGCAGTGGAACGGTCTACCGAGATATAGTTCGTCAAATGGGCCAAGATGGATGGTTAGCCCTAGGTTGGCCAAAGGAATTTGGCGGGCAAGCTCGATCCATGATGGACCAATTGATTTTTACTGACGAAGCAGCAACCGCTGGTGCACCCGTGCCATTTCTTACCATTAACAGCGTCGCACCAACTATTATGCATTACGGAACCCAAGAGCAAAAAAATTTCTACTTACCAAAGATTGCAGCAGGTGAGCTTCATTTTTCCATTGGCTACTCTGAGCCTGAAGCAGGAACTGACCTTGCAGCACTGCGAACTTCAGCAGTTCGCGATGGTGACGAATACATCATCAATGGACAAAAAATGTGGACCAGCTTAATTAAATACGCTGACTACATCTGGTTGGCCTGTCGAACTGATCCTGAGGCAAAAAAGCACAAAGGAATTTCCATTCTCATCGTTCCAACAGATGCCAAAGGATTTTCCTATACTCCCGTGCAGACCATGGCCGGCCCAGATACTAGCGCAACGTACTACCAAGATGTCCGAGTTCCAACCTCAGCACTCGTCGGTGACGAAAACCAGGGATGGCATCTTATTACCAATCAGCTTAACCACGAACGTGTTGCACTTGTCTCTGCTGCACCAATCATCTCAGCCCTTAACGAAGTAACCCATTGGGCACAAAAGACACTCCTGCCCAATGGAAAACGTCGAATCGACACAGAATGGGTGCAAATAAATTTAGCAAGAGTACACGCAAAAGTTGAGTTCCTCAAACTCATTAATTGGGAAATCGCCTGGGGGGTACAGAATGCCCCTTCACCGGCCGATGCCTCCGCGACAAAAGTTTTTGGTACCGAGTTTGCCACTGAGGCCTACCGATTGCTCATGGAAGTGCTTGGTCCTGGGGCTACCCTACGGCAAGACTCCTATGGCGCGATGCTGTACGGAAGAATTGAACGGATGCATCGTTCGTCATTGATTCTGACCTTTGGTGGTGGCACCAATGAAGTCCAACGCGACATCATTGCTATGACTGCCCTTAAACTTCCTGCAGCTACACGCTAACTTATAAGGAAAATCATGGATTTCACGTTCACCGAAGCTCAGCAAGAACTTTCCGGACTCACTCGATCCATTGTTACCACGCTTTCCACTCCACAGCGTCAACGTGAACTTGACACAGCTACAGATCGCTACGATCGAGCACTGTGGTTACAGCTTTCTAAAGCAGATGTACTCACAACTGCATTACCTGAATCTTTAGGTGGCAGTGGTTTTGGTTTTCTTGAACAGTGCAGCATCCTAGTTGAACTTGGCCGCGGCTTAGCGGCAGTTCCTTATCTTCCCTCGATTTCTTTAGGTATCAGCGCTATTGCTGAATTTGGAACGGACGAACAGAAGAATCAATGGACTAAATGTGTAACTTCAGCAGAATCTATTATCACCATTGCACTAGAAAATTCTTTGGGCACCAATGGTGTTCAGGCAAAACTTCTTGGCAATAGCTGGTCGCTAACTGGATCAAAAACCATGATACCTTTTGCATGTAGTGCTGAAGCTTTTCTCGTACCCGCTCAGACTGAAACAGGAACACAGGTTTTTATTGTTCCAGCCAAAAGCAGCAATCTTACTGTGCACAAATTAAATTCGGTCGATCACTCCAGCCTTGGGCTTCTTGAGTTACAGAACACCAATATACCCGCAAGCGGGTTAATTCCTGGCGGAGAAACTGTGTTCAACTGGCTCCTGACCCGAGCAATTTTGGCTACCTGCGCTTTTCAGATGGGGGTTCTGGAACGCGCACTTGAACTCACAGCCGAATACGCCTGTACTCGAATCCAGTTTGGCAAACCTATTGGCGGCTTCCAAGCGGTAGCACAACGCCTCGCCGACGCCTTCATTAATGTCAAAGCTCTCAAGCTAACAACCTGGCAAGCTGCCTGGAGACTTAATGAAGGGCTGCCCGCTGAACTACATACTGCGACCGCAAAATTCTGGGCAGCTGAGGCTGGACATCATGTTGCACATAGTACTGTGCACATCCATGGCGGTGTAGGCCTTGATCGAGAGCACCCAGTGCATCGGTATTTTCTTGCCGCCAAGCAAGGGGAATTTACCTTGGGGTCAGCAACGGATCAGCTACTCCGAATCGGTACCGAGCTGTCCAATACTTCCCCAAGGTAGGCTAGGTGCGTCTATTATGACGATTAGGTACGGCCAAACGCGATCATCAGGAGTCAAATATGAGCAAAAAAGACGCTGAAAACAAGTGGCATACCCTACCGCCATCGGTGGATCTTAATGTAGTGACAACTTCAGAAGACGTGTCGGTCAAAGATGATATTAACCTTCAAGCAGATTTTGACTACTTTCGAGATGTTGGCATCCGTAAAGGTTTCTTACTCTAAGATACCTTACTATACAATAGTTTGCAGGCGCCGCACTGTTTCAGAAAAGCCGGCGACTAACTCATCCATAATTTCTGCTACAGGACGAATGCTGTTCATCGTTCCAACAATTTGACCAACTGGCATTGACACAACTTGTGGGTCCGTCGATTCATTGATGCGTTGATGTGCCTCACTGACCAAAATATTTTGCAACGGCATCGGCAGAGGTTCTGGTGCATCACACGCGTCCCAGGCGTCAGTCCATTTTGTTTTCAACAATCGCGCTGGTTTACCCGTATAAATTCTCCTCCGAACTGTGTCACTCGAACTTGCCCCCAGTAACGCAGTCTGAATAGTTGAGGTCCCTTCGGCATTACGAACTCCAAGATCATATTCTGCTGAGGTAAGCCAGGCCGAACCCATCCATACTCCTGAAGCGCCTAAGGCCAAAGCTGCCGCAACCTGCCTTCCAGTACCAATGCCCCCTGCCGCAAGTACTGG
>JBOFCS010000129.1:0-3441 GCA_051646185.1 Mycobacteriaceae bacterium | reverse complement strand
GGGACATACGTGGGACTTAGGATGCCAAAACATGCCCAAGCTTGCCCAATCTTGCGGAATCGGAAACGCTTTGACCTGCATAAACTACCTCTGACCATTGCATCAATGGCTGGTTCGATCCCAGCCGGGACCACGTGGTGGTCTGCTCTTGTCGGTAAAACCCGGTACGGTGGAGTTACCTTTGTTCATGCAGATTCAGGTGGGATAGTGATAATTCGCACGAAAACTAGCGCACCCGATCAGGGCGGTCTTACCAAACGGTTAAAGGCCCTGCGCGCAAGCATTGCCCAGAATGCCACGGCTAATTTTGTTTATCGCACAGTTGTGGGAGTGGTCGGTTGTGCTGTTCTTGCCGTGGGCATTGTTGCAATTCCTTACCCCGGTCCGGGTTGGCTTATTGTTTTTGCTGGTTTAGCGATTCTTGCTTCGGAGTTTTCTTGGGCTCAGCATCTGCTTGGGTTTGTGCGAGCTAGATATGACAGATTTATGGGTTGGTTTTCTGCTCAGGGCATGTGGGTTAAAGCCCTGGGAATTATTTTTACAACTGTGATTGTCCTTTTAACATTGTGGGTGCTGGGAGCCCTAAATTTAATGGCCAGCTGGGTTAGCCTTGACTGGAGCTGGCTGAAGAGCCCACTGGGTATCTAAGGGCAGGCATAGGCGGCATCTGATAGCTATTTGTGGTCTGCCCTTCCCCGGTATCCCGGGTGGACCGATACGATGGTGCTGTCCGTCTACGGTGCCACGATTAGGTGGTGCCCACCATTTGAGGAGAAGCCCACTGTGAGTACCGCCGCCGCGCCCGTTCCAGCAGCCTTAGTCAAGGTTCCTGCGGGGACAACAGCAGGCACAGCGGTACGTGAAGCAGGTTTACCCGGTAAGGGTGAAGAGGCCATTGTTGTTGTTCGTGATAGCGCTGGTGACCTTCGTGATCTTTCTTGGATTCCTGAAGTTGATACTGAAGTTGAGGCGGTTGCGGCCAATACTGAGGCAGGTAGAAGTGTTATTAGGCATTCCACAGCACATGTTCTAGCTCAGGCGGTGCAAGAGCTGTTTCCGGAAGCCAAACTAGGTATCGGACCGCCCATTCAAGATGGTTTTTATTACGACTTTGATGTTCAAGAGCCGTTCACTCCCGATGATTTAGCTTCTTTGGAGAAGAAGATGAAGCAGATCATTAAAGGAGGGCAGCGGTTTTCTCGGCGGGTGTACTCCTCGCTGGAGCAAGCAAAAGCTGAACTAGCTGATGAGCCTTATAAGCTGGAACTTGTTGATGATAAAGGTTCTGCTGATGATCCTGAGGTGATGGAAGTTGGTGGGGGAGAACTAACCGCTTATGACAACCTCAATCCTCGTACCGGAGAACGAGAATGGGGGGATTTATGTCGTGGTCCGCATCTTCCTACCACCAAACATATTCCTGCTTTTAAGTTAACGCGTAGCTCAGCTGCCTACTGGCGGGGTAATCAGGCAAATGCTGATTTACAGCGGGTATATGGCACAGCATGGGAATCTACTGAGGCTTTAGAGCGTCACATTGAACTTATTGCCGAAGCTGAACGGCGGGATCACCGCAAATTGGGTGCTGAGCTTGATTTATTCAGCTTCCCAGACGAATTGGGCTCAGGGTTGCCGGTTTTTCATCCCAAAGGTGGGGTTATCCGCGCTGAATTGGAGAACTATTCTCGGGAGCGACATATCGCTGCCGGGTATGAGTTTGTCAATACTCCACATATCACTAAAGGTCATCTGTATGAGGTTTCTGGTCACCTTGATTGGTATCGGGATGGCATGTTCCCGGCGATGCATGTTGATGAGGAATTAAACGAAGACGGTACTGTCCGCAAGCCTGGGCAGGATTATTACCTCAAGCCGATGAACTGCCCGATGCATAATCTGGTGTTCCGTTCACGCGGTCGTTCTTACCGAGAACTTCCCTTGCGGCTCTTTGAGTTTGGCAGTGTTTACCGTTATGAGAAGTCGGGGGTAATTCACGGGCTAACTCGAGTGCGAGGTATGACTCAAGATGACGCTCATATCTATTGCACACGTGAGCAAATGCGTGAGGAGCTCACGACGATTTTACAGTTCGTCCTGGACCTTCTTAAAGACTACGGTCTAGATGATTTTTATCTAGAGCTATCGACAAAAAATGAAGAGAAATCTGTTGGTAGTGATGAGATTTGGGAGGAAGCAACTCAAACTCTTGCCGAGGTCGCGCAGGCTTCAGGTTTGAATTTAGTCCCCGATCCAGGGGGTGCAGCTTTTTATGGACCAAAGATTTCCGTCCAGGCTAAAGACGCACTGGGCCGGACCTGGCAGATGTCCACTATTCAGCTGGATTTCAATTTGCCGGAACGCTTTGAGCTGGAATACACCGCCTCTGACGGTATAAAAAAACGTCCAGTCATGATTCACCGTGCGCTTTTTGGCTCCATTGAACGATTCTTTGGTGTGCTAACCGAGCATTATGCTGGGGCTTTTCCGGCCTGGCTGGCTCCAGTGCAAGTGGTGGGTATTCCGGTAGCTGAAGCTCATGTAGATCATCTCTTTGAAGTGTCAAAGCAGCTGAAAGCTAAGGGAATTCGGGTTGAAGTTGACGCCAGCGACGACCGTATGCAGAAGAAAATTCGTACCCATACCACGCAAAAAGTTCCTTTCATGCTGCTAGCTGGGGAGCGTGACGTTGAGGCAAACGCGGTGAGTTTTCGATTCCGGGATGGCACTCAGATTAATGGGGTGCCAGTTGATGAAGCTGTGAATTTAGTGCATCACTGGGTTGGGCAACGTAATAATGCTTCTCCTACAGCAGAATTGGTGGAGAATATTCGGGAAGCCTGCAATCAAGGAGATCGCTAATTGTGTCTACTGAGAATGAGCAGAACAGTACGGATTCTCTAATTGATTGTGGTGCGGGGGAGCCAGATCACTTACAACGATTGTGGACCCCGCATCGGATGTCGTATATCGCTGCAGCCCCTAAGGGGAAAAATTCAGAGGCGAAACGGTATGAACCATTTTCGGAAATTCCCGATATGTCTGATGAAGAAGGTTTGGTGGTGGCTCGTGGGGAACATGTGTACGTGGTGCTGAATTTATACCCATATAATCCCGGGCATTTACTGGTGGTGCCGTATCGTCGCGTGGCGGCTTTGGAGGATCTTACCGAGGGGGAAAGTAGTGAACTCATGGCGTTCACTCAAAAGGCGATTCGGGTGATGAAAAAAGTTTCTCGGCCGCATGGGTTTAACGTAGGGCTCAATTTAGGTTCAGCCGCTGGTGGTTCATTAGCTGAGCATCTTCATCAGCATATTGTTCCACGATGGGGTGGGGATGCAAATTTTATTACAGTTATTGGTGGTTCCAAAGTAATGCCGCAGTTGCTTCGAGATACTCGTGAGCTTTTGGCTCGAACATGGGAAGAACTATCGTGACAGGGAT
>JBOFCS010000072.1:0-4226 GCA_051646185.1 Mycobacteriaceae bacterium | reverse complement strand
TTTCTTGGCCTTGAGTAGTAAGTACCGCTCCCGGTGCTAATGGCGCAGATTGACTTGGGAATGCAGGGAATAGGGCAGTAGGTAGGGGTGCTTTCGATTCGGAGAAGGTTCCCCAGGAGCCGAAGATATAGGAAAAAAGAGCCGGACCAATTTGCAGTTCCAGTTTAGGAACTGGGAGGCCTACAGCTTCAATAGTTTGATGCATTTCCCAGTCGGCAAGTCCGTGACCGCCAGTAGTGGGGTCAGTAATAAAGGTTGATGCGGGTGCCAAAGCAACAACTCCAGAAAGTGTGATCTTTGGAGTGGGTTTGGACGGGCTAGTACCTGCAAAATAGCTTTCAGCTAGCTGCCCAGCCCATAGCGCTGCATGCCCACCTTGTGAATGACCCCAGGAAATCATTTGGTATTCGGAAGGCTTCTCAAGCTGAGAGTGTTGCTGGGCTACTAGCTGAGTTGCAGCTCGAGTAGAATCTAGGACATTTGCTGCCGCAATTTTTCCGATGACGTAGGTGTCATTGGGTTGGTAATCGGTGGCAGCAACAACCCACCCTTGGTTCATAGCGTATTGAAGCGCCCCGTTTTCCGAAGATCCTTTGTACAAGCCTTGGGGATCGTCAAAGCCTACGGCACCGATGCCTCCGGGCATTGCTCCCCAGAATAATTTTGTGGGATCAGAAGACGGTAGGCATTGCTGTTTCATTCCCACAGTGCCATGGGACCAGGCTAAAATTTTTGCTTTACCCTCTTGGATAACTGGCCCAGCAGAAGGTGCAGCCACTATGCCGCAGACAAGCTGTAAATCAGTTTCGTCGGTACCAGTGGAAACATAAAGTATCTGCCAGAGATCTGCGTTGGTGGGGAATCCGGCGGCTGCATCCCCGGTGGGGTTGAGGGGCTGAGAAGTAACTAAGTCACCGGGGCCAAGTCCAGCGGGGACAGTGGTGCCAACACCACTGGGGCCAGTGCAGACGGAGCTTGTTGAGACATCGGCGTCTAGTTCTGGTTTTTCTTGAGCATCCCCAGTGCAGGAAGCAAGAGTCGCAGTGAGCCCAATGGCTAGTAAACGTCTGGCAACTTTAGTTATAGTCTTCACAAGCTGTGATGGTATAGGTTGAGTCCGCCTACCGGTTCGAAATTACAGTTCTTATTTTGTCGGCAAGACCTGGCATGCTTATACGGTGTCCAACAACTATTCACCTTATGTGGCTGGTCGGTCTGGTCTGGGACTGCACAGCGCCGGGGTTGATAAGCGGTGGGTTGTTGTCGATGTGGAAACCTCGGGGATGTATCCACCTGAGGCTCGAATAATTAGCATAGCTGCGCTCGCCTTGGACGGTAAAGGCGAAGTGGAACGGGTTTTTAGTTCGCTGCTGAATCCTGGTGTAGATCCAGGACCTACGCATATACACGGGCTTACCGCAGAAATGTTGGACGATAAGCCGCAATTTGTGGATATTTTTGACGATTTGGCCGAACTTCTCAGCAACCGGATTTTAGTTGCCCATAATGCAGCTTTTGATTATAAATTTCTCACGTCAGAAGCTGAATTAGTGGATAAGGCGTTACCTACCAAAGAGATAATGTGCACACTCGAATTAACTCGAAGATTATCGCTAGGTTTTCCGAATCTAAAATTAGAAACGCTAGCCGCACAGTGGAATATACAACAGAATCGGGCGCATGATGCTTATGACGATGCTCTGGTTCTTTCTCGTGTACTGGTGAAAGCTTTAGCACGCGCACAGGAACTGGGTACGTGGTTGCCTGTGCGTGAATGTTCACAAAAAACATGGCCTAATGGCCGTGTTACTCATGACGAACCGAGATCAATGAAGGCCCTTGTTTCGCGTATTCCTTGTCAGTGGGTAAACCCCGGACCATATATTGCAGGAAGGCCCTTAGCTCAGGGGATGCGGATCGCTTTGTCGGCGGAAGTAGAACGAACTCATGAAGAACTTATCGAACGCATGCTGGCAGCGGGTCTGCACTATGTGGATAGTGTTACTGCTGATGCAAGTCTTGTTGTGTGTAACACCCAACGACCCACCCAGGGCAAAGGTGTTGTGGCACTTCGCCTTGGCATCCCGCTGATATCCGATGTATATTTCCTCGAACTGCTCGATAGGGTGGTTAGTGGGTACCCTATCGAACAGTTCAAGGACAGTGCTATTGACAATACTGGCCAGGGGACCTTGTTTTAGCGGTTAGCGCGGTTTACTGCTGAAACCACTGCGCGTAGCGTTGCAGTGGTAATAGATGTGGCGATCCCTACACCCCAAACAACCCGACTATGGCCATTGGCATCAGATACTGCACATTCAACGTAGGCCGCGGCTTGAGCGTCGTCTCCTGCAGACATGGCATGTTCTGAGTAATCCAAGACCCGTACATCAAAGCCAACTGTTGCTATTGCATCAACAAAGGCTGCGAGTGGACCGTTTCCTGTGCCGGTGATTTCTGCTTCTTTACCATTAACTTTGACGATGGCGTTGATGGTGTCTATTCCGCCATCCTCTTCTGAGGCAGTAACTTTCTGCCGTACTCTTTCCAGTGGCACAATAGGTTTCAAATATTCTTCGGAAAAGACATCCCACATTTCTTTGGGGCTAACTTCGCCACCTTCGCCATCGGTTATTTTTTGCACTGATTGCGAAAATTCGATTTGCAGTCTGCGCGGGAGCTGCAAACCATGATCGCTTTTCATGATGTAGGCAACCCCACCTTTTCCGGATTGGGAGTTCACCCGAATAACTGCTTCGTAAGTCCGGCCTACATCTTTGGGATCAATGGGTAGATAGGGGACTTGCCAGAGGATGTCGGCAACGTCTGCATCTTGCTCATCTGCTGAAACCTTCATAGTATCCAAGCCCTTGTTGACAGCATCTTGATGGCTACCAGAGAAGGCTGTATAGACAAGGTCACCACCATAAGGGTGCCTCTCATGGACTGGAAGTTGGTTGCAGTACTCCACGGTTCGGCGAATTTCATCGATGTTCGAGAAATCAATTTGTGGGTCTATGCCGCGGGTGAAGAGGTTAAGTCCAAGTGTGACTAAGCAGACGTTGCCAGTGCGCTCACCATTGCCAAAAAGGCAACCTTCGATTCGATCGGCACCAGCAAGATAACCCAATTCTGCTGCAGCAACACCAGTTCCGCGATCATTATGGGGATGCAGGCTCAAAATTATCGATTCGCGTCGAGCTAAGTTTTTGCTCATCCATTCAATAGAGTCAGCGTAAATATTTGGTGTTGCCATCTCGACTGTAGCTGGCAAGTTAAGGATAACCGGGTTCTGCGGGGTAGGGGCCAGCACTTCGGTGACAGCATCACAGACCTCTTTGGCATATTCCAGTTCGGTCCCGGTATAAGACTCAGGCGAGTATTCATAGCGCCACTGGGTATCTGGGTATCTTACGGCTTCCGCTAAGCATTTACGGGCCCCATCGGTGGCTATTTTTTTAATCGACTCCCGATCGGCGCGAAATACTACGCGGCGTTGCAGAATGGAAGTGGAGTTGTAAAAGTGCACGATGACACTTCGAGCGCCTTCGCAGGCCAAAAATGTTCGCTCAATTAATTCCGGGCGACATTGGGTGAGCACTTGAATGGTGACATCGTCTGGAACTGCACCATCTTCAATGATCTCCCGGACAAAATCAAAATCAGTTTGACTTGCTGAAGGAAATCCAACCTCAATTTCTTTGTAGCCCATACGGACTAGTAGATCGAACATTCGGCGCTTGCGGGCTGGACTCATGGGGTCAATGAGTGCTTGGTTGCCATCGCGTAAGTCCACGGCACACCATAGTGGTGCTCGGTCAGCTACGTTGTTTGGCCAAGTCCGGTCGGGCAGAGTTACTGGTTCAACTTCGCTGGCAAAACTGCGATAACGGTGTACTGGCATCGATGAAGATTTTTGGGTATTCCACACCGGCTGGTCAGTAGGGGCGGGACGTGAGGGGGCGCTGATCGTGCGGGAGTTCGGGGTAAATGCATCTGCGGGTGACATGGGATCTTCTCCAGGAAGTGGGGGCGAGACCGGCGCATCACAAGGCCCGCGACGAGAAGCCGGTCTAAATCAGACCCCGTCGCGGCAACCAAGAAGGAGTGCACGCTGCATAGCTACCACTGTACATCCTTTGCTCCTGAAGTTACATCCACTTGGTCTTGTTTTATGAAGATGATGGTGCAGATGCTTATGTGTGGTTCCAAGAACCGCCGTTCAG
>JBOFCS010000047.1:0-5989 GCA_051646185.1 Mycobacteriaceae bacterium | reverse complement strand
GAAAGGTCAGGTTGTGGGGGTGGGGGCAACCTGTCCGCCGGGGGGGGCGCATGCGGAAGTGGTTGCGCTAGCCCAGGCTGGGCAGCGGGCTTGTGGTGGAATTGCCGTAGTTACTTTAGAGCCTTGCCACCATGCTGGTCGGACAGGTCCGTGCACTTCGGCTCTCATTGATGCAGGGGTAACTGAGGTGCACTTCGCTGTTTCTGATCCCAATCCGGTGGCTTCAGGAGGGGCGAATGCTTTAGCGGACAAAGGCATTAAGGTAACTTCAGGGATTGCTCAAGAGCGGGTAAGTAAAGGTCCGCTACGAGAGTGGTTACACCGACAGCGGACTGGAAGGGCGTACTTTACTTGGAAATTTGCGGCAAGTCTTGACGGCCGTAGCGCCGCACAGGATGGTACCAGCAAGTGGATTACTGGTACTGCTGCGCGTGAACATGTGCATGCTCGTAGAGCAACTGTTGATGCAATTATTGTTGGCACCGGGACGGTGTTAACGGATAACCCACACTTGACTGCCAGGCTTCCCGATGGCACTTTAGCTGCGCATCAACCAGTTCGAGTGCTGGTTGGCAATCGTGATGTCCCGACTAATTATAAAATTTTTGATGATGCCGCCGAAACTATACACTTGAGAACAAATAATCTCAGTAATGTTGTTGCAGCACTGACCGATTACCCCGATGTGTTAATTGAGGGAGGTCCAATACTCGCTGGAGCTTTTATGCAGAAAGGTTTGATTGATCGAGTCCAAGCTTACCTTGCCCCGGTGCTTCTTGGCAGTGGCCCGGCGGCTCTCGGATTTAGCGGAGTGGCGACTATTGCACAGGCATTGCGTTATGAGCGTGAGAGCGTGGAATACCTAGGGGAGGATATTGTGTTAACACTTGCGCTGCAGGCCTTATCTGGAGGAAACTAATGTTCACAGGAATTATCGAAGAGCTTGGTCTCATCACTTTACAGGAGCCGTTGGAAGATTCCGTAAGGCTCGGTATCCGTGGACCGCTGGTTACTTCTGATGCCAAACATGGAGACTCAATTGCAGTTAATGGAGTATGCCTGACTGTAGTTGAGGTGTTGGCGGATGGCATCTTTACCGCCGATGTTATGGCGGAATCGCTGAACAGATCGAGTCTTGGTGCATTAAAACCGGGCTCTCCGGTCAACCTGGAACGGGCTGCCGCGATCAATAGTCGACTTGGTGGGCATATTGTGCAAGGTCACATTGATGGTACTGGGGTGGTATTAGCAAGAACTCCTTCACAAAACTGGGAAGTTATTCGCATTGGCTTACCCGGGGTGATATCGCGATATGTAGTGGAAAAGGGGTCAATCACCGTTGATGGGGTGTCGTTGACAGTTTCCGCGCTTGGTGTTGAGTATGAACAGGAGTATTTCGAAATTTCCTTGATTCCGACGACCTTAGCTCTCACCACACTCGGAACTGTGGGGGTGGGCACAGTGGTGAACCTTGAGGTTGACGTTATTGCCAAGTATGTTGAGCGTCTTATTACCGTGCGTGCTGATAGCGCATAATTGGGTGAGTCATACTGGTGAGTAAGTTGTTGAGGATGTCCAATACACCTCAGCTGAGTACACAGGTTTACGAGCAAACGGAGCAGCAGACGTGACGAGGTTCGACACTATCGAGCGTGCAGTCGCCGATATAGCTGCTGGCAAGGCAGTGGTTGTTGTTGATGATGAGGATCGCGAGAACGAAGGCGACCTAATTTTTGCGGCTGAGAAAGCTACTCCAGAGTTGGTTGCTTTTATGGTTCGATACACCTCTGGCTACCTATGTGTGCCCCTTGATGGTGAGGACTGTGATCGGCTCGGTTTGCCGCCGATGTACTCAACAAATCAAGATAAACATGGTACGGCGTATACAGTCACCGTTGATGCTCGCGAAGGTATCGGGACCGGAATTTCTGCCTCTGATCGGGCGGCAACAATGCGGCTACTAGCTGATCCCGGTAGTAGCGTTCAGGATTTCACTCGGCCGGGTCATGTGGTCCCCTTGCGAGCTAAAGAAGGCGGGGTTTTGCGACGCCCTGGGCATACTGAGGCAGCTGTTGATCTTGCTAGAATGGCCGATCTTCGTCCAGCTGGGGTGATCTGTGAAATTGTCAGTCAGAAGGATGAAGGCGCGATGGCGCAGACGGATGAACTCAGGGTTTTTGCCGATGAGCATGATCTTGCGCTGATCTCTATCGCTGACCTTATCGCGTGGCGGCGTAAGCATGAAAAACATGTGGTGCGTATTGCTGAAGCACGCATCCCCACCGAGCATGGTGAGTTTCGTGCGGTGGGCTATACCAGCATTTACGATGAGGCTGAGCATGTTGCTCTGGTTCGCGGTGACATCAGCGCTCAGGGGGGTACCGATGTGTTAGTTCGGGTGCATTCAGAATGCTTGACTGGCGACGTGTTTGGGTCGTTGCGCTGTGATTGTGGCCCGCAGCTAGATGCAGCTTTAGCTTTGGTGGCTCAAGAGGGTCGGGGCATTGTGCTTTATATGCGTGGACATGAGGGCCGTGGTATTGGTTTGATGCATAAGCTGCAGGCTTACCAACTTCAAGATTCTGGTGCCGATACAGTGGATGCCAACCTGGAGTTGGGTCTACCAGCTGATGCTCGTGATTATGGTCTTGGCGCTCAGATACTGGTGGATTTAGGGGTAAAGTCTATGCGGCTTTTGACTAATAATCCGGCTAAACGTGTTGGTCTTGACGGTTATGGGCTGCAGATCACTGAACGGGTTCCTATGCCAGTACGAGCGAATGCTGAAAATATTCGTTATTTGCGAACGAAGCGAGATCGTATGGGGCATGATCTTATTGGGCTTGATGAGGTTGCAGATGGATCAGATTCAGAGCAGGTCAGTCACTTATGAGTGGTGATGGCAAACCGATACTTAAGCTTGGCGATGCTGCTGGTTTAACCCTGGGAATTGTTGCTGGGCAGTGGCATTCAGTAATCAGTGAGGCACTCATTGTGGGTGCACAAAAAGTGGCTAAGCAGGCGAAAGTTACTGAGATAACCTTGGTTAGAGTAGCTGGGGCAATTGAATTGCCGGTGGTGGCTCAGCAATTAGCTCGAACCCATGATGCTGTGGTGGCATTGGGCGTTGTGATTAGGGGCGGTACTCCGCATTTTGAATATGTGTGTGATGCGGTGACTGCCGGATTGACTCGGGTATCGCTTGATGAATCAACTCCAGTGGGTAATGGGGTTCTAACCACAGACACCGAGCAGCAGGCTTTGGATCGGGCCGGACTTGCTGGTTCGACTGAAGACAAAGGCGCTCAGGCTTGTGCTGCAGCTATTGATGCTGCGGTCACTTTGAAGGGTTTGCGCGCGTTGAGTACTGCGCAGGGCTTGTAGTGGCTGGCGGATATGGGGGCTGGCAGCTGGTGATTCGTTCCCGAAAGAGTTCCCGCTATGCGTTGGTGCTTGCAGGTGTGGTGCTTGTTCTTCACATTGTTGCTGCCGTAGTGCTTCGAACTTCGGCTACTGGGGTGAATTTTAGAATCTTTGATCAACTTGCGCTGGTGGCTATTGGGATTGTTATTTCTGGTGCACTATTGTTGATGACCCGACCCGTTGTAAAAGTAAAAGAGCAAGGGGTCTTGGTGCGAAATATTTTTGGGCATAGATTCATCATCTGGGATCATATTATGGATATTTCTTTTCCTGATGGAAAACCTTGGGCCCGTGTAGAACTACCCCAGGACGAGTACATTGCGCTTATGGCAATTCAAGCAAATGACAAGGACTATGCTGCGCAGGCGCTAGCTGAACTCCGAAGTCTCTACAATCGCTACCGTTAAAACTGTGGTGTGCTGCCAATCTGAAATACGTGTGTCAGTCAATTCTGATCCTGTTGTTATTGCCCTTGAATAAGGGCAATAACAACAATAGGGAAAGTTCTTTTGAGTGTGGCGTGCTTACTGTCCGACCACAGTACTAATCTTGTAGTTGTGTCTGACCCCATCACTTACCGGCCTGCTGCTGGGACTATCCCAACTGATCCTGGGGTTTACAAATTTCGTGATCGGCATGGTCGAGTCATTTATGTGGGGAAGGCAAAGGTACTGCGTAGCCGGTTAAGCTCATACTTTGCCGATATAGCCTCGTTGCACCCGCGTACCCGGCAAATGGTGACTACGGCAGCCAGTGTTGAGTGGACGGTAGTTGGTACCGAGGTTGAGGCACTTCAGCTTGAGTACAACTGGATTAAAGAGTTTGATCCGCAATTTAATGTTCGATATCGCGATGACAAGAGTTATCCAGTACTTGCAGTCACCGTGAATGAGGAGTACCCCAGACTCTTTGTCTACCGAGGGCCGAGGCGCAAGGGGGTTCGTTACTTTGGCCCATATCCTCATGCCTGGGCAATTCGTGAAACTCTTGATTTATTGACTCGGGTGTTTCCGGTTCGAACCTGTTCTGCGGGTGTATTTAAACGACATCAACAGATTGATCGGCCATGCTTGCTTGGATACATTGAAAAGTGTTCTGCCCCATGTATAGCAAAGATTAGCGCCGAAGAGCATCAAAGAATTGTCTTGAACTTTTGTGATTTTCTCTCAGGAAAGACAGATAAACTGGTTCGTGACTTAGAGAGTCAAATGCATATTGCTTCGGAAAACCTTGATTTTGAGCGCGCTGCGCGCTTACGTGATGATATTTCGGCATTGCGTCGGGCTTTGGAAAAACAGGCCGTAGTCCTCGGTGACGGAACTGATGCAGATGTTGTTGCTTTTGCAGCAGATGAGTTGGAAGCGTCGGTCCAAGTGTTTCATGTTCGTGGGGGGAGAGTACGTGGACAGCGCGGCTGGATTGTGGAGGGTTCTGGTGATCCCGAAGACTCTGATCTTGCAGGGTTGGTTGGACAATTCCTCACTCAGTTTTATGGTGGTGAAGCTGATCTTTCGGGAGATATTGAACGGCAAGAAGATTCGTCGGTAAACCCAGTTCCAAGGGAAGTTCTTGTGCCAGTGCTGCCCAGAAGTGCAACCCAAATGCAAACCTGGCTTAGCGGATTACGTGGGTCCCAAGTTCGCTTGAGGGTTCCGCAGCGGGGCGATAAAAAGGCGCTTGCCCAGACAGTGCAACGTAATGCAGTGGAAGCTCTTACAGGGCATAAGCTTAAGCGTGCTGGTGATTTTTCTGCTCGGTCGGCAGCCTTGCAAGCTATTCAAGAAGCCTTGGACTTAGACTCGGCCCCCTTGCGTATTGAGTGCATTGACATTAGTCATGTTCAAGGGACAGACGTTGTTGCCTCCCTTGTGGTTTTCGAGGACGGCTTACCAAGAAAATCGGATTATCGACATTTTGCGATTAAGGAAGCGGCCGGAGATGGTCGTTCAGATGACGTGGCCTCCATCGCCGAAGTAACAAGGAGACGTTTTGTGCATCATAATAATAGTGGTACTGACTCTGCTCTGGTGGTTCCTGAGGGGTTAGCCCTTGCTGCGCGTGCGGGGTCCCAGATGAGCCCACCGGGGAGTAAGCCGCGTCGATTTGCTTACCCCCCTAATTTATTTGTTGTAGATGGTGGGCAGCCGCAAGTTATTGCTGCCAGTAAGGTGTTGGACGAGTTGGGTATTACTGATGTTGCGGTGATTGGGTTAGCAAAACGTCTTGAAGAAATTTGGGTACCTGGGGAGTCGGACCCAGTGATTCTTCCTCGTAGTAGTGAAGCGCTATATCTATTGCAGCGTGTGCGCGATGAAGCCCATCGTTTTGCTATCACTTATCACCGTAGTAAACGCTCGCGCCGAATGACCGAATCTTTATTGGATTCAGTACCTGGGCTGGGGGAGAGCCGTCGTAAACTATTAGTGGCACATTTTGGTTCGGTTGCTAATCTGAAGAACGCATCTTTAGCGCAAATTATGGAAGTCCCAGGTATTGGTCAGATGACAGCGCAGGCTGTGGTACATGCTTTGAGGATTGTTTTACCGACGAGCGGGGGCATTAACGA
>JBOFCS010000003.1:0-17656 GCA_051646185.1 Mycobacteriaceae bacterium | reverse complement strand
GGTTCGGCAGCGATGTTGGAGTCTGCATTAAGTACCGATGAATCTGCTACTGATTTACGCGCTGCGGTGACCTCTCCAGGCGGAACCACTGCGGCTGCGGTGAGAGAACTAGAACGAAACGGTCTACGAACAGGTTTTTTTGAGGCACTTTCGGCAGCGAAAGAGCGCAGCAAACAATTAGGAATTACATCAGAGTGATTTAGCTCGACTTTTGGGATTTTATAGCGAATAACCGACTCCAGTCGCACTAGCCTCATGGGTCCCGCTAAGCTGCACACAGCACGTGCGTGTCTGGTCCACCGGAGGGGAAGCCGGTGGCGCGACACGTGCCGGAGGTTTGGAAACTAAATGACATCTATGAACATGCCGTCTCCTCGCGATTCGGTAAGCAAGCAAGTAGTACGGGACTCGTCTGCTAAAGACAACTCACCGTCGGTGGTAGGGACTCAGTTCCTCACTGTCGCGGAGGTTGCCTCGTTGATGCGTGTCTCCAAGATGACCGTGTACCGGCTTGTGCACAACGGAGATTTACCCGCAGTGCGGGTAGGTCGTTCTTTCCGTGTGCACGCCAAAGCAGTGCACGACTACTTGGAGACCTCGTACTTTGACGCTGGTTAAATCCGGGAGTCTGTTGGCTGATTTCGGCCTTGCTGCCTTTGGCGGTAGGATCAGCAGTCGACGTGCCGGTCAGCCGGTGCCCTATACACGTCACCGGCGTGTGCATTAGTACGGACGAGCGACCTCACCAGGCGGTGCGGTCAGAACGTGAGGAATACCCACTATGGGTTCAGTAATTAAGAAGCGACGCAAGCGCATGTCAAAGAAGAAGCACCGCAAATTGCTTCGTCGTACCCGCGTGCAGCGTAGAAAACTCGGTAAGTAGTTAAAGAGTATGACTAATGCCCACCCCTGCAAGAGGTGGGCATTAGTCATTTGGGAAGAACAAATCGCGAAGTCCTGCCGATATTGCAGTTTCTCGCTAGGCTTGCCGGGTGAGCACAGGTAAAGTTGAAACTCAGCACCCCGAGGTAGTGCTTGTGACGGGTGTGAGTGGGTTCCTTGGTGGGTACCTTGCAACTCGGCTGACCCAAGACCCTAAAATTTCCAGGGTCATTGCTGTTGATGCCGTCGCGCCTAGCAAGGATATGATGCGCCGGATGGGGCGGGCTGAATTTGTTCGTGCGGATATTCGCAATCCGCTTATCGGTAAAGTTGTTCGCAATGCCGAAATTGATACGGTGGTTCACGCTGCAACGGCCTCCTATTCCCCTCGTTCTGGCGGGCGAGTGGCACTGAAAGAAATGAATGTTCTTGGTGCAATGCAGTTGTTTGCCGCTTGCCAAAAGTCACCTTCAGTGCGTCGCGTGATTCTCAAATCTACCTCCGAGATCTATGGTTCACATGCCAAAGACCCCGTGAAATTTACTGAGGAAATGAGCGCTAGACGATCCCCTAAAGCGGGCTTTGCTCGCGACAGTATTGATATTGAAGGTTATGTGCGAGGCTTGAGTCGGCGGCGCTCAGATATCGCTGTGACAATTTTGCGATTTGCCAATCTCATCGGACCGCGGATGGACACCGCAATGTCTCGGTATCTTTCACCGCCAATAGTTCCTAAAGTGGCTGGTCGTGATGCACGTTTGCAGCTGCTGCATGAAGAGGATGCGCTCGCTGCACTGGAAAGAGCAACCAGGGCTGGTATCGCCGGAACCTTTAATATCGGGGCTGATGGTATCTTGATGGTGTCCCAAGCGATCCGACGAGCTGGCCGTATTGAGCTGCCTATTCCGGCCCCTTTGTTCACCAGCGTTGGTGGATTGGTTCGTGGAACAAGGGTGAAGGAACTCACCCGTGAACAAATTGATTACTTAAATTTTGGGCGAGGGATCGATACCACGAGGATGCGAAGCGAACTCGGTTTTGATCCTAAGCGGACAACTATCCAGGCATTTGACGATTTTATTCGGGGACGTGGTCTGAACCCAGTCGTTGACCCGCACTGGTTGGATTCACTTGAACAACATATGGCCAACCTCGCTCAGCGGTGGGCATGAGGGGAGGAGACGTGGTGAGTGGAGCAAAGATAATTCCATTGCATGCAAATCAGAATCGAATGACTGCTAGTGAGCGGCAGAATAGTACGACCCTCACGAGAGATGAGGTTTTGCGTCGCCATCCGTCTCGGGTATCGGACGAAGACACTCGGTCTGTTGATCACACCGCAGAGGCAATTCGACTGCTCGATCGCCAACTAGCTGAGGCAACTGAGCGGGCCCAAGGGCAGGCCGAGCCAAATAAGTTAGTTGATGGCATTGCCACTGCAGCAGAGTTTTTCCGCCGTAGAATTACCGGTGATTATCAAGTTGATGATTTTGGTTTTGACCCCCATCTGAATGAGGCGGTGCTGCTGCCTCTATTGCGCCCGCTATTTGAAAAGTGGTTCCGGGTAGAAGTAAGTGGATTGGAAAATATCCCCAATGAGGGTGCCGCCCTCATTGTTGCCAACCATGCTGGAGTTATCCCTATTGACGGATTAATGACTTCGGTAGCTGTTCATGACTTACATCCACAGCACCGTAATCTTCGGATGTTAGCTGCCGATATGGCTTTTGAAGCTCCAGTTATTGGGGGGCTGGCGCGTAAAGCTGGTCATACACTGGCGTGCAACCCAGATGCGCTACGGCTTTTGGAAGCTGGGGAAGTCACTGCTGTTTTCCCGGAAGGATTTAAAGGTATCGGTAAGCTTTTTAAAGATCGCTATAAGCTTCAGCGCTTTGGTCGCGGGGGGTTTGTCTCGGCGGCTTTGAGCGCTGGTGTGCCTATTATCCCTTGTTCTATTGTGGGTTCAGAGGAGATCTACCCAATGATTGCTGATCTTAAATCGCTTGCGCGGCTTTGTGGAGTTCCGTATATGCCAGTTACTCCGTTTTTCCCGTGGCTAGGTCCGGTGGGTATGATTCCGTTGCCGTCAAAATGGTATATCGAGTTTGGTGAACCAATTTACACAAACTCTTATAGCCCTGGTGCAGCTGAAGATCCAATGGTGGTGTTTGATCTGACCGACCAAGTGCGGGAAACGATTCAACAGACTTTGTATCGACTTTTAGCTGGACGCCGTAATGTATTTTTGGGTTAGTAAAACTTACTTTCCACTAATTTTGTTATGTGACAGGATATTCTGGGCAGTCACTCGGGTGTCATTTAGCAATGCTTGAGTTCCGCCTTTTCGGGTTATTACCCCAGCAATTGCACCCCCTAAGGCTCCCAATAGTAGTGCGGTGGGTACTCCAACTTTTGCTGCTTTACGTGCTGTCCGGAAATCTCGTATCTCCCACCCACGATTTTTTGCTAGCTCCCGAAGATCGGCATCTGGGTTAATTGCCACAGCAGTGCCCACAAGAGAAAGCATGGGAACGTCGTTATGGCTGTCGGAATAGGCTGTGCAGCGTTTCAGATTGAGACCTTCACGGACAGCAAGCGCGCGAACGGCATGCGCTTTGCCGAGGCCATGCAAAATATCACCAACAAGACGGCCGGTGAAAATTCCATTTTCTGATTCAGCAACGGTACCCAGCGCCCCGGTTAGCCCAAGTTTTTTGGCGATAGTTTGAGCAAGCTCTACCGGAGTTGCCGTGACTAGCCACACTTGTTGCCCGGCATCGAGGTGCATTTGAGCTAATGCACGAGTTCCAGCCCAAATTTTATCGGCAATAATGTCATCGTAAATTTCGTCACCGAGTCGAGTAAGTTCCTCGGTGGTTCTTCCTTCAACGAATGACAAAGCTTTCTGACGCCCCGCAGCCACATCATCGCTATTTTCCTTACCAATTATCTGGAATTTTGCTTGGGCCCAAAGGAATTCAATAATATCTGTGTAGGTAAAATATTTTCTGGCGGCTAGTCCGCGGGCAAAATGGATGATAGATGCACCTTGAACCATGGTGTTGTCAACATCAAAAAATGCTGCAGCAGTTAGATCTATGGGCACAGATGCAGGGTGTTGCGTAGCTTCGGTGGAGTCTTCTGAGCTACTGACGGGAGGGTCAACTTGTTCGGCTTCGCGAATAGCGTGGGCGGCGTCAGCGCTGGCTTCACCTGCAAGGTTTGCTCGCCGTTCAGCTTCGCTTGGACCAAAAGGCAGCCGGGTATTCCACCGCCGCCCGGTACGCAGGGTGCTGAACCATGATTCTGAATCCAGACCTAATCGATCGGGCACTCGAACCTCCTGTGTTGCTCGCGTCTTGCTCGCAGATTAACCCTAACGTGCATCATGGTGCTCGCGTGAGTCGATGGTGTTATTGGTTTCCTGGGATGTGCCACGGGCTACCTGGTTCAGTCCGGGGTTGCTCTTGATCGGCGGCAAGGTCAAGATGGGTGGGTGACTCATGAGTTAGGTAAATCGGTACCAGCATCAATTTTGACTTTACTGACTCGAGCGAACTGTAGTTTATGTGACACTGCTCACAGCGACCTTGTTGAGTTGGCTGAAGAATTTGGCCTGGTGGTTGACGTGGTTGATGTGGATCTGGCCGTACGTTGGGATCCTGAATTACGCGCTGAGTACGGTGATCGCCTTCCCGTTGTTCTTTTAAACGGGCGTGAGCATAGCTATTGGGAAGTTGATCAGGAGCGCTTGCGGAAAGATCTGGAAAGGCTGAACAGGCTTTAATTGGACTAAGCGAATACTAAGTTTTGAGTGGGATCAGCGGCTCTGCCAGTGAAGCGACTTGGTGCGAGGGTTCACAAGCAGTTACCGTGGTGTGAATAATTCGTGTATGGAGCCCACAGGGAGCATCTGAGGTGACTGAACAGCCGCTGGACGGGCAGGGTCCCCAGCTTCCGGGCTCTGTGGGTGCTGAACAGCGTGTAATACCTGATGCGGCAGTCGCTCGATTGGCCATCTACCTGAGAGTTCTTTCTGTTTTTCAGGAGTCTGGCGCTTTGATGGTTTCAAGCGAGGAACTTTCCCGTGCCGCTGGAGTTGGCTCAGCAAAATTACGAAAAGACCTATCGTTTCTCGGACCCAGTGGTGTTCGTGGTGTTGGCTACGATGTAGCTCGACTTATGGTTCGGATTGAAACCGCGCTGGGATTAGATCGAGATCACAATGTTGTTGTGGTGGGGGTGGGCAGCCTTGGTCGTGCATTGGCTCGCTATGGGGGTTTTGGGCGCAGAGGTTTTTCGGTTGTGGGGTTGTTTGACAGTGATCCACGGCTTATCGGTGATCGTATTGCAGAACTGCCGGTGCGAGATATCGACGATTTATTTTTGGCCTGCGCCACCTTGGATGTCAGCATCGGTGTGATCGCTACCCCTGCGGCAGTGGCCCAAGAAGTGTGTGACTTATTGGTGCGTGCTGGGGTGGGGTGCATCCTCAACTTTGCCTCCACGGCTTTGGAAGTTCCTGTACAGGTGGAAATGCGAAGAGTGGATTTGGCATTAGAAATGCAGGTGCTGTCTTTTCATAGTGCCAGAAAATTATCTTTGGTTGGGAACGGTTCGGTGAGTGCACAATGAGTGTTCTGCTTTTTGGTGTTTCGCATCGGAGTGCGCCGGTTTCAGTCTTAGAGCGGGTGGCGATTAGTGATGCTGATCGCCCCAAAATGGTTGATAAAATCCTTGAATCGGATCATGTTTCGGAAGTCATGGTGGTTTCGACGTGCAATCGGGTTGAGGTCTATGCGGTGGTGGAGGCTTTTCACGGGGCATTGGCAGATGTTGGCCAGCTCCTTGCTGAGCATTCGGGTCTTTCTATGAATGAGCTCACAAAATATGCGTATGTGCGCTACAGCGAGGCCGCGGCCGAGCATTTGTTTGCGGTTGCCAGTGGTTTGGATTCAATGGTGATTGGCGAACAGCAGATTTTGGGGCAGATCCGCAGCGCCTATGCAGTTTCGGATAGCCAGCAAGCTGCCGGGAGGATTCTGCATGAACTTGCTCAGCAGGCACTTAGGGTCGGCAAGCGCGTGCATTCAGAAACCGGAATAGACCGAGCTGGAGCTTCGGTGGTGTCGGTTGCGTTGGATCGGGCGACCAAAGTTATTGGTGATCTCCAGGGGCAGATTGCTGTGGTGCTTGGTGCCGGTTCTATGGGTGGGCTGGCGGTTGCGCATCTAGTTCGCTCAGGCATTGGGAAAATTTTGGTGGTCAATCGGACTGCAGACCGCGCCGAGCATCTTGCTGCAAATGCCCGTTCCTCAGGTTCGGTGGTCACCGCAGTGCCGATTCAACAGTTGGTATCGGCTTTGGCGCAGGCAGATGTTTTGGTCGCCTGTACGGGAGCGGTCGGCGCGGTGGTGACTCTTGCGGATGCGCATTCGGCTTTGACGGCTCGAAAGGCCAGTAGTGAGATGTCGCGCCCACTCGTGATCTGTGATCTTGGTCTACCTCGGGATGTAGATCCTACGGTCGCTGGCCTCCCCGGAGTGCACTTGTTGGATATCGAATCCTTGCAACGCGATCCTGCTGCTGGAGCTGCAGCAACTGATGAGCAGGCTGCTCGCTTGATCGTTGCTCAGGAGCTTGCCACGTACCTTGCCGGTCAGCGTTTATCGGAAGTGACGCCAACGGTCACGGCATTGCGGCGGCGGGCTGCAGAGGTGGTGGAGACAGAGTTATTGCGGCTCGATGCTCGCCTGCCCGACCTGGATCTTGGGCAGCGTGAAGAGGTGGCGAAGACGGTGCGCCGAGTAGTAGACAAATTACTGCATGCGCCGACTGTTCGGGTGAAACAGCTTGCTGCTACCCCTGGTGGTGACTCTTATGCTCAGGCTTTGCGTGAGCTGTTTGAACTTGCTCCAGGAGCGGCTGAGGCAGTGATAACAGTTAATGAAATGCCTTCTGCAGCAGCTGAATTAATTGAAGGAGTCATTAGTGAGCATTGATGCGAGTGCGGTAGCATCTACGGTCAGTTCAACGGTCATTCGTATTGGAACTCGGGGTAGCTTGTTGGCGACAACCCAAGCTGGCACCATCTGCGACGCGCTCATGGCCATGGGGCATTCGGCTGAACTTGTCATTATAAAAACTGCTGGAGATTTGTCCTCGGACCCAGTGCAAACAATAGGTGTCGGAGTTTTTACTGCCGCGCTGCGTCAAGCGCTTGATGCGGGAACTATTGACGTTGCTGTGCATTCCTATAAAGATTTGCCAACAGCACAGGATTCTCGGTTTGTTATTGCTGCTGTTCCTAGGCGGGAAGATCCGCGAGATGCGCTGGTCGCAAGGGGTGGATTGGTGCTTGGTGAGCTTCCATCTGGGTCTGTTGTGGGCACTTCAGCTCCCCGAAGGGCCGCACAGCTTAGAGCACTAGGTCTTGGTTTGGAAATCCGCCCCCTAAGAGGCAACCTAGATACACGATTGAACAAGGTTGCGGACGGTGAGCTGGATGCCGTCGTCGTCGCTCGTGCAGGACTTGCTCGAATTGGCCGCCTCTCTGAGGTGACCGAAACGTTGGAGCCGGTGCAGATGCTGCCGGCCCCGGCGCAGGGTGCTCTTGCCGTGGAATGTCGTGCAGTTGATGTTGACTTGGTTCAGATTCTTGCTGGCCTTGACGATGCAGCTGCTCGAGCTGAGGTGACGGCTGAACGCGCTTTGCTCGCCGAGCTGGAAGCAGGTTGCACTGCCCCGGTAGGAGCATTAGCCGAGCTGGTGGAGTCTTTGGACGACGCTGGCAAGGTGATAGAAGAATTGTCGTTGCGCGGATGTGCGGCGGCAGAGGACGGATCCGACGTGATCCGAGCCTCGATAGTCGGAGCGCCTGAACAGGCTGCCGAACTCGGCCGGAAGGTCGCGCTCGAACTGCTTGATTTAGGTGCACGTGAGCTGATGAACACTGGAGAATGACCCTAATGAGCCGAGCCCGTAAGTCCCATCCCGGTCGTATCCTCTTTGTAGGATCTGGACCGGGTGATCCGGCGCTGCTCACTATGCGAGCACGCGATACACTCGCCGCTGCCTATTTGGCCTATACCGACCCGGATGTCCCTGCCGAGACCCTTGCCTTGGTCGGAGTTGATCTGTTGGCTAAAGCTGCTGACTTGGATAACAACGATTCCGATACCTTGCAAGAACCCCCGGTGATTGAGGTTCGCCCGGCCTTAGGTGACCCGGCCGATGTGGCTAAGACACTCATTGCCGAGGCAAAAAATGGCCATGATGTGGTTCGTTTGGTTGCCGGAGACCCGCTTACCCTTGATGCGGTGCTCACCGAGGTGAATGCGGTAGCGAGAACCCAGATCCAGTTCGAAGTTGTCCCTGGTCTGCCGTCAGGTTCGGCAGTTCCGACATACGCCGGTATGCCCTTAGGATCAGGCCACACTGAGGCCGATGTGCGCGGAGACGTTGATTGGGCGGCATTAGCGAGCGCCCCTGGTCCGTTGGTGCTGCATGCCACCTCCGGGCATCTTGCCGAGGCAGCTAGCGCACTAGTCGAGCATGGATTGGCACCGCAGACACCTGCGGCAATCACAATCAACGGGACCACTCGTCAGCAGCGGACCATTGAAGCTACTTTGGCCACACTTAACGATGCCGGGCAAGGCCTCTTGGGTGCGCTGGTCGTCACTGTCGGCAAAGTTGTGGGGCAGCGCTCAAAGATGAGCTGGTGGGAAAGTCGGGCGTTGTACGGCTGGACCGTTTTGGTGCCACGCACCAAGGATCAAGCCGGAGAAATGAGCGAATTGCTAGTTACTCATGGCGCGATCCCGATGGAGGTGCCAACTATTGCGGTGGAGCCACCCCGTAGTCCTGCTCAAATGGAGCGTTCGGTTAAAGGGTTAGTGGATGGTCGTTACCAGTGGGTGGTCTTCACCTCAACTAATGCAGTACGGGCTGTCTGGGAAAAATTTGCTGAATTTGGCCTTGACGCACGGGCTTTTTCGGGAGTGAAAATCGCCTGTGTCGGTGAAGCGACTGCAGCGAAGGTACGGTCTTTCGGGATTAACCCAGAACTAGTTCCTTCTGGGGAGCAGTCTTCTCTGGGACTGCTTGAGGATTTCCCACCTTTCGATGATGTTTTTGACCCAGTAAACCGGGTGCTGTTGCCTCGAGCTGATATTGCCACCGAGACTTTGGCCGAAGGTCTGCGGGAGCGGGGTTGGGAGATCGACGATGTCACGGCTTACCGTACTGTTCGGGCTGCGCCACCACCGGCGGAAACCCGCGAGATGATCAAAACCGGCGGTTTTGATGCGGTCTGCTTTACCTCCAGCTCAACGGTTCGAAATCTGGTTGGTATTGCGGGTAAGCCGCATGCTCGCACGATTGTGGCTTGCATTGGTCCTAAAACGGCGGAAACGGCCGTGGAATTTGGGCTTAGGGTTGACGTGCAACCGGAAACAGCACAGATCGGTCCACTGATTCAAGCGTTGGCCGAACATGCTTCCCGTCTTCGGGCTGAGGGCGCATTGCCTCCACCGCGAAAGAAGGGGCGTCGTAGTCGGGCGTGAAGCTAAGGCTTAACGTAGGGCTTTCGGAGTATTTCTGAGACCAAAAGAGTGAGATATGGCCTTCCCTAGTGATCGTCCTCGGCGCAGTCGCAGTACTGCAGCGATGCGGCGGCTTGTTGCTCAAACATCTTTGCAGCCAAGGAATTTAGTGCTTCCAATGTTTGTTGCTGATGGTCTTGCTGAGCCGAAGCCTATTTCCTCGATGCCGGGGGTGGTGCAGCATAGCCGGGATTCTTTGCGCAGTGCTGCCGCAGCTGCGGTGGCGGCTGGGGTGGGCGGGCTGATGGTCTTTGGCGTTCCGAAGGCCGAGGATAAGGATATGGTCGGCAGTGTGGGTTCTGCTGCTGGGGGAATTTTGAATCTTGCTTTGGCAGATTTGGCCGCGGATCTGGGTGATGCAACGGTGTTAATGGCGGATACTTGTTTAGATGAGTTCACCAGCCATGGGCATTGTGGGATTGTGGCTCCAGATGGGCGTATTGATAACGATGCCACTTTGGCCCGTTATGTCGATATTGCTGTTTCGCAGGCCGAAGCTGGGGCGCATCTGGTGAGCCCCAGTGGCATGATGGACGGGCAAGTAGCTGCTATTCGGGCTGGGTTGGATGCTGCTGGACACAGTGATACTGGCATTTTGGCCTACGCTGCAAAGTACGCCTCGGCATTGTATGGACCGTTTAGGGAGGCGGTAGATTCCTCGCTGGACGGAGACCGAATGACCTACCAGCAGAGCTGCACTAATAGTCGTGAGGCATTGCGTGAGGTAAATCTTGATATCGCAGAGGGGGCCGATATTGTGATGGTTAAGCCGGCTATGTCCTATCTGGATATTTTACGTCAGACTGCAGATATTTCGTCAGTGCCAGTCGCTGCATATCAAATTTCAGGTGAGTACTCAATGATTCACGCCGCTGCTCAACAGGGTTGGATAGATTTAGAAGCTGCCATCATGGAGTCTCTTGTCAGTATTAGAAGAGCTGGTGCGGATATTGTGTTGACATACTGGGCGGCTCAGGTCGCTTCATGGTTGAAATAAGGACTACGGTAACGATATGACTGACTTGGTAACAAAAAAACAGCGCCCGGTGGATGTGGATACCGGGTTTCAGCTATGGCTTGCTGCCAGCGTATTGATGGTAGTCAATTCTGTTGCCGCGATGATTAGTTCCATTAGTGTTGAGCCGCAGGTGCTTCCGGAGGCAAGCATGCGTACTGCGGTATTTATTGTTACCGGATTGATGTTATTTGTTGTTTTTTCTCTTGTTGTTATTTGTGCTTTTTTGCTACGCCAGGGCCATCGTTGGGCAAGAAGTGTTCTTGCTTTTGGTTCCATATTTTCGGTCTTACAGGTTGTTTTGGGAATTTCTGACTATGAAGGAACGGCTGGTGTTGTTGCTGCAGTGAGTGGGATTCTTGCTGTGGTCCTTATCTCAGGTGGATTTATCTTATTGCACCGCAAGGAATCTGAAACTTTTTTTACTAGAGCTTCTCCCGCTCCATCACAGCAAGCCCCGATGGTTGTCTCCGCAGTGCTGCCTCAATATCAACAACAGGGCATTGTCGGATATCAGGTGCCAATAAAACCCCGAGCGGTGGAGTTCGCTTTTTGGGCCTGGTTGGGAGTTTTTGCTGTGGTAATTCTTTCCGAGTTTATTGGTGTGGTCTATTTTGTCGTGGATCGACAGGGATACCTCGAAGCAAACAAAACACTATCAGCCGATAGTGGAATCCCTAATGTTCTTGAGGTAGCAGTATTTGGCTGGTTTATGGTAGTTAGCGCTATTGTGGGTATGCTGATTTTTTTTGCTTTTGTGATGCGTCGTGGTCAAAATTGGGCGCGAATTACTCTGACCGTATTTGGTGGAATCGGCATGTTCACCAGCCTTTTGAGTCTTATCAGTCTTTTGGGACTCGCCGGACTTCCAGGTGCCACAGGTTTACTTGGAATTGTCCAGGGGATTTTAAACCTTATCGCTTATGGTCTAACAATTTTTGCTCTCATCAACATGTACCGCCAGCCCGTTGGGCAGTACTTTAACCCGAGATATCAGTGACGTCATGACGGAACCAGTTCTGATATCTGAGCCAGTTATCTGCGAACCAGGAGCAAGCTGGAAGACTGTTGCTATTGGTCCGGTTTTTTGTGTGGTAATTCTGATTTCTGAGTGGGCAATGGAACTACCGGTTCATTGGTGGGTCTTAGCTATTCTAGCGTTAATCTTGGCAGGGTTTTCTGCTTTGCAAATTGGAGCAGCTAGGACGCATACCAGTGTGCTCTTAACCAAGGAAAACTTGCGTCAGGGCACTGAACTTCTGGCAGTTAAGCGGATTAAGAAGGTTTTTCCTGCTTCAGAAGATTCCGATGCTGCGGCCCATGAAGGGTATATATGGCAATCAGCACGCGCTCTTGGAGAACTTACTGGGGTTCCCCGAGGGCGCAAAGGAATTGGCTTAAAGCTTGACGATGGCACAGTTGTTCAAGCTTGGGCTAAAAAGCCTGAACAACTTCGGACTGAGTTAGTGAAGTTGGTGAAGTGAGATGAAGCAAGGTCTCAGCGCTAGAGCAAAAATACTATTAGAATTTATTGTGGCCCTGCTCGTTTTTGGGGCGGCAGTGTGGGCTTGGCAGTGGTCGATCACAACCACATTGTTTCCTCCGGTAACTGAGGGTGGGCCAGCTCGGTACCTCTCACATTATTCGGGGTCAAGGATGGCAGCGTTTTTTACTCTGCTAATCCTCAGTGGAATCCTTTTTGTCGATGGTGTTCGTCGGGTGCGGAACCTATACAATTAATACCCTTGGGGGGTATGCTTGAGGTATGTCTAGTTATGGCCCTGAAAAAGAGGATTTACTTAAACGGCTTAGAAGAATTGAAGGGCAGGTTGCCGGGTTATCCCGGATGATTACTGAAGATCGTTATTGCATTGATGTCTTAACCCAGGTCTCGGCCGCCACCAAGGCTTTGCAGTCAGTTTCTCTTAAGCTTCTTGATGCACATCTTGCTGGTTGTGTGGTAGAGGCGGCTCGCAGAGGTGGCCCTGAAGCTCAAGAAAAGGTGGACGAAGCTTCCGCCGCCATTGCTAGATTAGTTCGTTCGTAGCGATTGTCGAAGCAGGAGGCAGGCAATGCACACTTCGCTAAGTATAACCGGAATGACTTGCGCTTCTTGTGCTCAACGAGTAGAGCGAAAGCTTAATAAGATACCTGGGGTTCAAGCGCGAGTTAATTTTGCCACTGAGGTTGCTATTGTTTCTCACCCGGTGAAGATTCGGCCAGCTGATCTTATTGCAGCAGTGGAGGCAACCGGGTATGCGGTAAAATCTCCGGTACAAGAAGATGTTGCCGCCAATGATGGTTTAGTCCGCAGAGTTGTTGTGGCTTTAGTGTTTTCCACTATTCTTGTGCCGGTCACGATGTTCCCTGGGCTGCATTTTCCGTATTGGCAAACAGTGGCGTTTGCGCTTGCCACCCCAATAGTATTTTGGGCTGGGTACCCCTTCCATAAAGCGGCTTTCTTGGATGCGCGCCATGGTGGGACATCGATGAACACACTTATTTCAGTGGGTACATTAGTGGCCTATGGGTGGTCATTGTTCCAGTGGAGCACAGCAGGAGAAGGCCATAGCTACTTTGAAGTATCGGCAGTGGTGACGGCGTTCCTTTTGCTTGGTCGATATTTTGAATCCAAAGCTAAACGCTCAGCGGGATCAGCTCTACGGGCTTTAATGGAGTTGAGTGTCAAAGATGTAGTGGTGATTCGAAACGGAAAAGAGCAAAGTATTGCTTTATCGGAACTAGCTATTGGCGACTATTTTATTGTTCGACCGGGGGAAAAGATTGCCACCGATGGGGTAGTGCAGAGCGGTTTTTCAGCAGTAGATGCATCGGCTTTGACCGGAGAATCTGTGCCTGTTGATGTTGGTAAGGGAGACCAGGTTGCTGGCTCGACAATATGTATAAATGGGCAACTTGTTGTGCGGGCACATCGCATCGGTGCCGATACTCAGATAGCTCGCATTAGGGCTTTGGTGGAGTCGGCTCAAGAGGGGAAAGCCAACGCCCAGCGTCTGGCTGACCGTATTTCGGGGGTCTTTGTTCCTATAGTTTTAGGTATTTCCGTTCTGACTCTGATAGTTTGGCTATTTTCTGGATCCAGTGTTTCTGGTGCTTTAAGCGCTGCTATTGCCGTTGTTATTATTGCCTGCCCTTGTGCTTTAGGGTTGGCGACGCCTACCGCAATTCTTGTTGGTACCGGTAGGGGCGCTCAGCTTGGCATCCTCATTAAAGGGCCAGAAGTTTTAGAGAGGATTAACGATGTTGATGTGGTGGTGCTTGATAAGACAGGAACCGTCACTACCGGGGAAATGTCAGTATCAGATTTTGTGATTGCGGAAGGAGAAAGTATTGAGCAAGTGAAGCTTTGGGCTGCATCAGTAGAATCGTATTCTCAGCATCCGATTGCAGTGGCGCTTGCTCAGTTAACTGCTGAGCGTGTCCCGGTTTCTGATTTTAGTAGTGACACAGGTTGGGGGGTTCGAGGTTTTATTCACAATATTGAGGTGACGTTAGGAAAGGCAGAAGCGGAACTTCCACGGGAACTTACCCAGGGTTTACCGGCAACAGCTACCTGGGTTGTTGTGCAGTGGGGCGGGAAAATTCGTGGAGTTTTTGCGGTGCGTGACTCATTGAAAGCTTCCAGCATACAAGCAGTTAAAGAGCTAAAATCTGCTGGGATGACACCAATTCTTTTAACCGGAGATCATCGTGAGGTAGCTCATGTAGTTGCAGAGCAGGTGGGAATTGAAACGGTCATTTCCGGAGTTCTCCCTGAGGGTAAAGCGCAGGTGATTGCTGACCTGCAAGGTCAGGGGAAACGAGTGGCGATGGTGGGAGACGGTGTTAACGATGCTGCTGCGTTGGCAATTGCTGATGTCGGCATAGCGATGGGAACAGGAACCGATGTTGCTATCGAAGCTAGTGACATCACTTTACTGCGTGGGGACCTGCGTAGCGTTTCTACCGCAATTATGCTATCGCAAAGTACTCTGCGAACGATTAAAGTAAATCTATTTTGGGCTTTTCTTTATAACATTGCCGCCATTCCGTTGGCTGCTTGTGGTTTACTTAACCCCATGATCGCCGGAGCGACTATGGCGATGTCATCTATCTTTGTTATTTTAAATAGCTTGAGGCTAAGGAGATTTCAATGACAATAAAGACATCTGCGGTAGTGCTTAGTGGTATATTATTGATTGCTTCCTGTAACTCTAGTAGTACTGAGGTTCCTGCTGGAGGCGCTGAGCCAGCTAACCTGACAGCGATAACACTAAATTCCAGTACGGCAAGCGTTGGGGTTGCATCCGGAGGTCGCCAGCCTGCTCCAGATGTTCAGGCGTTAACCGTCGAGGTAAAGAATATGAAGTATACCCCTGCGTCCCTAACCGTTCGGGTAGGGGACACAGTGCTCTGGCGCTTTAAGGACACAGCTCGCCATGATGTTGTCGGTGTAGGTGAGGCAACTGCCTTGTCGCCGGTATTGCAGAGTTCTCTAATGGCTACTGGCGAGTACCGGTATACATTTACTCGTGTTGGGACTTTTTCATACACTTGTACGATTCATCCCAGTATGTCAGGCACGGTTATTGTTGAGCCCTAAGATTACTTTTGGATAACGGTTTTACAATTTTTTGTTGCCAAACAGCATAAAGTGTGTTGGCTGGTTAGTATCGCTACTATGCGCGAATCGTTGGATAGTGTGCAAGCCCCTCTCGCAGCTCTGCACCTTGAGCAACTGTCTATGGCTTTTGGACCCAAAATTGCGGTAAACAATCTGTCGTTGATTGTTCCGCCAGGTTCGCTATTTGGCTTGGTGGGGCCAAATGGTGCGGGGAAAACAACTTCTTTGTCTATGGCGGTGGGTTTGCTTCGCCCGGATCGGGGAAGAAGCTTAGTTTTTGGGCATAATGTTTGGGAAAATCCTTTAGTGGCAAAGCAATTGCTAGGTGTTCTCCCCGATGGGTTGAGCTTGCCAGCTCAGTTTACCGGGCATGAACTGTTGACCTATATTGGCCGTTTACGGGGGATGTCAGAAGCGGTCATTGCTCAGCGACGCGATGAACTATTGGAAGTTTTAGATCTTGCCGGTGCTGGCGGGACGGTCATTGCCGATTACTCAGCCGGGATGACCAAGAAAATTGGACTTGCGTCAGCGTTATTGCATGGCCCAAAATTGTTGGTGCTGGATGAGCCTTTTGAAGCGGTAGATCCTATTTCTTCGACGGGAATCCGCAATATTCTTCTGGAATTTGTTCGTTCTGGTGGTTCAGTGATTTTATCGAGTCATGTAATGGCCTTGGTAGAACAGATTTGTACTCATGTTGGGGTTATTACTGGGGGGCAGGTGGTGGCTGCGGGAACTGTGGAGGAAATTCGGGCGGGTGGAACTTTGGATGATGCCTTTGTTCGGTTGGTGGGCGCCCCTATCGCAGGTTCAGGGGGACTGTCATGGATGCGGGCATGATGCCAATAAAATCGGAGCAGGTTTCGCTCTGGCGAACAGTGTTAGCGATGCGGGTGACCCTTTACAAGCGTCAGTTTTCTGGTGGCACTGCGGTAGTAAAAGTGTTGGCGGGGTTATTGGGCCTGATAGCTTCCTTGGGGTTGTGCCTTCAAGCAGCTTTGCCTATTGAAGGATCCCAGGCATTGATTGGCGGCAGAACAGCTTTAGTTCTAGCTAGCGTGGGGCTTATGTGGGCATTAATGCCGGTGCTCTCTGGTATTTCTGAAAATAGTTTACAACCAAGGCATTTTCAACTTCTGTCAGTTAATCCTCAAAAACTTGCAACGGCTTTACTTTCTACGTCGATGCTGGGGATAGTGGTTCCAGTGACTGTTGTTGCTAGTGCTGTAATTCCGATTTACGCTCTGATGCATCAGCCTTCGGCGTTAATTTTTGCTGTGATTGCCTGGCCAGCCACAGTACTATTATTTGTTTTGACAGCAAGGGTTTTGATGCTGTTAATGTCGCAGCTGTTGAAAAGTCGTCGGAGCCGTGAGCTTGCTCTTTTAGTCTTCTCTGCGGTGTTTGCTTCATTATATCTTTTGCAGTATCCGCTCACCAGCAGTATGAGTCGAGTAGTTGATGGTGAAGTGACTTGGCCATTGACTGTGGCACATTCGATTCCTTTTGCTTGGGGGGTTACCAGTGTTGATGCGGTGATCGACGGGCATTGGGTCCTAGCTGCCCTTGCCGTTCTGGGGTTAATTATTCTCGATATGCTGCTACTGTTTGCCTGGCAAAAACTGGTGCTGCGTTACTTTGATGGGGCAGTGTCCGAATCTGTCGGCGCTACTGCGGCTCAGATAAAAAATCAGGGTAAAGATATTCAACAGGGTTGGCGAGCAAGCCGGTTGGGTGCAGTGGTGTCACGCGAGTTGTCGCTGTGGCGTGGGGATATTCGTCGCAGGACGCAGCTGCTTTCGGTGGTGATTATGGCATTGCTTTCAGGTATTGGGCCACTGCTTTCTCCATTGATTCCGTTTAATGCCACTTGGGGAGCGTGGATTGTGCTTTTCGCTGGGATGGCTGCCGGTAGTGATATGTATGGTTTCGACGGTAAGTCTTTGTGGCATATAGTGATGATCCCGGAAGCGATCAAGGCAGATGTGCGTGGTCGGCAAATTGTTTGGCTGCTGGTTATTGCTCCTTTTGCAGTAAGTGCGACGGTGGTGGTGCGTATTTTCGGAGATACCGGGATGGATCGTTTAGCGGTTCCGCTAGCGATTACGGTTGTGATGTTTGGGGTGGGTGGTGGCTTGGCGATGGTGTCTTCGGCGCTGGCTCCTTATCCGGTACCGGAAGCCAGTAAAACTTTTTCGATAAGTACTCGTAATTCTTTTAAGGCCAATGCATTTGTATTTTTGCTAATAAGTATCGGAATCCTGCTTGCTACCACAGTGCCCTGTGCGTTGTTGGCAGCATTATTGCCCGAACCAAGTAATTATGTGGCCGTCCTTGTTGCGGCAATTATTGGGGCAGTAGGTTTTTGGTGGGGCGGACAAATAGCGATTAAGAAGATGCAGAAAGATGCTGATCTGATTTTTGCTCAGGTAAGCAAGTCGGTATAGGTGCTGGAGATTTTTTACACACTGTCAAAAATTGGAGGGCGCAGTGGAAAGCAATGACGATGAATTAATGGCAGAAGTT
>JBOFCS010000242.1:0-12670 GCA_051646185.1 Mycobacteriaceae bacterium | reverse complement strand
TGGTGTTCCCCGCGAATGCGGGGATGAGCCCCCTGAAACATCCAGCTGTAAAACCATATACAGGTGTTCCCCGCGAATGCGGGGATGAGCCCGACGAGGTTGGACTGGGGGAAGAAGTTTTGATGTGTTCCCCGCGAATGCGGGGATGAGCCCCACACCCACAGCAGAATCAGTTAGCCCAACATGTGTTCCCCGCGAATGCGGGGATGAGCCCCTGAAATATGTGAAGGCTGCGACGGAGGCTGGGTGTTCCCCGCGAATGCGGGGATGAGCCCCGCGCCGTGCCACTTATCACGAGGCCAATCGTGTGTTCCCCGCGAATGCGGGGATGAGCCCCAATCACAGTGCTGATGGCACTGCCTAAGCCTGTGTTCCCCGCGAATGCGGGGATGAGCCCCACTGTGTCCGTCAAAGGTAGTAGACGGTGAAGTGTTCCCCGCGAATGCGGGGATGAGCCCCTCACCAATGACTTTTTGGTAAATGTCTGCTGGTGTTCCCCGCGAATGCGGGGATGAGCCCGTGTAGGAGACAACCATGGATAACACTTTCAGCGTGTTCCCCGCGAATGCGGGGATGAGCCCGCCCCCATGGCCCAGGTAACAGCGGGATTCGAGTGTTCCCCGCGAATGCGGGGATGAGCCCCAAGGCACTAATCGATTCCATTACGAAGGCATGTGTTCCCTGCGAATGCGGGGATAAGCCCCCGAACTCTGCGAGCCGGTTTCGACCACGCACGTGTTCCCCGCGAATGCGGGGAACAGATCAAATAGCCACCAATTATGGAGATATTCGTTTTCTTCTCTTTGAAGGTAGGAAGAGCGAGTGACGACTGCGATGTTCAACGAGCCTTAGCTCTCTGAGCGGTAACCTAAATTCACCTGTACTTGACTATGAAAGATATTTATTAATCAAGCATAGTCATTTATGCTACCAAGGGTTTAAGAAGTAGTGCTCATAAAGCTTTTGGATCAAATCAAAAGCGTGTCGCACAAATTTTTCTTGGTTTATAAAAATTAGGAATACTTATCTAGCGCTAAGGAATTGGTGCAAAGTTCGCCCCAACTCCGCCAATGTAGTTGAGATCATTGGTAATAGCTTTAAAGCTTGTGCCCTGTGTTGGGCCGATGCAAGGCAATCCCAGGTAACCATTAACCATAGCGACAAGGTGATCACCTTCGGTAATAGGTGCTCCTGAATCTCCATCAATGACACACATTAAACTCCATAGACGATCGGATTCATCTGTGCCCGTAGTTGTTCCGCAGGTATGGTCGGTGATGAGCCCTTGCTTGCATACTGCTCCTGAGGCAGCAGGGGGGCTAGCTATAGTGGAAATTTTACTTGGACCTATTTGACTTAGTGGCAGTACTTTATCGGAGTCCAAGGCAATAACTGCATAGTCCAAAAGAGGATTAGCATAAGCGATGAAACCCACTGGACCGCTTAATAAATCTGAAATCGAAGCGACTGCATCGCCGACTCGTCCGCAATGAGCAGCAGTGAAACCGACAAGTTGTGCGTCGCGATCGTAGCCGACTGTTGTCATGGTGCAGAGGTGGTCGTTTCCAATGAGTAATCCAGAACCTCCACCAATGGGAGTTAACGAATCGGCTTCAGCGGAGCCTTGGCCTAGTAGGCTCAGGGATAACCCGGAAATAATACTAATAATTGATACAAAGATACGCATTCATTGACTCCTTAATTGGGACCAGATAACCATAACTATTTTTCCGGGTTTTTCCATCTCAATTGCATAAATATGATGCGTATAACAGTGAGTAATTAAAATTAATTCTGAATGTGTTTCATGTTTGCTAAATAAGACTTTGCGTTTTGAATTAGCGTAAATAAATCTAGTCGAGCTGGCATAAGTGCATTTTCGTAGTGATATCAATCACTGTCTCTATAGCTAATTATCGGAGCATAGGTAATTTCTACATCCTATAAAATATTCTTGTATTTTAAACTTTTTTCATCGTAAATTAAACTAGTCGACTGGGTTAAATACATTAAAGTATCTAAAAAGCAAATTAACCTATTAAACGGTACTTAAAATATCAATTTAGCATTGACGAAAGTTCTAGTTTTGTAAACCCATTCTACCTGCATATATATACAAATTTGCATATATAATAGTTCTAGAGTTAACCGCGCCTAACTGGACGCATGTACAGCTTCGGATTGTCAGTACCTTTGCTGAATGCTAGCGTCTACGCCAGTAGATCATCGGATGTGCGTAGCTGCACTTTGTTTTAAGGAAAAGACATAATGATGCGTTCAACTGAGGTTGGAATAGTGAAAAAACTGATAGGTTTTGGATTTATAATTGCAAGCCTGTGCGCAGTTATATTTGTGCCCTCTGCTTTCGCTGGTGAAGAAAAAACTGATGTACTACCAAACGCTGGAGATGCTCCGCAGGGTTGTACTTTTGATTTAGGTATTGAAAATGCAATTGTTTTGAATTGCAGTGGCGGAGATGGATCAATTCAACACGCATTTATCCGGTGCATCGATATTTTTGGGATTGTCCATACGCATATCGGGGAGAATATCAGTACCGCAGGCGGGTCTTCGGTGGCTGCTTGTGACCCAAATTGGGGTGAGGTGGGTCCGTATGACGGACCACAATTATTTCCTAGGCTTCCGTTCTAACTCACGCCATCGCTCTTTTCCTGGAACTCAGTTAATTTAAGGACTTAGACACATGAAACACCGTCGGAAGAAAAACCGCAGAGGTTTAAAGGTTTCCGCATCAGTTGCTTCTGCAGCAACGATGGCATTTGCAGGTGCAGCAAACGCCTCTGCTGAGACCCCCGGTCAGGATGTCATCCAAACTGATCCGTGTAAAGATCCCGCTATAGATCCCTGCGCGACAAATTCGCCAATTACCGAAGCTCAAAAGGCTATTGACGAAGCTGTAGCTGGATTTTCGGTAGCGACACAGGAAGCAATACGAAACTCACCACTAGGTGGGCTAGTTGAAGTTCCTGCAGGGCAACGAGCAGTTCCAGAAGTTCCAGAAGTCAGCCGGGAGCGCGTTGTAAGGCGAGGATCCTTCACACCCTTAGGCTCACCTGAGCAGAGGCTTGAAAATCAGACCACAGCTAAAGCGGAGGAATCTTCCGTGGCAAGCAGGGCCGTAGATTTTGATGTTCCTTTGAGTGAAAATATTTCCGATAATGCAGCCAAGGTGGAGTCTTTTCAGTCGGCCCTAGCTGCGTTGCCTAGCGCGCTATTGCCGAGTTTTGCTAGTGATGAATCTAATTCTCCTGCTAATGCTTTAGGCACATTGATAAATTTTGCGGCCCAAGCAACCGAATTGGCAGGTGCTTCGCGCAGACGTGAAGATGATACCCCTCCGGTTGCTTTAGATGGCAAAATTCGTGAATTATTAATGCCATTCAAACCAAGTATCCCGGAGCCTTCAACTGAAGGTGCACAGGCAATTCAGTCGGCATTGTCACCGGAAAATTTACTTCGAGCAGGTTTCACCGCAGCATTTTCGCTGTCCAAGCCAGCGGATGAAGCTGCTGTTGAAGCCGAAAAAATTGTTACCGGCTTCATGGGAATACAAAGTCTGTTTACCGCTAATTCATCTGGAGAATTTAATTTTTCATCATTGGTGGACAGCAATGTCCTTAGCAGATTTGTGGAAAGTTTTGGTTCGGCTAATGGAGCAGAGATTCCATGGGCCGCAGTACTCAAGGAAGGCTTATCAGCAGATTCACCCTTTGGAAACTTCTTCTCAGCACTAACTGCACCAGGTTCACTACTAGCGCCGCTAGCTGATTTTTTTGCCTCAGACGGCAGCTTAAACTTTGCATCATTACCGCAGATGATGACAAACTTCTTTAGCGATTTGGCAGATCAAGGTTTAACCCAAAATGCTGATTTAACAGTAGGATTAGTACTGGGTCTAGCGGCAATTGTGGCTGGAGTTATCACCGCAGCCATTGCTGTCCTTGGTATTGGTATTCCGGTGGTGGGGGGAATTATCGTTGGCCTTGGCATTTTGGCAATCGGGCTTTTGATAGCACTGCCCCTTGCTGTTATTGCCACAGTTGTTGTGCTTGCTGTGCTACTTATTGGGTCAGGACTTGCCGCACTGATACTGCTTATCCCGGCTATTCTTAATACACTCTTTTTGCCATTAAACTTGATTGCCACCATTATTGCGTTGATCATTGCTGTTCCATTGGCCTTGATCGTTGCCGCCATTGGGGTTATCGCTGTCGTTATCCTGGGGGCTTTGGCTCTGGGTTCCCTCGCAGCAGCACTGCTTCTGGGGATACCCGTACTGATTGTGGCCGGGTTGGCACTACTAGCGATAGTTCTGCTGGGACTTATCCCATTGGCTCTCATCCTTATTGGCGGAATTGTTGGTATCTTGGCTGCATTAGCTGCAATCGTATTAGTCGTCATTGCGCTAGTCATTCCACTTCTTGCTTTGCTCAGCCCAATAATTGCCATTGTTCTTGTTGTGGTAATTATTGTTGCTTTTATCCTTAACCTGTTCTTCTGGTTCCTAGCTGCCTTCATTGCAGTTCCTACCATCGTTGTATGGTGGATACCGTTTGTTGGCTTCATTCTTGCGGAAATTGAGCTCTTCGTTATCGGCGCTGGTGCTTTCTTCTTTATCGTGAGCGTTCTATCGCTGATTATTATTGGACTACTTGGTCTTGCGGTATTGTTGACTCCATTTATTTTGGTCCTAGGCACCGTTCCGTTGCTACTCTTAGCTCTAGTGGCTGCGGTAATTGCGGTGATCGGATTTGGTGTCGCAATTGCCGGAATCGCCCTGGGGGTAGTGCTTATAGCTATCCCCGTAATTATTCTTGTTTTGGCACTCTTGTTTGGAATAATACCCCTTATTGCCCTTATCGCAGCTGCTTTCTTTGCGATACTCGCAGTGCTGGCGGTCATCGTTGCTGTCGCTGTGATTATTGCTCTGGTTGGTACGGCGATTAGCTTACTGGGCGGGCTTGCCAGTGCCATTCCCTTTGTGATTGGTGCGATAGCCGCTGTAATTTTCACTATCATTGCGGTTTTGGCTGCTATTGGATTCATCATCGCGGTTCCACTGCTGATCGCCGGAGTTGCGGTGGCCGCAGTCATTACCGTGATCGCCTTAGCTGCCACTCTTCTCTTTGCGGTGCTGTCTATTCCAGCGATACCATTTGCCATCGTTGGGGTGGTATTATTGGCGATCTTTATATTTACTTCACTGGTCTGGGTGGGATTTGACGTTGTCATTACTGTCGTGACCCTTGCCGCACTAATTCCGTGGGCTCTTATGTCCTTCTGGTCGGTTGTTGTTGACGAAGTGTTCTTTGTGGTTGTCAATATCCCGTCATTTATCATCGCAGTCGTTGTAGCATTTGTTGCACTGCTGGTCGACATTGTTGCCGCTATTGCCGCCAGCATTGTGGGAATCCCTGCACTGATCGGGGTAGTGATTGGTTTGGGGCTTGCGCTCATCGGCGCGATTGCTGCAGTCATACTGTTAGTGCTGACTGTTATCACCTTGCCTACAATTATTCTCCCTATCATTGGGGCCATTCTGCTTGTTATTGCAGTGGCAGCAGTACTCCTAGGTCTTGCGATCGCAGCCGTAAGCGGACTTATCCTTGCTGCTACTGTGGTCATTTTCCTTATTGTTGCTGCATTATCAATCGTTGCCGTAATACTGGGAATTGGGCAAGCCTTGCTGCTCTTTGTGGTTGAGCTTTTGGGGAACGTCCTTATCCTTACAGTTGCATTTGCGGCTATAACAGCCTTCTTGATATGGATAGGTTTCTTTGTTGGAAATAGCATTAAGGGTGCCTTGGGCGCCATCTGGCTTCTTCTTTCCGGACCAGTATGGTGGGCAATTGGTCTGCCAAGCTTAATCATTGCCGCTATATTGGCCCTTCCGTTGTTGCTATCCTTGGCGGCCCTGGCTATTGGTGTTGTGTTGTTGGTACTACTGGCAGTGCCACTGCTTATCCTGCCGGTGATCCTTGGTGCAGTAGCTATTTTGAGTGCCATCGCCGCAGTGCTCTCACTGATCGCTGGGGTGGGCATTGCGCTAGTCATGACGTTTGCGCTTCCGCTTCTCCTTCTTGCAGCGGTAGTTTTTGTTGGAACTTTATTGTTGGCCTTGCCGATTGCTGCGGTGGTAACAATCGGAGTCATACTGTTGACTGTTGGTCTTGCATTGCTGGCAGGGTTGCTGATAGCCGCCCTCGCCCTACTGGCATTACCGTTTATCGTGGCAGGCATAGCCATAACATTGAGCCTTGCGCAGCAGGCAATCACCTGGATCGTCAATTGCTTACTCTTCCTGCTGGCACTTGTTACGTCCCCCATCACAGTTCCGCTATCCCTACTTGCAGGTCTACTCGGAGTTTTGGCACACGTTCTTCTGCCACTGATACTGGGCGGGATTCCACTGCTCTTAGGTGCATTGGTGGTAGCTCTGCCCTTCATCGGGGCCGCCATCGCGGCACTGCTGACACTGCTATGGCCAGATCCCATTGGTAAAGCAATCTTTGGTCTTATCGGCTTGGCTTTGCTTGCCTTAGGATTTGTCGGATTATCTTTGCTGGTTGGGGCAGCCTTGTTAATACTGCCTTGGCTGTTTGGAATTGGTTCGCTGATCGGATCGGTTCTACTGGGACTGGCCTCCCTTCTCTGGCCTGAACCAATTGGCAGGGCTATCTTCTCGTGGCTGTCGCAGCTGTTCTGGTCAGCAGGGTGGTCGCAGTTAGCGGCAGGCTTGACTTCACCTATTGCAGCGATACAAGGGTTATTGGCTACCGCTGCGTTTGGGGTGGCAGCGTTGGTAACGGCAGGCTTGGCGCTTATCGGATTAGTTGCACTAACAGGCTTCGCGTTGGCGGCAATATTTGGTCTTCTGAGTCTGATTCCGCCCCTAGGAATTATCTTCTTGCCTTTGGCTATTTTGAGCCTGGCAATTGGTTTGGGAGCACTTGCCTTACTGGTCCCTGCTTTGGTTGTTGGTTTACCACTGCTTCTCGCGGCACTACTTGGTGGTTTAGGTTTAGGTTTGGGAGCACTATCGCTAGTATCAACCGACCCAGTGGTCAGAACACTGTCGGGCATTGGCGCATTGCTATTAACTGCTCTTGCTGGGCTTTTGGTTGGTTTAACTATTGGTCTGATCCCATTAGGTCTAGCTGTTTTGGTGCTAGCCGCAGCATTGTTCATACCGCTGCTAGCTCTTGGCGCACTGCTGCTTTCGGCTATACCAGTGGGTATTCCGCTGCTTCTACTTGCCGGACTTCTTCTTTTAAGTCTTGGCCCAGCTGGTCTAAGTGGACTTGCCAACCTAGCTAACCAGTTAGGTTTCCCCGGAATCGCCGATCTGCTTAACGGGCTTGCAACCGGTCTGGCCGGACTGGCCAGTAGCTTGGCGCAAAGCTTCACCGGTCTAGCAGAACTAGCCAATAACCTCGGACTTCCTTGGCTTGGGGATTTCCTGACCAGCTTGTCTTCCGGCTTAGGAAGCTTTGCCACTGGTGGCTTAGACATTGCAAACACACTTACCGGTGGGCTAACAGGTTTGTCAGATCTGGCTAATAGCCTAGGTTTCACAGACTTGGGTACGCTGCTTTCCAATCTGGCTGCAAGTTCTTCTGCTCCAGGTGGATTAATCAGTGGTTTATCGGATCTGGCTAATAGCCTAGGGCTGACTGATCTGGGTACAGTGCTTTCGGATCTATCGGCCAGCTTCACTAGCCCGGGTGGATTATTGGGCGGTCTATCAGATCTGGCGAATAGCTTCGGCCTAACAGATTTGGCTAATATCCTTTCAACACTCTCAGGTGCTGCATCAGCTGACACAACGACAGGTAGTGGTGCGACTGGTACAGCTGAAGCGCTCAATAACTGGCTATCAACACTTTCGAACTTTGCCAATGATCCTGCTGGTTTTGTTAATAGTTTGTCGGATTTGGCTAATAGTCTTGGTTTGACAGATTTGGGTAGTGCACTTTCTGGTCTTTCTGATGTGTTGACTGGTCAGAGTGGTTCTAGTGGTAGTGCTTCCGAGGGTGCTCAGGGTCTTAACGATGTAGTTTCGAGTTTGTTGAATGTGGCCAATGATCCTGCTGGTTTTGTTAATAGCTTGTCGGATTTGGCTAATAGTGTGGGTCTGTCTGATCTTGGTAATGCACTTTCTGGTCTTTCTGATGTGTTGACTGGTCAAGGTGGTGCCAATGGTGGTGCTGCTGAGGCAGGTCAGGGTCTCAATGATGCAATTTCGAGTTTGTTGAATGTGGCCAATGATCCTGCTGGCTTTGTTAGCAGCCTGTCGGATTTAGCTAGCAGCCTCGGATTCCCTGATATTGCAAGTACACTCGCGAATCTTGCAGAAGGATTGGCAAACGGGACTTTGACTCCGGTGCAAATCCTCATAGGGTTAATTGGACTTGCAGTTGGCCCACTCGATTTGGCTGCAGCGATCTCCCCAATCCGTGCTGGGGTAGACGCAGGTAATGGTTCAATATCGGGTGGCTTTGGCGCGGCGCCAGCTGGCAGCCAGATCTTAGACTCCATACCGGATAACCCCGATATCGAGCAGCTACTTAATGCACTAGTTGAGGCATTAAGTTCTGATAACCCTGCTGCGGCGTTTGGAATTTCGCCGAACTTCGATATTTCTCAAGCATTAACTCAAAACCAGAAAGTGGCAAAGAGTTCCAGCACTGTCACTAGGCCAGTGAGTCTGCTACTTGATAACCCCGCCCGGGTGGATAGGACAACCGAGATGGACTTATACACCTTGACTCTATGAAATCTATTTGTACACAAAAGTTAGTAACACCCCACCTTAAGGAGAATCCCATGACTGAAAACTCTTCCTACAATTCTTTGGAAGCCGCACACCTAGAGCGCCTTTACGGACCCCAATGGTCGGTAGTGGCAAGCTTCTTAGATGCAGTATCCACTCTCACTGGAGAACAGTTAGAGAAAATGGCAAAAGCTGCCACACCCGCTAATGGACAGCAACCAGATCTATCTACCCTTTTTTCAGGCATTAAGGGCGATAAAGGTGGTCAACCAGATTTTGCTGGACTTTTAACTAACATTGGAAAGCAACTAGGTGGTGGTTTTATGGGGTTAGGTGCGAGTGCTGCAGGCATGCAGGCAGCAACGGCAGTGGCCAAAAAACATGATCGTGTTGCGGCTGTCACCATGGCTCGGACCGTTGCCGCTGCCTTTGCTTCTGGTGATACAGATGCAACTGATATTGCTGGCATTTTAGGTTCAGTAGCAAAACTTGGCCCAGCAGCAGTTGTTGGCCAGGTTGCTACAGCCTTAGTGCTGAGCGATTTGGTGGGCGAAGAGGAGTACACCCAAGACATGCATAACACCCTGTTGAAGCCGTGGACTGACATTATGGAAATTGCGTAAATAGTCAGGTATACAAGTGAGCTACTTTGTAGTAGATACGGATTAACCTATGTTTGGTTCGATGAGCTCGGCAGGATTTGTCGATCAGCTTGTTTCACAGCATGAAACATCTCCGCCTAGTGTCGAGTTTGGCTATGACATAGAGTCTTTAGATGTTTCAGAACGCACCACAGTACAAAAGTGGCGGGAGCAGAAAAAGGGGCCAGTATCCTGGTTTCACAGACATCCCTATGTTCGTAATGGTATTGCCTTTGGTGGTGCGGTGTTAATCGGATCGCTCACTCCCGTGCATGATGCAGTCCTGTTCACCTTGTTCTGGCTAAAATAGCGTACACCTCCAGTTCTGTTTGCTAAGTCGCCATCGGTCGTTATGTTAAGGTCTGACCTGTAGTTGCTAGGTGATGTCCTTATGCGATGGAGTTGAGTCTGTGCCGAAAGCTGTTGACCATGATGCGCGGCGTCGTGAGATTGTTGCCGCTGCTTATCGTCTTATAGCCCGGGATGGGTTAGAAGCAGCGACAATGCGGTCAATAGCAAAGGAAGCTGGCTATGCAAATGGTGCGCTAGCCCGGTACTGGGCCGGCAAAGACGAGATTGTCAATGCGGTTTTTGTATCGGTCGTTGAGGAGACAAATCGTAGGATAGCCGAGCGCATCGGGGGGTGCCCGCAGCTGTCTTGGTCGAGAGCTATTGAAGCTTTCTGCCGTGAGGTGCTGCCATTGTCAGAGGAAGCAAAGGCTGAATCGCGAGCAGTTCTGGGTTTTTGGCAGACAGCTGCGCATAATGCCAACCTCAGGGGAACCTATATGAACAACATGAAGCAGTGGCGTGCTCAGCTGGCTCAGTGGTTCCGTGACGGGCAAGACGCTGGGCAGGTCTCATCGAGGTTAGATGTGTATGGAGCTGCTGATACCTTATTGGTTGCGTTAACCGGAGCTCAAATCGTTATACCGCTGGTTGGTTTTGATGTTGATACAAATAATCGTGGTGAGCGAGTTCTGGCAGATTTATTACGAAATTCGGGAATTAGATTGGATGCACCCTAAGCGGTATGTAGCTTATCAAAGTTACTTTTGCTGGGAAGTGGGGCAAGCTCCGGTCTGAGCTAGTGCATCACTGGTTTCCTTGTTGGGCATGGGTAGTGACTTTATGGATTGCGATATCCGATTGTTCAGTTCGGACATGGTTGCGTTGGTTTTGTCATTTGCCGAGGAGATTGCTGCTGATGCAGCTTCAGAACTAGCGTATTCTTGATTGCCAATTTCTCGACTGTGACTTCGAATTTGTTCAGCTGCTGCAACAAAAGCTTGAGAGGTATCTGACTGGATTTTACTCCAGGTTTCGGAAGTAACTCCTGGGGTAAGGACTGGATTAACTTCTGGAAGAACAAGGTTCGTTATATCCGAAGAAGCGGATACCCCAAGATCCGCTATTTCTGTGAGACTGGTGCGGTAAGCGTTGACCGCTTCTTCTAGAGACTGAGGTGGATCCTGACCTGGTCGATTATTGACTTTTGTGGTAAAAGTATTTGTTGTTTTACAGAGTCCCGCAACAAAGTTCACAACATCGTAGTGAACATCATTTTTATGTCTGTCAAAGAGTTCTTTATTCGATAAAGATTGGCTGATTTCTTCTTGGCGTTGTGATTGACGAATGGCGCCAGGAGTTGGGTTATCGCTACTACCGCAACTTATTAACGCAACAGTGAGCAGCGGCGCGGTAATCAGCTGCGCAAAGGCACTCACTGTTGCTCGCCGCTGATATTTACTAAATAACATCATTATTTCCTCTGTTGCGGTAGAAGCCTGCATGCTCACTGAAATCTTACTCGCGATTCGCTCTTTTTTGTGCGCCAAGAGTTGCTCGGAAATTAGGGCTTGGACTATGTCTAGGTCAGTGTTAACGTACGTAACGCTAATACTCGCGTGGAGTTGATCAATTACGGAGGAAACATGGCTGAGCCGCTGGGGCAAATACCGCTGAAGCATGAGGTTGTTACCCAGGTTGACGTGGTCATTGTCGGTGCCGGTCTTTCTGGGATCAATGCCGCCTATCGCTTACAAGAAGCTTTGCCACATCTTAAAGTTACGCTCTTGGAACGACGCGAACGGATAGGTGGAACCTGGGATCTATTTCGGTACCCCGGTATCCGTTCTGATAGTGATATTTTCACGCTGTCTTACCCATTTAGACCATGGACGGGGGAGAAAAGCATTGCCGATGGCGCTGACATTCGACAGTACATTCATGACGTTGCAGTTGAATCGGGAATCTTTGCAAATATTAGCTTTAGCACTCATGTTCTTGGGGCTAGTTGGGATTCGGCTGACGCTTCTTGGACTGTAGATGTAACTAAAAATGGTGTGCCACATACTTTTAAATCACAATTTATATATTTTTGCTCAGGATATTATAACTATGACAATGGGTATACCCCTAAGTTTACTGGTATAGAAGAATTCAAAGGTACGGTTATTCATCCGCAGCACTGGCCGGAAGACTTGGCTTATGCTGGCAAGAAGGTCGTTGTGATTGGTTCTGGTGCTACAGCAATCACGCTCATTCCGTCAATGGCGCAAGACGCTGAAAAAGTAATCATGTTGCAACGGTCACCAACCTATTTGCTATCGGCTCCCTTGGTCGATCCCAGCTCACAATACTTAAGGAAGTTTTTACCAAAATCTCTTGCACATAAACTTATTCGCTATCGAAATGCGCTAGTAACCCTGGGTATCTATCAGTTTTGTCGACGTGCCCCGCAACGTTCACGAAAAATTCTGCGAAAACTTTATGTATCTATGTTGCCGTCGGGGTATGACGTAGACACGCATTTTAATCCCTCCTATAACCCGTGGGATCAACGTCTTTGTGTAGTCCCCAACGGGGACCTTTTCAAGGCTATCCGTAATGGTAAAGCTGAAGTCGTCACCGACCATATCGAGACCTTTACGCAAACCGGAATTACTCTTCGGTCCGGCAAGCACCTTGATGCTGATATTGTAGTTACTGCAACAGGTTTGGATCTCCAATCGTTGGGGGGAGTTGATATTGATATAGACGGAGAAAAACTTGATATTGCTTCCCGATTCTTTTACAAAGGTTATGCCCTTGATGGGGTGCCGAATCTTTTTTGGGCGATGGGTTACACCAATGCATCATGGACTCTGCGGGCAGACCTTACCGCCCGTGCCGTTGCTCGGCTGATCGGACACATGCAGCGTAGGGGACATCGTTCAGCGACACCCACTCGCAC
>JBOFCS010000240.1:0-3878 GCA_051646185.1 Mycobacteriaceae bacterium | reverse complement strand
GAACGTATTTTTAGCCTGCGTAACGCTTTTGGTCAGTGGGATCCTAAACGTCAACGGCCAGAATTGTGGAATCTCTATAACGGTCGACACTCCCCAGGTGAGCATGTTCGGGTATTTCCTTTAAGCAACTGGACTGAACTTGACATTTGGCGCTACATTGCTCGAGAACGCATAGCCCTCCCGAGTATTTACTACACTCATGAACGCGACGTGTTTGACCGCGATGGCATGTGGCTTACCCCAGGACCTTGGGGAGGTCCTCGTGAAGGGGAAAAATTGCAACGCCTTTCAGTTCGCTACCGGACTGTTGGCGATGGATCTACTACCGGAGCAGTACTCTCCAAAGCCAGCGATGCCGAGGCAGTTCTTGCCGAAGTTGCTGCATCTCGGCTGACCGAACGAGGCGCTACCCGTGGTGATGACCGTGTTTCCGAGGCCGCGATGGAAGATCGCAAACGAGAGGGCTACTTCTGATATGAGCGAGCTGCTACGTCTTGCCACTGCTGGCAGTGTTGACGACGGTAAATCAACATTGGTCGGCCGTCTGCTCTATGACACAAAATCTGTCCTCGCCGATCAAATTGATGCCGTAACCCGAGCATCAGTTGACAAGGGACTATCAACCCCCGATTTATCACTCCTAGTTGATGGACTTCGCGCTGAGCGAGAGCAAGGTATCACCATTGATGTGGCGTACCGGTCTTTTGCTACCCCGCAAAGATCTTTTGTTCTTGCAGACACCCCCGGACATGTTCAGTACACCCGGAATACTGTCTCAGGAGCATCAACTGCTCAACTTGTTATCTTACTCGTTGATGCACGTAAAGGTGTGATTTCCCAAACTCGTAGGCATGCTGCAGTTTTAGCGTTACTTGGTGTCCCTAAACTGGTTCTTGCTGTCAATAAAATTGACCTGGTAGAAGATCCTGCGACAGTTTTTGCGACTATTTCCGCAGAATTTAATGAACTCACTCATTCGTTGGGCTGGGACATCGAGGATGTTACCGAAATACCAGTATCCGCACTCAATGGTGACAATATTGCCGTTCACTCTGATCGGACTCCCTATTATCAGGGCCCCACTCTGATTGAGTATCTCGAATCAGTTCCGGTAGATGCCGAAAATGATAACAGTACAGTGGGTTTCCGTTTCCCTGTGCAATACGTCATTAGACCGAGAACACCTGAGTACCCAGATTATCGCGGGTACGCCGGGCAAGTGGCTGCAGGCTCTGTTGCGGTTGGCGATAACGTGGTCGTCTTGCCTGCCGGTATTCGTACCACAGTCAAAGCAATAGATACCGCCGATGGCAGTTTGCAAACAGCACAGTCCGGCCGCAGTATCACACTCATCCTTGCCGACGATGTAGATATTTCCCGCGGTGATGTCATTTCTTCCATTGCTGACGCACCGGAACCCACTGCTGAGTTTGAGGCAACTATTTGTTGGCTAGCCGAGAAAAGCCTACGCCCAGGAGCCAGACTCCTTCTTAAGCACGGCACTAGCACCACCCAAGCAATAGTTGGCGGTTTGATTGAACGATTTAACGAACAAGATCTTACCGCCGATGCTGCACCGGAATCTTTAGAGCTTAATGATATTGGTCGAATTTCCATCCGTGTAGCCCAGGCAATAGTGGCAGATGACTATGCGGTCAACCGGCATACCGGGAGCTTTTTACTGATCGACCAGGCAGGAGGAAATACTCTTGCTGCAGGTCTGGTCGGTGATGTACTTAGCGCTGTTGAACTTGGCGAGCCACTCACTTAAGTTCAACAGCTAAAAATTCAGATTACCCAGTACCGTTAAAGTTTTCTGGCAAGAAATTCCCAACACGATGAGCAAATTCCCGAATGTGGCATACCATCTGTTACTCATGCGCTAGAGTTTCCGCACAGACGTGTGACATCTACTCGTCCCTAACGACTTGAACAGGCAGGAAACCAATGAACTCATCCTTTAAGCGCGCTGCTGGCCTTACCGCTGCATTTGCTGCAACCGGCTTACTTGTCCTTGGCTGCAGCGATGACAGCAAAGACAAAGTCAAAGACTCTTTAGGCAGCGCTACTTCGGTTGCTAACTCAGCTTCCGCTGCTGTTAGCTCAGCTGTAACGGCTGCGGAACAAAAATTCTCAACCCCAGCTGGCGAGATCACCCTTAGCGGAGAACTATTGACTAAGTACACTGCGTTAGGTGGTGCAACTGGTGCGCTTGGCCTGCCTACCGGACCTGCTGTCGATGTCGCCGGAGGCAAGATGGTTCCTTTTGCTAATGGCACAGTCTTCTTCTCCGAAGCCACTGGTGCACATGTAGTTCAGGGCGAGATTCTGCGCGTCTACACCGAAAATGGCGGACCAGCCGGCGCTTATGGCTTCCCCACGACGGATGAAACTGTCTTCGGCAACGGCTGGATCAGCGAATTTAAGGGTGGAAAGATCGCCTGGACCGACCCTGGAACCGCCGTGTACGTTGAACAACTTATGCCTATGTGATCTTCCCCTAGTTCGTTTCTTGCGACTCTAAGGTAAAAATGCGGTTCGACTAGTTATTGATTAGTCGAACCGCATTTTTAGCTCTGATGCAAGATCTTAGGTATTCTGGTGGCCCGAACATATACGCTATCGCCTTCTTGTAATTTCAGGGCTTCAGCATCACCACGGGTAATTTGTGCAGAGAACTCCTCTCCCGTTGCAGCATGATTCAGCTCAACCCGCACTTCAAAACCTAAGTGAACAACTCGAACTACAGTGGCCCGTGACACGCCAGTGGATTCAGCTGTTTCAGACTCTTGAGCATTAGCCATAGTTGGCGTCCGACCGACTCGAATATCGTGTGGCCGCACGAGATTTCCATTGAGGCGAGCTACCGGTCCTAGAAATGACATCACAAAATCATTTTCAGGACGATCGTAAAGATCCTCAGGACTGCCAATTTGCTCAATCCGTCCTTTATTCAGGATGGCAATACGATCGGCAACATCCAACGCCTCTTCTTGATCATGCGTTACCAATACCGTTGTCACATGCACCTCATCATGCAATCGACGAAGCCAGGCGCGTAAATCTTCGCGGACCTTAGCATCAAGTGCCCCAAAGGGCTCATCTAGCAGCAACACCTGAGGATCAACAGCTAACGCTCTCGCCAAAGCCATCCGTTGCCGCTGACCCCCTGATAGTTGAGCTGGGTAGCGGCCTTGAAAACCAGAAAGACCTACAATTTCCAGTAAGTCATCAACTTTTCTTTTAATTTCAGACTTTGGTCGTTTACGGATCTTAAGTCCAAAAGCAACATTATCCCATACGGTCATATGTTTGAATGCAGCATAGTGCTGAAAAACAAATCCGATACCACGGCGTTGCGGAGGCACCCCAGTAACATCCTTACCATCAATGGTGATTGTTCCTGAGTCGGGATGATCAAGTCCGGCAATTGATCGCAGCAAGGTAGATTTTCCAGAACCGCTAGGGCCTAACAGTGCAGTCAACGAGCCGCTGGGAACTTCAAAGTTAATATTATCCAAAGCTGCAAAATCGCCGTAGCGTTTATTTGCACCGGAGACAGTGATCATGTTCCTTCTCCCAGTGCTAGTTGGGGCATTTCCGGTCATGATTGGGCACTCCTCTTACGATCAAAAAGATTCATTAAAATAAGGACAAGAAGAGCAAGGCCCATTAACAACGTGGACATCGCATAGGCACCATAAATCCCATCGGGGGTACCTCGTTCATAGCGACTATTTACCAGTAAGGTCAATGTTTGCGATTGACCTGGCAGCCCTAGCGAAACCATGAGGACCGCACCGAACTCCCCTAGAGAACGAGCGATGGTCAAAACAACCCCATAGGTTAACCCCCAGCGAATCGCGGGAAGAGTTACC
>JBOFCS010000098.1:0-10403 GCA_051646185.1 Mycobacteriaceae bacterium | reverse complement strand
TTGGGATCGTCCGTGGCAGAACCGCCCAAAGCTCACGAACCCCTCGTTCGATCCCAGCCACAAAACCCAAAAAGGCAGCCAAAAAACCACTTAAAGCAGCGGTACGAACATCGGGTAAGCCCAAGAAATCACGTAAACGCTAGTCCAACTGCGCTAAGGCGCGGTCCAGATCTAATAGTAAATCGTCAATGCCTTCCAACCCTACCGACAGCCTAATAACACCATCGGAAAGTCCAACCGATGCACGACCTTCTGGCCCCATCGCCCGATGTGTTGTGGTGGCCGGATGTGTAATCAAAGATTTCGAATCACCCAGGTTATTAGAAATATCAATAATCTGTAAGGCATCGAGCAAGCGGAAGGCTCGATCCTTGGCTTGACTATGCGGAGCATCCAGCTCAAAAGTGACCACAGTTCCACCACCGGACATTTGACGCTGAGCCAGGTCAAACTGCGGATGTGAAGCCAAAAATGGGTACTTCACCCAACGGACCGCACTGTGCTCTTCCAAAAAACTGGCAATCCGAGCAGCTGAAGCATTAGCATGATTAACCCGTAAAGACATTGTTTCCAAGCCTTTAACCAATGTCCACGCATTGAAGGGACTTAACGCCGGACCGGTATGGCGCATCAATGTTTGCACTGGACCGTCGATGTAATCCTTTGCCCCCAAAATAGCGCCGCCAAGCACCCGGCCTTGTCCATCAATATGTTTAGTACCTGAATAGACCACTACATCTATCCCTAAAGGGATACCTTGTTGCAGTAGCGGAGTAGCAAAAACATTGTCCAATACCACTTTTGCACCTGCGGCATGAGCAAGTTCGCACACTTTTTCAATGTCCACCAAAGACTGCATTGGATTAGACGGAGTTTCAAAGAATACCGCAGCAGTAGGAACAGAAAGAGCCTGTTCCCATTGGTCTAGATCCTCACCGTCGACAAAAACAGTCTCAATACCCCAGCGCGGCAAAATCTCATTGCAGACCACAAAGCAGGAACCAAAGAGGCTACGTGCAGCAACCAATCGGTCCCCTGATTTCAGCAGTGCAGCGAGTGCCGTGAACACCGCTGACATCCCACTTGCCGTACCGAAGCAGGCCTGCGCCCCTTCGATGAGACGAAGACGCTCCTCAAACATCGATACGGTGGGGTTGCCATAACGAGAGTACACATAACGGTCTCCGTCAATAAATGCCTGTTCGGCAGCGCCAGCACTCTCATAAACATAGCCTGATGTCAGATATAGAGCTTCGGCGGTCTCTTCAAAACTTGAGCGCAACAAACCTCCGCGCACTCCATAGGTTTCTTGACTCACCCCCTCTGGCAACAACTTTGGGGTACGAACGGATTTAGATTCGGTCATGACTGCCTCCACGGTAAACCATTTGCTCGCCAACCCACGCTGCCACGATGTCCAGCTGAGTCAAGTCCGCCTTCAAAACCATCAAGAATGTTGTAGGCCGGGGTAATTCCCGCTGCCGTAGCAGCTACCGCAGCCCCGATTGACCGTTGCCCAGACCGGCATAGAAATATTATCGGACGATCCTCACCAGAGTCAGCAGAAATAATCCCTGCTTCATTAAGTTGAGAAATAAAATGAGAATTTGGTTGCCCTGCCGGGTAACTCACCCATTCCACAAAAACCGTAGTGCGATTAATCGCCGACGTATCTGGCACTCCAACATATCGCCACTCAGCATCGGTACGCACATCAACCAGTACCGCATGTGGATTCTCGGTCAGGAGTTTCCAGGCCTGTTCAGGGGTTATATCTCCCGCATAGCTCACTGGTCCAGTTTCCCATACTGCCCAGCTAGCCCGCTGTGCAGACCTTCCAAGAATCTTTCTCCTTGACAAATTTTATGGATACAACGATCACGTTTTCTGCTGAATTAGTTGGCTGATCCGCATAATGCGATTTCACATTTGCTGTTGCAGCCTCCCCGACAATGGCCATATCTGTGACTTCATCAATAATGTGGGCGCCATTAGCTTCTTCGGATTTGGACTGTTTGGCCACAAAACTAGCTTCGTCAACAAGAGTGGCACTGGCCAATAATTCATCACAAAGGTAAGAGGTGTAATCCTGGTAATTACTACGCTGTAATGCATCATTTTGACCAACAACAGCCCTCGTTATCTGTTGCTCATCAGTCAAGGTGGGTTGAGAGCCCCAAATATTACTGAGCACTACCACCCCAATAATGACAATAAAGATTGTGGCAGCGGCCACAAAGGGCCACACCGTCGCAGTGTGGTCTACAACACCGGAATTGTCATCTGAAGCATCATCTTTCAACAAATCACTCATTGCTCCACCTCCGCACCCTGCTGCCTTTGGCTTACCAACGCTAACGTTGCATCCCACTAAAGTTTCACCAAGCCTAGCTGATCAGCGAAGAAGACCGACCTCAGCAGGTCATTACCACCAAAAATCCGGACACCTGACAACGCCAGATCAACGATGCTGTAGAGATTAAGGAGAAAAACTACGCCAATACCCGGTGCAGTTTCACTGCTTAGGTTCCGCTTACTTTAAGCTGTGGTCTCGTCCGAGTGTTCTGTTTTGGTCTACCGGCCATCCAGAGCCCCCCGAATGATTGAACAGGTGTCATGACTGATCAGGCTGCTACACCCACCGATGTTGCTCCCGACGCTCCTAACAAGGCCGACCGTTCTCTGCGGGTGGCGATTGTGGGTGCCGGACCTGCAGGGATCTACGCTGCGGATGCTCTGATGAAATCAGATACCCCAGTCAGTATCGACTTATTTGAACGCATGCCTGCCCCCTTTGGGTTGATCCGCTACGGTGTGGCACCCGATCATCCCCGTATTAAAGGTATTGTCACCGCTTTGCACCAGGTTCTCGATAAACCTCAGATCCGACTCCTCGGCAACATTGACTACGGCACCGAGATCACCCTCGATACGCTACGTCAGTTCTACGACGCCGTGATTTTCTCCACCGGCGCCAACGCCGACCGTGATCTGAACATCCCTGGCATCAATCTCGACGGTTCCTACGGGGCTGCTGATTTTGTCTCCTGGTACGACGGACACCCCGATGTCCCCCGTACCTGGCCACTCGAAGCCGAAAAGGTTGCAGTCCTTGGGGTCGGAAACGTGGCCCTAGATGTGGCCCGGGTATTGGCAAAAACTGGCGATGAACTCCTGCCCACGGATATCCCCGCAAATGTTTATGAAGGCCTCAAAGCCAACAAAGCCACCGAAGTGCATGTTTTTGGTCGCCGTGGACCTGCCCAAGCCAAGTTCACTCCCTTAGAGCTACGCGAACTCGATCATTCGCCAACCATCGAGGTCATCGTTGACCCGGAAGATATTGACTACGATGAAGGTTCAGAAGTCGCCCGTCGCTCCTCCAAACAAGTGGATATGGTCGCCAATACCCTGCAAGACTGGGCTATCCGCGATGTCGGCAACCGCCCCCACAAATTGTTCCTGCACTTCTTTGAATCTCCCACCGAAATACTTGGGGACGATGGCAAAGTGGTAGGTCTGCGCACTGAACGTACCGAACTTGACGGGACTGGTAACGTTCGCGGCACCGGAAAGTACAACGACTGGCAAGTTCAAGCCGTCTACCGGGCTGTGGGTTACCTATCCCAGAACATTGCAAATCTGCCTTTTGACGATCAGGCTGGGACCATCCCCAATGAGGCCGGGCGGGTACTTGCTAACGACACCGCCGATGACGACACTCGCTATATGCCTTCCACCTATGTCACCGGCTGGATTAAACGTGGACCAGTTGGCCTCATCGGTCACACTAAGGGCGATGCTAACGAAACCGTTGCCAACCTTCTTGCCGATCACACCAACGGGCGACTACTCACACCGGCGCAACCCGAAGAAGACGCGGTAATCGCGTATTTAGAAAACAACGGGGTTGCCTACACCACCTGGCAAGGCTGGTACCGCCTCGACGCCCATGAACGTGCCCTCGGCGAACCTCACGGCCGGGAACGCATCAAAGTTGTTGAACGCGAAGATATGCTGCAAGCCAGCCAAGAGTAATTAGGCCTAGGCAGCTATTGCTGCCACCAACCAGATGGCGGAAGCAACGAGGGCCCCAAAAAGCTCGATCAGTATTGATATTCCAACAGCTTTAGCTGCATGGATGGTAGACGTCCAAGCTTTGGCGGTATCTTCTTGTCGATAAAACTCGGCAGCAAAAACACCGGCGATGAAGCCAATAAAGAGCCCAATCACTGGAATAACAAAGAAACCAACGATACCCGCTAAAGCCCCCACCATTACCGACGTTTTTGCTACACCTGCGGCACGCATTTTTTGACCTGGCCAGGTGTACTTAATGATTCCCGAGATAACAAGCAGGCCTGTGCATACAGCAAAGACTAGCCAGCCTGTTGCCGAGCCTTGCATAATTGCCCAAGCGGTAATGCCCCCAAACACCAGCACCACTCCGGGAATAATGGGCAATACAATGCCCACCAGCCCACAGAATATGATCACCCCAATAACAATATTGGCAGTCATCATGGCACCACGGGATGCACTAGACTTGCCGCATGCCGGGCCCGTTGACGTGCGGTCTCCACATCTTCAGCAGTGGAAATAGCCACCCCCATACGCCTTTTACAAAAACTTTCTGGTTTACCAAATAACCTTAAATCCGTTTCAGGGGTAAGCAAAGCTTGTGCAACCCCATCAAAACTAATACCCACTGCATCCACTGCCCCATAAATAACTGCCGAAGCACCAGGAGAAATGAGTACGGTATCCACCGGGAGCCCCAGGATGGCGCGTGCATGAAGTTCAAATTCCGAAAGTCGTTGTGTACCAAGAGTTACTAGCCCAGTATCATGGGGACGCGGGCTTACTTCAGAGAAGTACACATCGTCACCTTTAACAAAAAGTTCTACCCCAAAAATACCGCGCCCGCCCAACGCTGTGACCACTCTGGCAGCTATTGACCGGGCAGCGTCTTGTGCAATGTCGCTCATCGCTTGCGGCTGCCAGGATTCAATGTAATCTCCATCAGCTTGCAGGTGCCCTATCGGTTCACAAAAATGTACGTGTAGCTCTCCAGTATCTCCCACTGCCCGTACCGTTAATTGTGTTATCTCATAATCGAAGTCAACAAATCCTTCAACAATAACTCGACCGTGATTGACCCGCCCCCCAGCTAAAGCATGTTCCCAAGCCAATGTCACATCAGCTGCACTATGCAGTACCGATTGCCCTTTGCCGGACGATGACATAACCGGCTTCACTACACAAGGGAAACCCACCTGCTGCGCACATTGTTCAAGTTCAGCAAGAGAATCCGCAAAAGCGTAAGGCGAAGTGGGTAACCCCAACTCCTCAGCTGCCAATCGACGAATACCTTCCCGATTCATCGTCAACTGGGTCGCTCGGGCTGTGGGAATAACCTCACTGAAACCGCGATCGGCTACCTCAGCCAAAGCCTGTGTCGCAATCGCTTCAATCTCAGGAACAACATAATGTGGTTGTTCTTTTTCGATAACCGCGATGAGCGCTTGTGGGTCGCTCATGTCAACAACGTGACTGCGGTGCGCCACTTGATGCCCTGGTGCATTTGGATACCGATCTACAGCAATAACTTCCACACCTAAACGCTGAAAAGCGATAATGACTTCTTTGCCTAGCTCGCCAGCACCAAGCAACATCACTTTTGTTGCTCCGGGGCTTAGTGGCGTTCCAATTCGTGACATAGAAGTTCCTCTCAGTCCATCATGAGGTACCTAGTAATGGCGGCACCAAAACTATAACTGCTGTTGTAACTACGACCTTGTTGTGTTCATAACGTGCTAACAATAAATCTACTATTTAGAGGCAATTACTTTGAGTGCATCGAAAGTATCCCAGTTATCGTTCCTTGTAAATAACTATGCTGAGAAGTGACAAGCCCAGACATCTGCAAAGTATCATTCAGCGCCGTCCCAGGAAGGGGATGGGTATGCACAATGCTTCCATTATCGAAATCTACTGCTGTAAAAAGAAATTTATCTAATATGGTAGTGGAGTCTGCCCCATCTCGCAGTACTGTGTAAATAAGACCATCTGCAAGGGAAAGATGCGGAACAGCGGAACTACGTAATGCATTATCCCATACCGTGTGACATCCCATTCCCTCGTCTTCGACATCTATCCGAGTCATACCTCCAAAAAATGGTGCTGATGCAGGCTCGGAAGAACCAGCAAAATCAGGAACCGCTGGATAAGGATAGCCATAAGTGCTAGCAACAATCACCGAGTTTCCTACCCCAATAGGCGAGTTTTCACTTCCAGCCCCACTTTCAGCGAGTACTGGCTGTTGACAAATAAGTTCACCATCTTTTGAACGAAACACTAAGAGAGACACTAAATCATCTGAGTTATCTACAATGGTCGAGTACTCATATCCAGTTTTTGGACCAAAATATGTTGGCGTGGAACCTGTCCCCCAGCTTAATTGTCCAGGCTTCCGCGCAGAGCCACGATCATACTTTTGACGCCAATCTAAACGAGGATTGCCTTCTTCGTTTATTGAAAACTGATAGAGCGCTTCAGTAGTTGCTACCAAAACTCCCTTAGGGGAAGTTGAAATGCTATTTCCTACCCGCTCTTCTGAGGGAAGGCCGAAAGTATGCGCGTTTCCATACCGATCGACAAAACCAACCACACCATTACTTGTCGCAAACCAAATATTTCCACTCCAGTCTGGTGCAATTCCCACAACCGAATCTTCAGGAGGAATGACAGCAGTCAGGTCAGCAAAATCTTCCGAAATCAACTGCCACTGGCCACTATCTCTCAACTGATGCGAGATTTTTAATAGGTGGCGACTTCCATCGACGACCACAAGTCGGTCTTCATTGTCCAAATAGGCATACACACCGCCCAATAAACTACCCTTTGTAAGATCCAACTGAGCCAAGGAGGCATCGGCCACAACACCCGTTCGTGCTGAATCAATCAGATGAACCTGCGGTATCTGCCCTGCAATTGCCGTGCACAAAGCAACCACCAAAGAGTCTGAACCTTGCAACAAAGTCGGGCAAGCCGAAAGAAGCGGAATAACCGTTACTTCAAGGTTATTAACTTCAGGACCGGCAAAGGGGGTGACATCTGAAGAGCCTGCATCCCCATGCATGGTGGAAGTTCCCGATGGCCCCAAAAAAGGATTAGCATTGGCCGGTTCACCTAAGGCAGTTTGCGCCAGGGCCAGACCAGGGGCAAACCCGATGGCCGTAATAATTGTCAGCAATAGAATACAAGTTTTTGACCGGTTCAATGGCATTAATCGACTCTCCCTACCAATATTTGATCGTCAAACACTTTAAAACTGAAGTGACTAAAACTGATTATTGAGCCAAGATCGGCTTAGTTACGGCTGACCGGGTAGCAACTGGACCATGAGAGCCTCACAATCAGCAAGTACTGCACCATCAGTATCGGTCAATGTAGCTGAGACAAAAGCCTTTCGGCCGTCAATACGATCAATCTGCCCCTGGACAAAAAGCTGTATATTCAGAGGGGTCACTTTTCGATAGTTAATATGCAGAAAAGCAGTTCGGCTGATCGGCCGTTTATTGGCATACATGATCATGCCAAAGAGATCGTCAAAAAGCAGCGGAAGCACCCCACCGTGGGCGGCAGCATTGCCTCCCAAATGGAAACGTCGGAATACCCCTGTGGTCCGAACACCTTCAGCATCAAAGCGTTCAATCGTCCAGGGCAGCATCAGCAGGCTACCCCGGCCAGGTAATTCAACAGCACGTCCTGCTACCGCAACCCCCTCCGGGGCAACAAAAGGGGTCAATAATTCAACAAGCTCTTCCACCTTCGCCGTGGCCTGCTCGGTGGCTTCTGGTGTGGGATTTATCGAGACAGCCAAATCCTGAAGTTGACGCATCGCTTCAACAAATCGCCCATATTCCGGGCCAACCTGAGCTGCGGTGTATTTTGGAAACCCACCATGCCGGTTGTACTCGGTGTCGGTTTCGGCGTTTATTTCGTTCACCATGGAAACCTATCCGGCTGCATCAGCGCCCCTGAACTCTGCCCCCAGATTGTCAAATTCCCAAGCCCAGGCAACCGGCTTTAGCGCCCCAGCACATCCCGGCGAACAATAGTTTCATCACGACCAGGCCCCACGCCTATACACGAAATATGGGCACCAGAAAGCTCTTCCAGCCTCAGTACATAGTTCTGAGCATTCACTGGAAGTTCTTCGAAGGAACGGGCACCCGAAATATCTTCCCACCAGCCTGGCATCTGCTCATAAATAGGCTTGACATGATGGATATCGGTTTGTGTCATCGGCATATCGTCAGTACGTACCCCGTCCACCTCATAAGCAACACAAATAGGGATGGTTTCCAGACTGGAAAGTACATCCAGCTTGGTGAGGAAGTAATCGGTAATACCGTTAACGCGGGTGGCGTACCGGGCGATCACCGCATCAAACCAGCCGCAACGACGGGCCCGCCCAGTGGTAACTCCTACCTCGCCACCCGTCTTCGCTAGGTAAGCGCCGTTCTCGTCGAACAACTCGGTGGGGAAAGGCCCCGAACCCACCCGTGTTGTGTAAGCCTTAAGGATACCCAAAACCGTGGTGATTTTTGTTGGGCCAATACCTGAACCCACCGAAGCACCACCGGAAGTGGGGTTTGATGAGGTGACAAATGGGTATGTGCCGTGGTCCACATCAAGCAAAGTGCCCTGTGAGCCCTCAAGTAAGACTGTTTCACCACGCTCAAGTGCCTGATTGAGCTGTAACCGGGTATCGGCAATCCGATGTTTAAAACTTTCTGCCTGCTCCAGCACTTCCTCCACAACCTGATGTGGGTCTAAAGCACGACGGTTATAAATCTTCGAGAGCACCTGATTTTTAAACTCAAGCGCTGCCTCAACCTTATGGGTGAGGATTTTTTCATCAAGAACGTCCGCCACCCGGATCCCGATACGAGCAATCTTGTCCTGGTAGCAGGGGCCGATACCGCGCCCGGTGGTACCTATTTTTTTGGAACCGAGGAAACGTTCGGTGACCTTGTCGATAGCGACGTGATAAGGCATCAGTAGGTGCGCGTCAGCAGAGAGCAGTAACTTGCTGGTATCCACACCACGATCTTCGAGGCCCTTAAGCTCAGTGAGCAACACACCTGGATCAACAACAACACCATTGCCAATGACGTTGGTGACCCCGGGAGTCAGGATTCCAGAGGGGATGAGATGCAAAGCGAAGTTTTCACCGCTCGGTAACACCACGGTGTGACCAGCGTTGTTGCCTCCTTGGTAGCGCACCACCCACTGCACTCGACCACCAAGAAGGTCCGTAGCTTTGCCTTTGCCCTCGTCGCCCCACTGGGCGCCGATGAGGACGATTGCTGGCATAGATTCTCTCCTGGAGTCTGCGGATAAGCACTTAACTAACGGCATACGTCGTCGGTCAACAGAAGAGCTTAGTCGACAAGCTTGCCCAAGGCGCTATCGTCGAGGTATTTGCTACGAAAGGAGGAAGTCGGTTGACGTCCTTTGTGGTCCGCTGCGGCCAGATTGACATACCAAAAGCCCTGGATGAGCTGCCGGTTATCCACACTTCGGTCATTCCCACGAAAGAGGAAATCGCTGCCTATTTTCCGGCCTTAGATCAGGAAAAAACAGCACGACTTATTGTGTTGGGTACTGATCGTGCTTTGGCCGCTGTTCTGACTCGGTTGTTAAAAACCCAGCGACTGCATGTCGAACTGGCTTACGTCAGCCTTACTGCTACCCCAGCAACCCGAGTGTATGGACTCAGTACCGGAAACAAGGCAGCCGCTTTCGCCCGCAACGCCGCAGCGGTGGAGACACCTTTGATCCGTGATGACACTGGGCAGGCATTGGTCGGCAGCGCTTTCTGGTCTGGCCCGGAAGGCACGCTCATCGAGGGTGAATGTTTGGTCGATGACACCCAACTATTTTTTGGTTCTCAAAAACAGATTGAGGTTCAGCCCATGCGCGACCTGCCCGGGGTACGTGGTTCGGTGGTGAAACGGTGGCGGCGGCCCTGGGCCACCGGGCGGGCGGTGCAACTGGGCACAAAGGGGGCTGTGCTGACCAGAGATGGGGTACTTATGGACCGGCTTGTCACTCGCTCTACGTTTTATCGTAATACCGAACCGTGGCTTCTGGTGTGCTAGCTAACTCCGCTAGCCGTGGGTACGCCTAAGCTAACGAACTATGGTCATCCCCTTCTCGCGTTCTCATCAATCAGCAATTCGTCCTAGCCCAATTTTTCTGGGCATAATTGGGCTAGCTCTGGCCGGTGGAGCCTTGGCCTGGGTTTCTGACTACGGGTCGATGGGCTCCAAGGCTGGGGCTTTCATCATGGTTTTTGCCGGATGGGTGGTCACTTTGTGCCTGCATGAGTT
>JBOFCS010000203.1:0-25544 GCA_051646185.1 Mycobacteriaceae bacterium | reverse complement strand
ATACAGTGGAGCTAAGGGGACTCGAACCCCTGACCCCCACACTGCCAGTGTGGTGCGCTACCAGCTGCGCCATAGCCCCTTATGGAGTTGTACAGCCATAAACTGCTGCTCGAGCAAAATTACACCATGGGCATACCCGTTACCAAATCCCCAAGAAGCACAAAATCCTGTATGCCAGGTCTACGGCGTAGGCGAGGCCAGCACATCACTAAGCCAGTTTTGCTTACTGATATCGACCTCCATGTTCTCCTGAAGTACCGTTGGGGTCCCCACAGAGCTACCCAGCACTGACTTTAACCGCTGCATGCTTCGAGTTGCCAGCATCTTCGCCTCATCTGTGTCTATCCCTTTCTCAATGGCATTAACGACCTCAGCAATTGCACCCAGTTCGGTTGCAATTTTTGCTAGGTCACTGTTACTTAAATCCGAGGAAGCATCTTCTTCGGGCTGAGTACCTGGCTGAAAAAGTCGAGCATGAAACTCTGTAAATAACTGACTATTCCCTGCTTTTGCAATAGACAGCAAAGCACCAGCCGCTCGTGTCGAATAGTCACCGCTAGCTGAACGCTTATTCAAAAAATCGAGCATGTGGTATCGGACCACGACCTTGCCGTCAAGCACCGCTTGACGAATGTTTGGTCCTGACCGTGCCTCAAAACTTGCACAAGCTGGACATAAAAAATCCTCGTAAATATCGATAACTACCGGTGCAGTATTCACTCCCTGAGCCGGAAAAGCACCCACACTGTAATCATCGCTGGGGTTGGGACGTTGTTCATGTACGAACACACCCACGGCAATAACAATCGCTATCGCTACTACTGCAACCCCAGCTAAAATATATGTCATTCTGCTTGACGTCACCTGAGGTACATGCTTGCCAGAAGTTGACATATTCACCCTGCCTACTCTACTTACTTCACGGTTTTTGTGACGGGATTACCGCAGCCGACGGTGAATGCAGGGTCTCAGGTGTTGCCAGCCAAACTGCTGCCATGACAAATAATAACGCTGATGTCACAATAAAAGCGGTAGCGTACGAGCTCACCTCGGCTAGATAGCCTGAGATTAACGGGCCAACCACAGCACCCACATCGGATAGCATTTGGAAAGCTGCAAATACCGGACCACCACGCACTCCGTTACCGACAATGTCTGCTACTGCGGCTTGTTGTGATGGATTAAGCAAACCCGCACCAATACCGGCCAATAAAGACATGGCAAAAAATTGTGTAAGCGTGGCAGAAAAACCCATTGCAAGAGTTCCTATTCCACAAATAAACATGCCACTGACCAAAAAAGGTTTTCGCCCATACCTATCCGAAAGTTTTCCGGCGGGCATCAACACCAATGCATTGCCTACCGCAAAAACAGTAAGTGCAATACCTGCGGCTTGAGCATTACCATCTAATGATTCTTTAACGAAGAGGGGAACAACTGCCATGCGTACCCCAAAAATCGCCCAACCATTAACAAAGCTAGATCCAAGAACAGATTGAAAAGCTTTATTTTTCAAAGCATCTCGTAGAGTCATACTTTCTCTGGACTCAGTTTCTAACGGTGAAATCAAAGATGAATTTCTTAAACTGAAATGGACCACCGCCGCCACGATAAAAAGTACCGAAGCGTAAATCAAAAATGGGGCGCTCAGCCCAAAACCAGCAAGCGCACTACCAACAAGTGGTCCGCCCACTGAGCCAACAAGGAAACTCATGCCATATAGACCAGCCACCCGACCTCGCACTTTCGGCGGCGCAATCCTGACCATTAAAGCAAGAGCAGAAACGGTAAACATTGTTGACCCGATTCCACCTAAAGAACGAAAGACCAATAACTGCCAAAATACCTGTGCAAATCCGCAAGCCCCGGTCGATAGCGCAACAATGAGCAACCCTGTGGTATACACCGAACGCTCGCCTAACCGTTGCACCAAGGACGCACTCCATGGAGCAAATAATAGGCGCATGGCAGCAAAAGCACTGATAATAAAGGTGGCAGCAGTAACCCCCACCCCGAAACTCAAAGCGTATTGCGGAAGAACTGGGGCAACCAAACCAAAACCCAAGGCAATCACAAAACTTGCACTTGCCAAGATCCATACTTCGCGAGGAAGGGGGTCTTTGGTAGTACGACTACGACGCAAGATGGTTGTCACAATGCAAAAGGCTACCTAGCGCTAGACTAAAGTGGACCCGGAGGTGGGTCTACATCAGGTAATTCATTCTGCACTCCCACCGAAGGACGGTGACGTGACTACTGAGGGCCCGTTAGGGGAACACTCTGCTTCAATCGATCCCGATATCGACATCACGAACAACTCCAGCCATCAGGAGTTACCCGACCTTTCTGCTGCTGTGTTGTTAGCTATTGCGGCAGGTGGCGCTATAGGAGCATTAAGTCGTTATGGGATAGCGCAGCTCATCCCCTCAGATAGCGGACTGTTTCCTTGGGCTACTTTTATTACTAATATTTTGGGGTGTTTAGCCATCGGCATTCTCATGGTTGCTCTCGCCCACACCAGTCCCCCACCAACCTTGCTCCGCCCGTTTATGGGTGTAGGGGTTCTTGGCGGTTTTACCACTTTCTCCACCTACACTGTTGACGTCCATCAGTTACTGATCAATCATCACACATTTCTCGCTCTCAGCTACGCTGCTGGAACAATAATTGGCGCCTTACTGGCCGTGACCTGCGGAACTCTGTGCGCCCGAGTTATCTTTCAGCATTACTACACGGAACGAATCCAATGATTGCGCTACTGATTGCCATAGGTGCAGCAGTTGGAGCACCACTTCGATATCTCACCGATCGAGCTGTACAACAACTCGTTAGAAGAATGTTTGTCACATCCAGCCGTTCTTCTTTCCCTTGGGGCACAACTGTTGTGAATATTTTGGGTTCCTGCGCACTCGGCATACTCATATCGCTCGCTACCGACTCATCTGCTTTTGCTCTTCTGGGAATAGGTTTATGCGGAAGTTTTACCACCTATTCAGCTTTTAGTTACGAAACGATGAGGCTGTACAGCGTCCGCCCAAACCAAGCGGTGGCCAATATCATCATTACGCTCTCGCTTGGCTTTCTGGCCGCAAGCTGCGGTATTGAACTCGGTCAACTACTGTGATTTAAGTCATCAATCTATATTCGTTTCAGCTCCGAATATTGGATATGTACAGTTTGTTTCCCAAAGATGTGGAGCGATTTACCCTCTCCACCATCGGTTTAATCACGACGAACAGGAGCTAGTACGTGAATTCCGCCACCAATAACGCCGTCGCTGGTAGCCGCAAGGTTGCCGTCATTGGCAGTGGCGTAGCTGGACTTACCGCGGCCTGGGTGCTCAGCAAGGATGCACAAGTCTGCCTCTATGAAGCCGACTCCCGACTCGGCGGTCATGCCGACACTCATCGGGTAGAGATTTCACCTGGGGTACACATACCAGTGGATACCGGGTTTATCGTCCATAACGACCGTACCTACCCAACATTGTTGCGATTATTCTCCGAGCTGGGGGTGGCAACTCAAGAGTCCGATATGAGCATGTCGGTACGTAGCGATGCAAATGGTCTTGAATATGCCGGAGCTAAAGGAATTTCCGGGATTTTTGCCACACCAAGATCGTTAATGCGGGGCCAATACCTGAAAATGCTTACCGAGGTACTGAGATTTCACCGGCTTGCTAAAACTGAGCTATCTCGCGCTAGCGAGGAAAACACATCACGCACTCTTGCTCAGTTCCTCGATGACGGAAAATTTTCTGAGTACTTCATCGCACACTTTATGACACCTCTGGTATCGGCAGTCTGGTCCTGCAGTTCCGCGACCGCATTGGCATACCCCAGCCATTACCTTTTCACTTTCCTTGATCATCATGGCATGCTTACCGTGACTGGTTCCCCTACGTGGCGCACGGTAACAGGCGGTTCCATCGAGTATGTTAATCGAATAAGCAATTGCATTAACACAATTCGGCTTAATGCACCAGTGAGATCGCTCAGTGAACATTCTCAAGGTATTGACATCAGAGATGGCAATGATGACCTTCATACTTACGATGCTGCGGTAATAGCCACCCACCCACATCAGGCCTTATCGTTACTAGCTCGACCCACCGATCTGCAACGTTCAGTCTTAGGATCAATCCACTACGCCAAAAATGAAGCAATACTGCACACTGATGAGTCGCTACTGCCTCGAAACCCACGTGCCAGAGCCTCGTGGAACTATCGATTACCCCTAACTCCTACCGACCCGGTGGAAGTTACCTACGATATGACCCGTCTACAACGTATTACCGAAGTGAAGGATCGACGGTTTTTAGTCACTCTTGGTGCAGGAGAAAGCATTAATCCCAGCACAATAATCGAAAAAATGTCTTATGAACATCCGCAGTACACTCCTGAATCACTGGCGGCTCAAAAAAACCTTGGGCAGATCAATAGCTCTCGATTATCTTTTGCCGGTGCCTACCACGGCTGGGGTTTCCATGAAGATGGTTGCCTCTCAGGGCTTCGTGCAGCAGAGCATCTCGGCGGAAGCTGGTCACAATGATGACACCGGCAATCTACCGCACCACGATCCATCATGTCCGCAACAAGCCCATACACAACAGTTTCACCTACCACAGTTACACCTGGTTTGTTGATCTTAATGAATTACCGCAACTTCCTCGGTGGATAGCCCCGCTTGCGCGTTTTTATGCCAAAGATCATTTTGGGGACCCCCAAAAATCCATTCGTGACAATGTGGACACCTTTCTTGCCGCTCGTGGGATCGACCTTGGTGGCGGCCAGGTGACCATGCTTGCCAATGCCCGAGTCTGTGGTCAGGTATTTAATCCTTTAAGTGTGTACTGGTGCCGAGACAATAGTGGAACAATAGTCGCCATCATCGCCGAAGTGCATAATACTTATGGTGAAAGACACTGTTATTTAGTATTTCCCGATGACAATGGCGTAGCTCAGGTTGATAAAGAATTTTACGTCTCCCCTTTTAATGACATGTCCGGGAGCTACACTATGCGACTTCCCGAACCTGACGATACCTTACGCCTTTCCATTGCTCTTCATCGCGAACTGGCTCCTCCATTTACTGCAAGCGTGCACGGAGTACGATCTCCAGCTACTACCAAAGCAATTCTGCAAGCATTTATTTCACTACCGCTGGCACCACTGCGAGTGGTAATTCAAATACGATGGCAAGGTATCAAGCTGTGGTCGAAAAAAATGAAAATATATAAACGCCCAATTCATGTGCAGCAGGAGGTTATACGATGAGTAACAAAGAAGAAAAAACTCATACACCGGAATCCTCACAAGCTTCTATCAACCAACAGAGATGGCCCGGTCTGGCAGAGTTACCGACCGGAATAAAGGCCCGAGCCTCCCAAGCGATCGCGCATGCCCTTTTCACTCGAATCGCCAAGCAACTCCAAGTACGTGTTGAATATCCAGATGGACAGGTTCTCGGCCACCTCGATACCATAAACACCGCCCAAGTCCCTCGGATGATTATCCATCGCCCCTCAGAATTCATGGCCCGCATTGGAACTCATGGATTAATTGGTTTTGGTGAGGCCTATATGGCTGGGGATTGGTCTGCTGCACAACCAGCAGCAGTGCTTGAAGTTTTTGCAGAAAGAATGGCAACTCTTATCCCTGCCCCGCTTCAAAAACTACGTGCCTTTTATGTTAGTAAACATCCCAAAAATGAAGAAAATACTACATATAACACCCGCTCCAATATTTCCCGTCACTACGATCTTTCTAACGATCTTTTTCAGTTATTCCTTGATGACACAATGACCTATTCCAGTGCATTATTTGACAATCCGACAACTGCACAGTGGAACGATCTAGCAGCAGCACAGCGTCAAAAAATCAACCGACTACTCGATAAAGCCGGGGTTGGCGATGGTACTCGCGTTTTGGAAATCGGTACTGGCTGGGGCGAGCTGGCAATCCAAGCAGCAGCGCGTGGCGCACAGGTCCACTCAGTAACTCTTTCCAGCGAACAGCAACAACTGGCTCGCCAACGAGTTACCGAAGCAGGTTTTGCCGAGCAAGTTAGTATTGAACTCAAAGATTACCGTCAGGTAGCTGGGCAGTATGACGCCGTTATTTCTGTAGAAATGATTGAGGCGGTGGGTTATCGATACTGGGCAACCTATTTTCACACTATCGACCGCGTGCTCAGACCTGGAGGCAAAGTGGCTATCCAGGCTATCACTATGCCGCATGACCGGATGCTGCGGACAAAAAACACGTACACATGGGTGCATAAATATATTTTTCCTGGCGGATTTTTGCCATCCACTGAAGCGATCGAAGAAATAACCCGCAAACACACTCAACTCATTGTTCAAGAAAGATTTTCCATGGGGCAGCACTATGCCCACACCCTACATTTGTGGGAACAACGTTTCACTTCACGATGGCGTGAAGTGAAAGCACTGGGATTTGATGAGGTTTTTCGCCGGATGTGGCAGTTTTATCTGTGCTATTCCGAAGCCGGTTTTCGGTCAGGATACCTCGATGTTCAACAAATAATTCTTACCAGAGGTGAAAACTAATGTATCGAACTACAAGGGATTGGCTGGTTTTGTGATGACAGATTTTTCCTGGACAGAATTTGGCCAACTCGCGCTCCTCTCTCTTATCGCTGTCGCAGCGTTGATAACGCTAACCGCGGTTATTGGCTTCCACATTAAGCGGCACAACGTTATTGATGTTGCCTGGGGATTGGGATTTGTTCTTGTCTCCTGGGTATCAGCTATCGCAGGTACTGGGGATATAGAGCACCGCATCCTTTTTGCTGTCATCGTTAGCATCTGGGGATTGCGCCTCGCCTTCCATATGGCCAAACGTTCCCTAGGCAAGGGCGAGGACCCCCGCTATGCGGAACTGCTATCTGGCAATACTGGAAATCTCACTCTTTTTACGATCCGCAAAGTATATGCTATACAAGCAATTTCACTATGGTTTGTTTCACTTCCCGTACAAGTTGGAGCAGTAAGCCATGGTTCTTTTGGGGTGGCGGCTTACCTAGGAATGCTGCTTTGGCTTGTGGGAATTACCTTCGAAGCAGTGGGTGATGCCCAAATGGAACGGTTTAAAGCTGATCCACATCGCGGAGCAATTATGGACCGGGGTTTATGGTCCTGGACCCGGCACCCTAACTATTTTGGCGATTCGTGTCTCTGGTGGGGAATTTTTCTTATTGCCGCCGACTCCTGGCCTGGGGTTCTTACTATCGCTTCCCCTATCGCTATGACGTACTTTTTGGTTTTCGCGACAGGAGCACGTCTACTAGAACGCAGCATGAGCTTACGTGAGGGATATCTGGAATATCAGAAGCGGACAAGCTTCTTTTTTCCATTGCCCCCTAAACGTTACGACCATTAGAGGGTTCTGCTGGTTCCCAACCTGGTGGGCCAAAAACATAGCCAAGCCGATGATTCCAGGTTTTAGCCTTCTTAAGGTCAGCGCCTATTGCCGCGAATTCACGGAACTGCAAATTGAGAATTTTATAGGTGGTCACGGGCTTGGTCAGCCCATAGGTTGGGCGTTCTGACTCTGCAGTGAATGTGCCAAAGAGACGGTCCCAGATAATTAAGATGCCACCATAATTTTTATCCAAATATTCTGGATCGCTACCGTGGTGTACTCGGTGATGCGATGGGGTATTAAAAATAAATTCGATTGGCCTTGGCAGTTTTCCAATAATTTCGGTATGCAAGAAAAACTGATACACCAAATTAATAGACAATGAGGTAAAAATAATCCACGGAGGTACTCCCAGGAGCGGCAACGGAATCCACACAAGAACCTCAAACCAAAGGTGCCATTTTTGCCGGGCTGCCGTTGTCAAATTAAAATATTCACTGGAATGATGTACTTGATGCGCGGCCCAAACCAACCGCACCCGGTGACTCATTCGGTGATAGACGTACCATAAAAAATCAATGCCCAACAAGGCGAAGACCCAGGTACCCCAAGCATGGGACGATAATTGCCAGGGAGCTACATAAGCAAAAATTGCTGTATAGCCCAGGAGCGCCGCAGTCCGGAAAGCAGTTGTTGTTAGAACACTAACTGCAAAAATTTTGACATTGGCAGCGTTATCTTCAAATGTAGATCCGCGCCAGTCGTGGTTGGCCCCAAAGAAATGCAAAGTAGCAAGTTCAAGTGCAATCAGCAACACAAAAACTGGCAGCGCTAACACCAGAGGATCATGTAATTGTTCTGGCACAACTAACTCCTGAGCCTATAACCATATAGTAATTTACCGATCGGTAATACCGCTGTTAAATGCTACTCTTACCCCATGACGAGTGCAAGCGTCGCCGGAACCCAGGGAATGTCACGACTAGAACGCGAAGAACAAATTATTGATATTGCAATATCAGAGTTTGGAAAACGCGGTTATGCCCAGGTCTCACTGTCGGCAATTGCCGAACTGGCTGGCGTCTCAAAGACGCTGATTGTTGCCTACTTCTCTAGCAAAAACGACCTCTATACACGGTGCATTCACCGGGCCGGGCAACGGCTCACCGAGGTTATTTCCCAGGTTGTTGATGATGGTGACACCACCATTGAAGGGCCTATCCAAACTATCACCCGGATGTTAAGCAGTATCGATGCCCACCCTGTTGATTGGATGCTGATCTACGATGACACCTGCCCTGAAGCTCAGCCAGTGGTTGATGTTGTCAGTGTGTACCGCAATGCTGTTGAAGAGTTTGCTCGAGCTGGTTCTGTCCTTATCCTCACCGGAAGAAAAAATATCGATAGCGTTGACATCGACATCCTGGCCAATGCCTGGCTTGGCATGGTGTCCCAGGTGCTGCGCTGGTACCGCAATAACCCAGATATTAATGCCGAAGATATGTCTGAACGTAGCGCCAAGCTCATGCGCTATTTAGTGGGCTAGGGTTAAGCCGGTTGCTCAACCCTAGCCCCTCCACGCTAGTTAGTTAGCCCGGAGGGATTTTCATAGCTGGGCGTAAGTCAAAAATGTTTAGCTCCAAACTTTTTCAGAGTTTAGTTGGATTTACCCAACTTCCCCACCCTGACGTGATTGATAACACCCCACAAGAGCGTAGAGACCGTCCACAAAGGAACTTCCTGAGAAAACCCACGCCGCCGCAAACGCCAAACCATGAGCGCCGCTTCGCCGATGTGGGTAAAAATAGTCAGTACAAACGACCTACGAATAAGTGCTTGCGTATCGTCCCCGATTTGTTCTTGCACTTTGCCACTAAAGGAAATAGCCGCCCAAAGTGCATACAGTGGTATCGCTAATCCAATGGATGCCGGGCGCACTGGCTTGTCCGTTTTGCTGCTCAATGTAGAACTCCTTCATTACCCTAGCGCTGCTTGTGAGGCAACAAACTCTTGGCTGTCTATGTGATGTTACTCACGGTAGCAGATACTTGGGGTCTAGAAGATAAATGCCCTCCCCAAACAAAAGTCCCCCGAGCCATAAGCTCGGGGGACTTTCCGGTGGAGCTGCCGGGAATCGAACCCGGGTCCTCTGCCGACTTGCCAGGGCTTCTCCGTGTGCAGTCCGCTACGCCTCTACTTGGATCTCCTCATCTCGCGAACAAGTAAGGATGACGATCCCAGTCACTGTTTGATGTTCCAACTCACTCCGCGACCGAATGAGACGGTAAGCCCTCTAGCTGATGCCAGGACCCGGGCCGAGGGCGAACCCGAACTGACAGACACGCAGTTGCTACTTAGGCAGCAAGTGCGTAGTCGCGCTGATTTGACTCGGCGCTTATAGGTTGCAATGACGCTTACGGTGGTCTCTTGCCTGCACCGACACGCTTCCCCTGACTCAACGTACAAAGTCGAAACCGTTCAGCCCCGTACGTTCCCACTGAACTTCAGCAGGAATGCCCACTATACCGTGTCTGCCCCCACAAGTCATACTGATTTTTGCAAGGTCGGGAACTACGGTAGCGCGATCAGAACCACAGCAGTCAACGCCAAGGCCATCCCCATCTTTTGTCGTCGATTCGCTCGCTCACCAAGCACCGTCATCGCTAACAGCACTGTCGCAGCCGGATACAAGGAAATCAATACACTTGCCAAAGATAAAAGATTTTGTTGCAAGGCATAAAGCATAGTTACATTGGCAGCCACATCGAGCAGCCCCACAATAATTCCAAATTTCAGATTACCCTCGGCGCTGATCACCAGATTCCCGCTAAAAGCTGCGGCAACAAAAACCACCAATAAAGCGGCAGATCGACCAAACACTAAGGGCCACAAACCACTTTCAGAATCTACTTTATGCAGCAGTACAAAACTTAAGGCAAAGGCTAGCCCCGACCCAACTGTGAACAATGCCACCGACAAGGTAAACCGTGGATGACCCACAAGAGCATCATCATCAGGAGAAGGCTTGCTTACCAATATCACCGCAAGCAAAGCTAGGCCAATGCCACACAATGCCACAGTGGTTGGCCGCTCCCCATAACCAAAACCAACCACAACTGGAATGGCCGCCACCAGCACCGCAGTCAGTGGGGACACAACACTCATGGGCCCTTTGGCTAATGCTTCATAAAACCACCACACCGCAAAGCCTTGCGCCACCCCTGAAGTAGTCCCAAAGACTACTGTCTGCCAGGTCACCTGACCACTAACAAAAGGGACCGCCGCCACAATAATCAGCAACGCAACCGGGTAAGAGATAACAACTACTCGCAGCGCTGCCATCTTCCGTGCGGCAACACCACCAACAAAATCACTTACCCCCTAACCCACTGCCGATAACAGGGCAAGAACAATCGCGGTCAGCGCATTCCCTTTATTCGACGACCAAGCTCACGAGTGACCTCACGTTCAGCTGTACGACGAGCAATATCTTGCCGCTTATCGTGATCCTGCTTACCTTTGGCTAAAGCCAGTTCAACCTTGACCTTGCCATCGTTGAAGTACATTGAGAGTGGCACTAACGTAAGGCTGCCTTCCCTAGTTTTACCAATAAGGTTGTCAATCTCCCTGCGATGCAACAACAACTTGCGATTGCGACGCGGAGCATGATTTGTCCACGAACCCTGGGTGTACTCGGCGATATGCAAACCTCGAAGCCACACCTCCCCGTCATCAACGGTGGCAAAGGCATCTACCAAAGAAGCCTTACCATCTCGCAAACTCTTTACTTCAGTACCCAACAAGGCAACACCAGCCTCATAGGTGTCAATGATGGCATAGTTATGTCGCGCTTTGCGATTACTCGCAATGACCTTCCGGCCCTTCTCTTTCATCTCAGGGCCCTTTCTCTTGTCCCTCTCAGGGACTACGCCCTGGCTACTTCCAATAAAACCAGTTTAGCCAGTGCATGCAAACGAATAAATTTTCTAGCTCACTGACGTACGTAAAGTCGCAACGTCACATACGCGGTTACCGCCGAAAGCGCAGCTCCCACCGGAATCAACACCAAGGAAACGAGCAAAACATTCCAATTTGTGATCGGACCAATGATGCCTGCCTCATAAAAATCACGCATCATATCGTCAATGAATAAAGCCTTTGCTGAGAAGAGCCCAATAACCGCAGCAATCGAACCAATAAGCCCGGCAACCACCGCTTCCATAAGGAACGGCAACTGGGTGTACCAGCGAGAAGCACCAACCAACCGCATAATTCCCACCTCAGTGCGGCGGGTGAAAGCGGCGATTTGCACCATATTTGCGATCAACAGCAATGCCCCAATCGCTTGAATGACCGCGATGGCAAAGGCAGCATTACGGATACCATTGAGAATGGCAAATATACGCTCGACCAGAACTTTTTGATTTTGAATGGTATCCACACCAAGACGCTGCCCAAACGCTTCATCAATAACCCCAAAGCGCTCCGGGTCAGTCAGCTTCACTTTAAAGGAGGAAGGAAAAGCTTCTTTGCGAGCCAACTCCAACGTTCCAGGGTTCTCTTTAAACTGACGCTGAAAATCCTCATAAGCCTGCTGCTGATTGAAGAACCGCACTGACTCCACCCCAGCGGTAGCATCCAGATCGTTCTTAAGAGTTGAACACACTTCCCCAGTGCACTCGGGATCTGACGCAGTGATGTCATCGGTGAGAAAGATCTGAACCTCAACCCGATCTAAAAACATCTGCTGCGTTTTGCTGGTCATTTGCACCACCAGTAATCCGCCACCAAAAAGACCAAGCGAAATCGCCGTTGTCAAAATCATGGCAACTGTCATGGTGATATTACGACGCAGGCCGGTAACGACCTCGCTGAAAAGAAAACTCGCGCGCATGGGGTTACAGTCCTTCGTGGTGTAGATCGGAAAGATTTTGGATACTCAACGGCTTACCTACCTACGCCATAAACGCCACGCTTCTCATCGCGCACCACTTTGCCCAAGTCCAGTTCCACCACTCGCTGTCGCATCGCATCAACAATGTGATGGTCATGAGTAGCCATCAGAACCGTAGTTCCCGTGCGATTAATTTTATCCAACAAACTCATGATGTCCCCACTGGTATCTGGGTCGAGGTTTCCGGTTGGCTCATCGGCAATAAGCAGCAAAGGTCGGTTAACAAAGGCCCGAGCAATGGCAACCCGCTGTTGCTCCCCACCAGAAAGTTCATGCGGGAGACGGTCAGCTTTACCGGAAAGATTCACCATATCCAGCACTTCAGGAACTACCCGCTGAATACTTGCCCGTGGCCGACCAATGACCTCAAGGGCAAAAGCTACGTTTTCTTCCACTGTCTTCTGTTGAAGCAACCGGAAATCTTGGAATACACAGCCAATACTCTGCCGTAGCTTCGGCACCCGCCGCCCGGCAAGCTTGTTCACATGGAAATTAGCCACATGAATATCACCACTGGTAGGGGTGTCTTCCTTAAGGAGAAGTCGCATAAAGGTCGACTTTCCTGAGCCTGAAGGTCCAATCAAGAACACAAACTCACCCTTATCAATAGACACACTGACGTTGTCCAGCGCAGGCCTAGATGAGGTCTTGTATAGCTTTGACACCTTCTCAACACGGATCACAACTGTCCAGTGTAGACCGCAAAAGCACTATTCTTGGGAACCTCAGATCCCGGGTAGGTCGAACTTTAGTTGCAACCGGCAACGTTTATCGTGACCGACTGAATTTTCAATAGCGAAACTCTCATGCAAATGTGCGCTGCTCGCACACTCAAGGTCGCGCACATACGGTTGCTCTCGCAACTTCGGTATGAGCGCGGCACACTTAGCCCCTGAACAATTTTGATCAGGGGCTAATTCTTCTGACAAATTCAGTGACACCAAGTACCCCGCATCAGTAGCTACCGCGTCGGCTTTCGGGGTCGCCTTATCAGAAGAATGAAGTAGCTGATACAGAATGTAAATAACAATAAAAGTCACCATGAGAATAAGTGTTGTTACTCGAATGCGCCCACCAAAAAGTTTAGCTGGACCGCTTTTCCTTGATTTTCGAAAGATACTGTTCCACTGCGAACTAGCAGAATTTGAGAAACCCAGTCGATTATCTTCAGACATTGGTTTCCCCTTCAATTTTTCCACCAGTACCCAAGGTTTGCTGATGATCCTCTGCTTCCACAGTAATACCCACCTGATCCAGCACCGCGACGACGCGGGATCGGAGCGCACGACTTACTTCAAACTGTTTCCCCGGCAACGTACGGGCAACCATTCGCAAAATCACCTGATCAACCTCAATGCTCACCACACCCATCACCGTGGGGGCATCCAGAAGCAACGGATGCAACTTTTTATCAGCAAACGCCTGGTCTCCCACGGTGTGTAGCAGTTCATTGACACGATTCATATCCACTGAGGCAGCCAACGGAATATCCACAACCGCCCTCGCCCAATCTTTAGATAAATTGGTGGCTTTAACGATCTGCCCATTGGGGATGGTAATGACTTCACCATCACTGGAACGTAATTTTGTCACCCGCAAGGTGACATCTTCAACGGTACCTTCAGCGTCAACAGTTGAACCCAGCACAGCCAGGCGCACAACATCACCAAAACCGTATTGGCGTTCGGTGATAATAAAAAACCCGGAAAGCAAATCTTGCACAATGCGTTGCGCACCAAAACCTAAAGCAGCACCAAGTACCGTTGCTGGAGCCACTAACCCAGTAATCGGAATGCCAATAAGCTCAACAATATAAACAGACACCACAATATAGATAAGAGCGATGATTCCCCAGGAAATGACCTGAGCTACTGCATGATTATGTTTCTCAGCCTCGCTGCGAACCAGCGCATCACTTTCAGAAAATTTTTTGTCAATACGAGTAGTTACTCGCTGCGCCACCCAAGAAACAAAACGTGAAAGAATAACTGCACCAAGAATGTAGAGAACAATTAATAATCCATTATGTGTGAGCCAAGAACCCTGATCAGAATCTCTAAAATCCGACCACACCCCAACCTGAAACATCTAACTACCTCCGTCGGCCATCCGCCAACGAATACCCGACTCTAAGAATCCGTCAATATCACCATCTAACACCGAGGTTGGATTATTGACCTCATACTCGGTACGCAAATCCTTGACCATCTGATACGGGTGCAGCACATAAGAACGCATCTGGTTACCCCAAGAGCTACCCCCATCGCCTTTAAGTGCATCCATCTCTGCGCGCTCTTCTTTTCGCTTCACTTCCAATAGTTTCGCCTGCAACACCCGCATCGCCGAAACCTTATTTTGCAGCTGCGACTTCTCATTCTGGCAGGTCACCACAATGCCAGTGGGGATATGAGTAAGGCGCACAGCCGAGTCCGTGGTGTTCACGCTCTGACCACCCGGGCCTGAGGAGCGGTATACATCCACTCGAATCTCGTTTTCCGGAATCTCAATATGATCAGTAGTTTCCACCACTGGCAAAACTTCCACTTCGGCAAAAGACGTTTGACGGCGCCCTTGATTATCAAAGGGACTGATCCGCACCAAACGGTGGGTGCCTTGCTCAACACTTAAGGTCCCATACGTATAAGGCGCTTTCACCGTAAAGGTAGCACTCTTAATTCCCGCTTCTTCGGCATAGGAAGTGTCATATACCTCCACCCCATAGCCATGCTTTTCGGCCCAGCGGATATACATTCGCATCAACATCTCTGCCCAGTCTGCGGCATCAACCCCACCAGCTCCGGAACGAATATTGACCAAAGCATCCCGCTGGTCATACTCGCCTGAAAGCATGGTTTTTACTTCCATCGTTGCAATATCTTCACGCAAAGCCGCACGTTCAATATCTGCCTCAGCGATGGCTTCGGCTTTCCCTTGATCGTCTTCTTCTTCGGCCAGTTCATACATGACAGAAAGATCGTCAAGACGACCGCGCAAACCATCCACTCGACGCAATTCACCCTGGGCATGGGAAAGCTGACTTGTCACTTGCTGAGCATGTTCCTGGTCATTCCACAACGCGGGGTCGGCAGCTTGATGTTCCAGCTCATCGATACGTCGACGTAATTGCTCAACGTCGAGTACCCGCTCGACAGTGGTCAACGTAGCATCAAGCTCAGCAAGGTCAGCAGAAACATCAGGGTGCACAAGATATAAGACTACCGGCATGCCGCTGCCGTCCTTACTTTCAGCACACCACCAGTAGATTCACTGACTAATCTCGAAAGTACGGCCTGGCATTAGAGTCCACTACCGTCCAGTCGCTGGGATTTTTGGAGTTGTAAACCACCGAGACTGAACTCCCCACCGTCGGCCAGTTATTACTATCCCAATTAAATCGACCATAAATCTGGTGATCAGATACTGTTGGTCCACTAAGAGTCCCGGTAATCGTGACGTACTGATTTCCGGGAGTCTCTGGGCGCGGGCTTGCTCCAAGGATGAGCAACGTCCCTGCTTCCCTATTACGCAGTCCAAACAGCTTCTCAGTCACTGAACCAGATTTTGCGGTAGCAGTACCTGACCGCCACCGATACAACGATAAAAGAAGGACAGAAAGAATCATTAGCCCAAACACCAACTCGACTACCATGCTGCACATCGTATCTCGGCCCGAATTCCGGTAGCGTTCTCGTAGTGACCAGACCTGAGCATTCCATCGCTAACGACCTCGAACTTGCTTTGCAGCTCGCCGATAAAGCAGATGCCATCACCTCGGAACGATTTGGTGCCTTGGATTTAGCAGTAACGGATAAACCGGACCTCACTCCAGTTTCCGATGCCGATCTTGCTGTGGAGCAGATGGTGCGGGAAGCACTTTCCGCGCAGCGACCTCAGGACCGTGTTCTTGGTGAAGAATTCGGTGGTGAACCACTACTTCAAGGCCGCCAATGGGTCATTGATCCGATTGACGGGACCAAAAATTTTGTTCGAGGTGTGCCCGTATGGGCTTCGCTTATTTCACTCCTAGCCGATGGCGTACCGGTGGTTGGGGTAATAAGCGCTCCCGCTCTCGGCCGCCGCTGGTGGGCCGGACAAGGTTTAGGGGCTTTCACCCGGTCACTGTTTTCTTCCCCCACGCCCACGGCCATTTCGGTATCAACAGTGCACGAACTTGCATCAGCAAGTTTAAGCTTTTCCAGCTTATCTGGATGGAAAGAATGCGGTATTCGCGAACAATTCCTACAGCTGACAGATACTGTCTGGCGGGTGCGTGGATACGGTGATTTCTTTTCCTATTGCCTTGTTGCCGAAGGTGCTGTTGATATCGCGGCTGAACCGGAAGTATCGCTCTGGGACCTTGCTGCGCTCGATATTTTAGTTCGAGAAGCCGGTGGGCAATTCTCCGGACTCAATGGGGCGGCAGGACCACATAGTGGAAATGCTATAGCCACCAATGGATTTCTACATTCAGCAGCCATCGCAACCTTATCCACGTAAAGCTAAAACACCCAGAGAGCAATCAGCGCAATGGTTGGAGTGATTCCCTGGATCAGACCGGCCCGCAGATACTGAGAACCTCCAGTAACAATCACTACAGCGGCGGCAACTATCGAGAAACAACAGAACACTACAAGCGCAGTACCGGCTGCCCCACCGATAACCAAACCAACAGCTATTCCTATTGCTAAAAAGAGGTTGTAGAAGCCTTGGTTATAAGCCAACGACTTGGTTGTTGCCGCGTCTTCTTGTGATGCCAGCCCAAATCTCTTCCACACTGGTCGGCGTTCCCATAAAACACTTTCCATCACAAAAATGAGCACGTGCAAAAGTGCGGCTAGAGCGGCAAATATCTGGGTGAGCACAGGCATGTCAACGTCCTCATTAATGATTGAACCTAGAATTTTACAGTCAAGCTTAAGCGAACGTCCCAAAATGAATCCCAAAATGGTTTTTAGCCACACTCATTTTCTTTGAGTTTACCCCAAAATCTCACCTTATACGCTCTCATTTTTGCGTATTCACAAGATAAAACTTCCTTCAGATCCGGAGTATTTTCCACACCGAACTGCACTTATGGCCCGATAAGTCGAATGTAACTTACTCCACAGTAGACTCATACCTTACTCGGGAGTAAGATATGAGTCGACCAACGCCCTACACCGAGAAACAGCTGGTGATAATGACGACTCAAGCGAGCAAGAAGTCCACATCAAATGATGGACATCCCCGCGACACAAGTGCGGTTGGACTGAATCCAGTCAAGCGCAGCCCCATCGGGATGGCCCTGAGTGCTCTCATGAGCCTGACTGGGTCCTCATTTGTCGAAAAATACAAACTGCGCGAACCCATCAATCGGATCGCCTATCAAGGAACCAAGACTGGGTTCCAAACACTTGGCGCTGCCACTCGCACCTTTAACAAAATACAAGGCGGAGGTAAACCTCAACGCCTAACGTCAGCAGGTAAAGATTTCTTTGACCTAACACCTGACGATGAACAAAAAATGATCATTGAGACCGTGAAGGAATTCTCCGAAGAGATCCTTCGCCCGGCAGCCTACGATGCCGATAACGCTGCTCAAGCACCCGATGACTTGCTCTCACGCGCAGCAGAATTGGGCATTACCCTGATCAACGTTCCAGAAGGGTTAGAAGGCGCCGCTTCCGATCGCGGGGCTGTGACTAACGCCCTTGTAGCAGAGGCTCTTTCACAAGGCGATATGGGACTAGCGCTACCTATTCTCGCTCCTTCCGGAGTTGCAGTTGCCCTTACTCAATGGGGCAATGAGGCACAGCAAAAGACTTACTTGCCTGATTACACCGGCGATAATGTTCCTCAGTCTTCAGTGGTTATCGCCGAACCTAGAGCACTATTCGATCCTTTTGCGCTGCAAACAAAGGCAACTCGCTCCCCTAGCGGCTACAAGCTCAATGGTGTTAAATCCCTAGTTCCCGCCGCTGGCTCAGCCGAGTTATTCATCATCGGAGCCGAGCTAGACGGCAAACCCGCCTTCTTCATCGTTGAAGCAAGCTCTCAAGGCCTTGTTGTTGAAGCAGATCCGAGTATGGGCATCCGAGCAGCAGGAATTGGCCGCCTCATCCTGACTGATGTATCCGTTCCAGAATCAGCACTACTGGGCGATGGAGATTCCGCATCACGCGCTAATGACTACGCCGATGCGGTACGCCTAGCCCGACTTGGCTGGTCAGCTCTTGCCGTTGGCACTGGGCAATCTGTCCTTGACTACGTCAGCCGTTACGTCAATGAGCGAGTCGCTTTTGGTGAGCCCATTAGCCATCGTCAAGCTGTTGCCTTCATGGTGGCCAATATCGCTATCGAGCTTGATGGGCTTCGGCTCATCACCCTTCGCGGCGCTTCCCGCGTCGACCAAGGACTGTCATTTGCTCGTGAAGCCGCACTAGCCCGGCGATTTGCCGCCGAAAAGGGCATGCAGATTGGCCTTGACGGGGTACAGCTTCTTGGCGGACACGGTTTCACCAAAGAGCATCCCGTTGAACGTTGGTACCGCGATCTTCGTGTCATCGGCGTTGCCGAAGGCGTAGTCCTTATCTAACCCGCATTCAGCCACTACAAAGAAAGACTGTCATGGCAATCAATCTTGAACTCCCTAAAAAGCTGAGTGCGACGATCGATCAAGCGCACCAGGCAGCAACTGAAGTTTTCCGCCCCATCTCACGCAAATACGACCTTGCAGAACACGCTTACCCGACAGAGCTGGACACTCTGGCAAGCTTGTTTGACGGACTCTCCGATGCTGGCGCAGCCGGTGCTGGAGCTTCCGGTGGACGTGGCGATAGCGACGAAAAGCCCGGAAATAAAAATGGCGGAAATATGTCCGCTCTGGTTAACACCATCGAAGCCTGCTGGGGCGATGTTGGTTTAGTCCTCAGCATCCCTTACCAGGGTCTTGGTAACGCTGCAATCGCCGCGGTTGCCACCGATGAGCAGCTTAAGCGATTCGGCAAGGTGTGGGCTTCTATGGCCATCACCGAACCCAGCTTTGGCTCTGACTCGGCTGCGGTGACGGCAACTGCGGTACTTGATGGCGATGAATATGTCCTCAATGGTGAAAAGATCTTTGTTACTGCAGGATCACGTGCTTCGCATATCGTTGTCTGGGCTTCGGTGGATCGCAGTAAAGGGCGCGCAGCAATCAAATCGTTTGTTGTTCCTCGCGAACATCCAGGTGTCACCATTGTTCGTCTTGAGCACAAACTTGGTATCAAGGTTTCCGATACCACAGTTATTCGTTTTGAGGATTGCCGAATCCCGAAGGGAAACCTTCTTGGAACCCCAGAGGTCAACGTTGACAAGGGCTTCGCCGGAGTCATGCAGACCTTTGATAACACGCGTCCACTAGTGGCAGGTATGGCTGTTGGCGTAGCGCGAGCTGCACTTGAGGAACTACGCACCATCTTGACTGAGGCAGGTGTAGAAATCTCTTATGACACACCAGCTTATGCACAAAGTGCCGCAGCTGCCGAGTTCCTACGCATGGAAGCCGACTATGAAGCTGCCTACCTACTCTCTATCAGGGCAGCTTGGCAAGCGGATAACAAGATTCCAAACTCAATGGAAGCTTCTATGTCTAAGGCAAAAGCCGGCCGAGTTGGCACCGATGTCACCCTTAAAGCTGTGGAACTCGCTGGTAGCCTTGGATACTCTGAGCACCTATTGCTGGAGAAGTGGGGTCGAGATTCCAAGATTCTCGATATCTTCGAAGGCACTCAACAAATCCAGCAACTTATTGTTGCTCGACGAGTGCTTGGTCTTTCTTCGTCCGAACTGAAGTAACCGAGAATTACCTAAGCCAAGGCTCCCGTTTTCTTCGATAAAAGCGGGAGCCTTCGCTTTTGCCCTTTTCAAGACCCACAAAAGGTATTCCTGTGAGGGCAGTCACATATGCTTCTGCATTGCTGCTAAGGTTTCAACCACAACGCCCCTTTGTACAGGAGTAGGAATGAACCCTGCGGCACACTTAGCAACGCTCGCCACTAACTTGACTGACGCCATCAAAGGCAGTGCCGTACTTGCTCGTTCTGGGCTGATTCCCTTTCCCCGTCTTGATCATGCCATCCACACCGCTAAAGCAATAAAAAAATTTGGCCCCTTCGCTGGGATTGTCAATGCCCACGCCACATCTACGCCACACACTGTGGCACTCATCGACGAGGCTGGCCCTATCACCTACGGCGAACTAGATTCACAGGCAAATGCTTTAGCTAGAATCTGGTCAGAAGCAGGACTGTCCGAAGGTTCTGTTGTCGCCGCGCTCGGGCGTAACCATCGTGGACTTGTATTGTGCATGATAGCTGCGGGCAAGCTTGGAACTCGGCTAGTGTTGATGAATACCGGTTTTGCCGGTCCGCAGCTGGCCGATGTCGCCGTCCGCGAAAATGTAGTGGCAATCGCCTATGACAGCGAATTCTCCACGACCGTCGCTTCCCTGCCTAACAACATCTCTCGCTTCTGCACCTGGAACGATTCTGATGGCAGAGGCGGGGACACCGGAAATGTATCTGATGTCCTGGAACTTGCAAAAACCGTCAATCAGGGTCCGCTACCCGAGCCAAAAACCCAAGGTGGATTTGTCCTTCTCACGAGCGGGACTACAGGAACCCCTAAAGGTGCTCCGCGAGAAAAGACCTCCCCTCTTGCCTCAGCGCAATTCCTTGATCGCATCCCACTTAAATCTGGGCAAACTATGCTGATGGCCGCACCCATTTTCCATGGAACCGGATTATCTCAGTTTGTATTAGCATTTGCTCTCGGCAATACCGTTGTCATGCATCGTAGATTCGATCCGGAAACAACTCTTTCCGCTATTGCAGAACATCAATGCCAGTCACTTGTTGTGGTACCAACGATGCTACAGCGAATTATTGACCTTGAGGCAGCCATCCTTGATAAATACCGCACCACTTCCTTGAAGATTATTTTTGCCGCAGGGTCATCACTCTCGCCAGATTTATGCACTCGAACAATGGATATTTTTGGTGATGTTCTATACAACCTTTACGGGTCAACCGAGGTTGCAGTAGCCACTGTTGCTACTCCTAGTGAGTTGAGGCAAGCCCCAGGAACAGTAGGACGACCACCGGTTACCTGCCATGTGCGTCTTTACGATGATCAAGGTAAAAATATTACTAGACCTAATACTGTTGGACGAGTATTTGTTTCAAGCGGATTAAGCTTTTCCGGGTATACCGATGGGCGCAACAAAGAAATCATTGACGGCATGCTCTCTAGTGGTGATGTTGGACATTTCAATAGCGACGGCCTTTTGTTTATTGATGGCAGAGACGACGATATGATCGTTTCTGGCGGTGAAAATGTTTTTCCTCTTGAAGTAGAAAATCTTTTAGCTGACCGACACGACGTATTGGAAGCGGCAGTTATCGGCGTGCCAGACAGTGATTTTGGTCATCGGCTTAAAGCTTTTGTTGTTGCATCAGCAGATAGCAACAGGGATAGCCTTGAACTTCAAGAATACGTTAAAGCTCACCTTGCCCGGTATAAAGCACCCAGAGAAATTGTTTTTATCGATGAGCTTCCGCGAAATGCGACAGGGAAACTCTTACGTTCAAAACTGAGTGAGATGACAACAGAATAATTGTTGGCCCCACAACTTATAGTTGTCGGACCAACAATTCGCTAAGCAATATCTGATCCGGCAGCGACAGATCTGTTTTTTAAGGTAGCCAATCTCCCCGGAAGTTCTTTTGCTGGTACGGCTTTACTAAAAAAGTAACCCTGCCCAAGCTCGCAACCCAGCCGCTGAAGCACATCTCGCTGTTCCATGGTTTCCACTCCCTCGGCAACTGTAGACAGCCCAAGGTCAGTAGCAATCATTAATGAACCGCGCACTAAGGCTTCTCGACGAACACCCGGGGCGAGACGCTCGACAAAGAGACGATCTAACTTAATTCGATCAACAACAAACTGTTCAAGATAGGCAAGAGCGGAGAGACCCGTTCCAAAATCGTCAATGGCAGTTCGCACCCCCAGCTGATGTATCTCTGCAAACACACTACTTGCCAAGTTTACATCGACAATTGCTGTGCGCTCAGTAATTTCCAGCCACAAAGCTTCTCCCGGTAAGTCATATCGTGAAAGAGCATCACCAATCTTGTCAACAAATCTCCAATCAGCGAACTGCAATGGTGAAACATTTATCGACATGGCAAGGTCAGCAAGATTTGGCTCTAGCGACCGCCAAGCCGCTAACTGAGCACATCCGGTATCCAATACCCATTCGCCGATTTCCGAAATTAAGTTAAGCTCTTCCGCACGAGAAATAAGCGCAAAAGGAGAGATTTTTTGGTCCCGGTTGGGCCAACGAATAAGTGCTTCAACTTCTGTTACTGCTCCGGTGACTAAATCAACAATCGGCTGGTAATGCAAAGTAAACTCATTATGGTTAAGCGCGTGCTTTAATGTCAGCCGCCTCAGCCCCATCCAGTCTTCACCTGCTTTCTCTACCAACTTGCTGCTACGGACCTCAGTTGTTCCAACATTACTTATTTGCCGGAAATTAGCCCTAGCCTGCCATAGCTAAGGCCAAGATGTGCGCAAACGCGTATCTCTTTTGAGAAAAAATTTTTTAGAAGAAAATTAAGGAGAATAATATCTGGGCGGCGAACACTAGCATAACTCCAAAATGCTAGCTATAAACCGGGATAAGATCGGATAAAGGTGCTATCTTAGTTAAATCTTGAACTTAAAGAGGAATTTTAGATTCTAATTGCGGAAAGATAGTTCCCCAAATCAGCAAACTTTCGTAAGGATTTTCCGGTAATTTCTTTATAGCAGAAATTTTTACTGTTATTTTCAGTATCGTTAATATATCATCGCAGAACCGGGCTAGCACACAGCACGGCCCTACGCGCGCCAAATGTAGTGAAAGGACTGCAACGCATGATTCGTTTGACGGTGAGCTACCCCAGTACTCCAAATTCAATGTTTGACCATAACTACTATCGCACAACACATGTTCCCCTTTGCATGAAAACTTGGGGCTTGAGCAACGCTGAGATTGATACCGGCGTAAACGGCCCTAACACTGCAGTCGTGCACTTCACCTTCGATTCTATTGAGATATTTCAAACGGCAATGGCAGCTGACGATACCGCTATAAAAGCCGATATCTCTAACTACACTTCAATAGCCCCCGTCCTTCAGATCAGCACAATCGAACACGTTAAAGCCTGAGTGCGGCTGTACCATACTGACACTCACATCTTCGTGGCTAGCGAATTACTTTCATGCTCACTAAGTGTAAAAGTAATGTAATGCCTAGCGGACCGTCTTATTCAGCTCTACGAAGGATTCATAGGCCTACATCTATACCCATAGATAAAACCACACTTGCTAGAAGAACCTACGTTCTTCTCAGGAGGATTTGCTCCAAGTTGCTTCTGTAACCAACACAGTTAACTTTCCCCCACTTTTACCCCATATCGTGTTGCTAAAGACCCGAGATCGCATTCATAACCTTGCCCAACGGCACGGAATCGCCAGATTTCCCCCCGCCGATAAATTTCAGCAAGAATCATCGACTGCTCAACACTTCCAGCGTCTAATGTTGAAGTAAAAATTGTTCCATCCACATTGGAAACTTCGAGATCGATAGGACCCAGATCGCCAAAGGTTGATCCTTCAGATAAAGAAATTGCGATGGTGATTCTTGTGATGTCCTCCTCAATTCTTTCCAAATCAATATTCAGTTCCTGCTGAGTGTCGCTAGAAATTACGAGAGCACACACTCCACTACCACTAACCGGTTGATTGTAAAAAACGAAATCATCATCAGCTGTTACTTTTTCACTATCATTTAGCTCAAAAGCCACTAGATCTATTTCCGCCTGTTTCAGGTCCGCCCCCCAGGAAACCGAAACCGCGAACTTAGTGATTAGCGTATCGAGATCAACAACTTGGCCCCGCTTTAGGTGAGTGCAGATTCTCGACAAATCAACTGAGCTATCTGCACTGTTTTTGTGGGATACCGTTTGAAAGAATTCTGCTTGCGACATCACGGGTACTCCCCGATCCCTCGCTCTTGCCACTCGGGCATCACTTTCTCCACCCGGCAAAACCACCAGATGAGTGACACTTGCATTGAATACCAGTGCTGGCCTAGCGCCATTTTCACTCAAAATATCACGGATTTTCACACCTGAGCTATGGTCGCCACCCAAGACCAGCACTCGGTACCGTGACCATATGCCCGCCTGCTTTACCTTTGGTGCGGGAAGCTGACTATCAGCACCAGTGGAGATCTGTGAAGGAAATTCAAACCCAGATTGGGTATGAGGAATGAGGCTCAGAAATTCCGCTTCAGAAATAACCTCAACACCTTCGACCTTGGCTCGTCTTATTTTTGAAGTGTCAACTACAGCATTATTGGACACGAGTACACTTGTGCGTTTGCTTACTGAATTTGCATAAGACAAACCTGCAGCCGTCAACTTTTCGATAATTTTGGGTCGCGGCTCTTCTGTTTCCCCGGTAATGACAGCAGACATACCTTGAACGAAGTTTTGACCCTTTTTCCACTTGCCTGGATTTTTCCAATTCGAGTTGATAGAAGGCGTTTTACCCGGAAAGGCTTTTGACCCACTCGAGCAAGGGACTACCGGCAAGGAGATTCCAAGCTGCCAGGCGTGCATCCAGCTATGCTTAAAAATTTCCGCAGTAACTCTTGCGTCATCTTGAGCATCATGGTGTTTAACCTGCCGTATCTTCCAGTAGTTTGCTACTGTCGGCAATTGGTAATTCGAAAGATCAAGATCAAGCTTCTTGCTGAATGCAATGGTACACAGCCTATGATCGAACGGCTGGACCATGCTGAATCTAGAAAACTCTGCCGCAAGAAAACCTGTATCAAAGGCCGCATTATGTGCAATAACGATGCGCCCCTTCAACAGATCAGAAATGTGGGCAATTTTATTTTCAATGGGCGCCTGATTTTTCAATTTAGCTTTTGAAAGACCATGGATATGAACTGCTCCCGGATCAACACCTGGATTAAAAAGTGAATAAAACTGATGCTGCTCGTTACCGGCGGGATCAAGACAGATGATTGATAAACTCAAAACGCGATCACGGTAAGGCGATAAGCCTGAGGTCTCTACATCAACAACAGCCCAGCCAGCTTCCCCGATGACCGTGTGGCCTCTCTGTGT
>JBOFCS010000183.1:0-35933 GCA_051646185.1 Mycobacteriaceae bacterium | reverse complement strand
AGCATCCTGAGGTGGCGGCGGCGATTGTGGGGTCAGATTTTACTTCTCGCCTTCAAGATGCCCGGTTGTCTCATACTATTGATGATCTTGTGGTGCGCATGGCTTCTGGTCTGCGGATTGGGTGGCATTAATGAGATATCTCAGGGTGCGTGCGGTGACCACGGCGGTAGCGTGTGCTGTGGTGGGTGTTTTGGTTGTTTCTAGCTGTACTCTACGTGTGGGAGATGATGAGTTGTCTACTTTTGTGCCGCAACCGTATTCGCATTTGACGGAGGAGGGGATTAAGCAGATTAAGCAGTCGGGTCAGGCTCGGTTTGATTTGCGTGATGGTGTGTTGTCGTTAGCGGAGGTGGGGTTGCCGGTGGGTGGGTTTTTACCTCTTATTGGTGGTGCTGGGTCGGGAGAAAAAACCTTGATTCTTGATGCTCCGGAACGTCAAGAAGTCATCACCACCGAAACTATGATGTTCGCTGGTTACTCACATGCAGAAAATGTTGCTTATATTAAGTTTTGGCGTTTTTTTGAGGACCCCTTGGTGGCGTTTGTTGAATTGCGGCAGGGAATCCAACGCTGGGGATTTAACCCCGACGATGTGGAGCAGTGGATTACTTCCGCCATAAAATCGGGAAAAGAAAAAAACGAAAGCTACGTGGGTTCTGGTGTTGGTTCCGCAGGACTATTGATGGGAGTAAGTGCCACTTCCAAGAATGGGCATGTCACCTTGGAATACACCGTACGCCTTGACCCACGCAACTACTCCCCGGAGGAGTTGGAGCAGTTGGCGCGGATGCGGCAGTGATTATCGATCAACGGTGTTACTGGGCTGCCGTTGCGCTGGGTGTTGTGGTCTTTGTATTAGCCTGCGCTAGCTGTACTCTACGTGTGGGAGATGATGAGTTGTCTACTTTTGTGCCGCAACCGTATTCGCATTTATCGGAGGAGGGAATTAAGCAGATTAAGCAGTCGGGTCAGGCTCGGTTTGATTTGCGTGATGGTACCTTATCCTTAGCGGAAGTCGGACTACCCGTGGGTGGGTTTTTACCCCTTATTGGTGGTGCTGGGTCAGGAGAAAAAACCCTGATTCTTGATGCTCCGGAACGTCAAGAAGTCATCACCACCGAAACTATGGTATTCACCGACGATGTGTATAAGCAAAATGTTGCTTATATTAAGTTTTGGCGGTTTTTTGAGGACCCCTTGGTGGCGTTTGCTGAATTGCGGCAGGGAATCCAACGCTGGGCATTGAAGCCCAAAAGTGTGGAACTCTGGATCGCCGAATCCACAAAATCCGGAAAAGAAAAAAAAGAAGAAAGATCAATAAGTGGGAGCATCGGCCCCGCCGGTTTATTGGCGGGAGTGACTGCTACTTCCAAGAACGGGCATGTCACCCTGGAATACACTATCTATCTTGATCCAGAGTATTTTTCCCCGGAGGAGTTGGAGCAGTTGGCGCGGATGCGGCAGTGATTGTCACTCGTTGGCGCTACTTTACTGCTGTTGCGCTGGGTGTTGTGGTCTTTGTATTAGCTTGTGTTGGGTGTACTGCGCGTGTGGGAGGGGATGAGTTGTCTACTTTTGTGCCGCAACCATATTCGCATTTGACCGAAGAAGGGATTAAGCAGATTAAGCAGTCGGGGCAGGCTCGGTTTGATTTGCGTGACGGTGTGTTGTCGTTAGCGGAGGTGGGACTACCGGTGGGTGGGTTTTTACCTCTTATTGGTGGTGCTGGGTCGGGAGAGAAAACCTTGATTCTTGATGCTCCGGAACGTCAAGAAGTCATCACCACCGACACCATGGTGTTCACTCATGATTTATATAAGCAAAATGTTGCTTATATAAAGTTTTGGCGTTTTTTGAGGATCCTTTAGCTGGGTTTACTGAACTGCGGCAAGGAATCCAACGCTGGGGATTTAGCCACGATGATGTGGAGTTGTGGATCTCCTTGGCCATAAAATTAGGAAAAGAAAAAGAGGAGAGTTCATTAGGAAGCAGTATTGGTCCTGCAGGTTTGAAAGTAGAGGTGACTGCTACTTCCAAGAATGGGCATGTCACCTTGGAATACACAGTACTTCTTGATCCAGAGTATTTTTCCCCGGAGGAGTTGGAGCAGCTGGCGCGGATGCGGCAGTGATTGTCGCTCGTTGGCGCTACTTTACTGCTGTTGCGTTGGGTGTGGCGGTGACGTTAGCCATTGGGCGGGACAGCTTAAGCTTCCTGGGTATTTTAGTTCTGATGTTCTGTAAAATATTTCAAAATAAAACGATAGTAATCTCCAGCATCGTTTAAGCGGAGGCCGCTGTGAATTGGGCATTATAAAGGTCGTAGTAAACTCCTTGGGCTGCAAGCAATTCAGTGTGACTGCCCTGCTCAACAATTGCTCCTGACTCCATCACAAGAATAAGGTCTGCATCGCGAATGGTAGAAAGACGATGCGCAATAATGAAGCTAGTACGATCCTGCCGAAGAGCAGACATGGCTTTCTGAACCAGAACTTCGGTCCGGGTATCAACGGAACTAGTGGCTTCATCAAGGATTAACAGGGTTGGCTGAGCGAGGAAGGCCCGCGCGATTGTCAGTAATTGTTTTTCCCCAGCGCTAACATTATTGCCTTCTTCGTCAATAATGGTGTTGTAGCCGTCGGGGAGTGTATGGACAAAGCGGTCAACAAAAGTTGCCTGCGCCGCTTCCAAAATTTCTTCTTCTGTAGCTTCGGGTCTTCCATAGGCGATGTTATCTCGAATAGTGCCACCAAATAACCACGTATCCTGCAGTACCATACCAATTTTTGAACGTAAATCATCTCTGCTAAGCGTTCTGATATCATTTCCATCCACAGTGATACGCCCTGAGTCGAGCTCATAGAATCGCAAAATTAAGTTGACCAATGTAGTTTTTCCGGCCCCAGTTGGACCAACAATGGCAATTGTTTGGCCAGGTTCGGCAATAAGTGATAAGTCATCGATGAGTGGAGTCTGTGCATGATACCGGAATGAAACGTTTTCAAACGTGACTCTACCGCTATTTTTGCTCAAGGTAACTGTCGCAGTTTCTAGCTCTTGTTCTGGTGCATCCAGCATGTCAAATACCCGCTCTGAAGAAGCAACCCCGGATTGTAGCAGATTCATCATTGAGGCAACCTGAGTGAGTGGCTGGGTAAATTGCCGTGAGTACTGGATAAATGCTTGCACATCACCAAGGGTCATAGTTCCTGAGGCGATGCGTAAACCTCCGACAACCGCTATGGCAACGTAGGTGAGGTTACCGACAAACATCATGGCAGGCATGATGAGGCCAGAAAGGAATTGTGCCCCAAAGCTAGCTTCGTAAAGCTTGTCGTTTTGATAGCGGAACTGTTCTTCAACCTCCTTTTGGTGGCCAAATACTTTCACCAAGGCGTGGCCACTATAAGTTTCTTCGATATGTCCGTTCAGTTTACCGGTCCGGGACCATTGCGCTAGAAAGAGTTTCTGTGATCGTTTAGCTATCACGGCGGTAATCAGCAATGACAATGGAATAGCGATTAAGGCAATAAATGCCAGCAATGGTGATATATAAAACATCATCGCTAAAACACCAAAGATGGTCAAGACAGAGGTCAGCAACTGGCTAATGGTCTGCTGCAAGGTTTGTTGAACATTATCAATATCGTTGGTTACTCGACTGAGAAGTTCGCCACGTGATTTAGTATCAAAGTAACTTAGCGGCAAGTGATGTAATTTATTTTCGATATTAGTGCGTAACCGAAAGACTGTTCTTTGCACCATATTATTGACAAGATGCCCCTGAATCCACATTAGTAAAGATGCGGCAATATAAAGTGTAAGAACCCACAGTAAAGTATGACCAACTTCAGTGAAGTTAATACCCTGACCAGGAACAATATTCATTCCAGATAGTAAGTCGGCAAAATTATTATTACCGGTAGAGCGAGCAGCTTCAATGGCTTGTTCCTTGGATATTCCGTCAGGGAGCTGCCTGCTGATAATTCCATTAAAGATTAAGTCAGTAGCATGTCCAAGGATTTTTGGGCCAATAACCGACAATACAATACTTCCTAGTGTAAGTAGCAAAATCACTGCCAAAGAAAACTTTTCAGGAGCCAGCTGCAGTAGGAGTCGTTTTGCCGATCCAGTAAAATCTCGTGACTTATCGTTGGGGTTGGGCATATTGCTCAACGGATTTGCTGGCCGAGTCATGCCACACTTCCTGCAGGTAGTTGTGAATCCACAATTTCAGAATAGGTAGTGCAAGATTGGCTGAGTTGGTCATGAGTTCCGCTGCCAACTATTTTACCGTCTTCAAAAACAAGAATCTGATCTGCATCTATTATTGTGGAAATACGTTGTGCCACAATAATAACTGTTGAGGATTGAGTTACTTCCCGAAGAGCAATTCGCAGTTTTGCATCGGTAGACAGATCGAGGGCAGAAAAGGAGTCATCAAAAAGGTAAATCTGCGGTTGTCTAATTATTGCTCGTGCAATAGCAAGACGTTGCCGTTGGCCACCCGAAAAATTTGTGCCGCCCTGAGCAACAGCTGAATGCAAGCCATCGCTGAGGGCTTCGACAAAGTCCTTGGCCTGTGCGATTTCTAACGCCTGCCACATCTGTTCCTCTGATGCGTCAGAACGCCCATAACGGAGATTGCTGGCGATGGTTCCGCTAAAGAGATACGCCTTCTGTGGGACAAGGCCAATCTGGGGCCAGAGTAATTCAGGATCAATATCTTTGACATCAAAGCCATTAATTAAGACCGAACCTGACGTCGCGTCAAATAGTCGGGGGATTAAAGACAGAAGAGTTGATTTTCCCGATCCAGTACTGCCGACGATGGCGGTGACCTTTCCAGGTTGTGCAGTAAGAGAAATATTGTCTAAAACGGAACGATCTGCCCCAGGGTAACTAAAACTCACCTTCGTTAATTCAACAGTCCCACGAACAGCATCATTTGCCTTGTCCATAGATAAGGGCATAGCACTGGGGATAACTGAAGACTTAGTGTTAAGTACCTCGCTTATCCGTTCTGCACATACTGCGGCCCGTGGGATGAGCACTGCCATGAAAGCGGCCATCATTACTGCCATAAGAATTTGCATAAGATAACTCAGAAAGGCAGTAAGCGCGCCAACTTCCATTTGGCCTTCGTCAATGCGAAGTCCACCAAACCACAGTACTGCAACACTAGATACATTGAGCACTAACATCACGACCGGAAATAGCAGGGCTTGTAGTCTTCCCACTTGCAAGGCGGTATCGGTGAGATCGGTATTCGCTTTGTTAAAGCGATGGCGTTCAAAATCTTCCCGGACAAAAGCGCGTACCACTCTAATTCCAGTGATTTGTTCACGTAGAACGCGATTAACACCGTCTATTCGGTCTTGCATGAGTCGAAACTGGGGCACCATTTGCCACACAACTACCGATATTGCTAGCACTAGCGTGGGTACACACACAAGCAACAGCCAAGACAACCCGATGTCTTCTCGAATGGCCATAAAAATTCCGCCTACACACATAATTGGTGCAGCAACCATAAGCGTCAAGGTAAGTAGCACTAACATTTGAACTTGCTGGACGTCATTTGTGGTGCGGGTCAGTAGTGAGGGGGCGCTAAATTTGGATACTTCCTGGGCGGAGAATGTTCCAACTTGGTGGAATATGGCTGAGCGAACTTGACGTCCAAAGCCCATGGCAGTCTTGGAGCCAAAGTACACTGCGATAATTGAACAAATAATTTGCAGAGCACTGATCGCAAGCATGACCGTGCCCACACTGATGATGTAGCCGGTGTCTCCTTTGGCTACGCCATTATCAATAATATCAGCATTCAGGCTTGGAAGATAGAGTGAAGCAAGGGTTCCCAATATCTGGAGTAGGACGATGATGACTAAATGCAGTTTATAAGATCGCAAGTTAGTACGAAGTAGTTGAGTGAGCATTCAGTATTTCTCCTGGGGGGCTAGATTAAGCCTGAGCCTCGGATAGAGGTCGCCGATGGCAGCGCATTTTCGGGTTTGTTTACCGGAGACCTCCCCGAGCACCCGGTGTTCTTTCATTGCGTTTGTTCTCTGAGAATACCCACAGCATCGACACTAGGGGAGTGGGAATCTACTCGCAAGGCGACAGCATATTGTTGAGTGCAAACCGCTAGTGATCAGAGTTTGTCAGCAGGAAGAGGTTAGATAGAGCCATGCCTGTCTCCAGTGCTGTCCTGTGCAGTCCGAATCAGAGTATCCGGGCGCACGGGTTGTGGGTGGTCGGCACCGGGTTATTAATTTGGTTTGAGAGCACTATTGCCAGAAGCGCGGACCCTCCGGTTTATCCTTGGTCGGTCGATTCTATGGACGAACTGGCTCAAATGTCGTTTCCGGCCCCGTTGCAAGGGCTTGTTTCCAATCGTAAATTTCGTCATCACCGAGTAGTGAAGTTTCCTTCCGCTGACCGGGTAGGTGGTCTAGATGAGTGGGAAGTGCCGGCGCTTGGCCCTGCTTTTGCAGATTCGGTTCAGCTGTTATTGGGGGTCAACCCGCAGGACGGTAGAATGCTTTGTGGGGATCTTCGATACTTAGCCCAGGTGGCCCAGGGTATCAAGCAGTGGGTTTATGCTGGGAGAATCGTTCCGCAGGTGTACCGGGCGCAAGGCCAATGGTGGGTTCGGTGGGAATTGGTTGGCGGCGCGCGAATACGTGCCTGGAGCGCTGAACTTACTGCAGCAATGCCCCCAATTTTGCGGCTAGCAAATTCCAATGATGCCCAGGGTTTATTTGACGATATTGTGCGTGAACTCACTGACCCTATTTGCCGATTGTTACTTGGTGGGTGTGTTACTCCACAGTCATCATTATTTGTAGCATGGGCCAATGACGAGCCATGGGATGGTGGATCACAAGAACTCGCTACCGGTCTAGGTCAATGGCGGGATAGTCTTAGCAGTGAAAACCCCGCTCTAGTGTTGAAACTTATTGAACCAGAAAGTGACTTAAATGATGAGAGAGAAGTTAAGTTAGGTGACGTCTGTCTTTGGCGGTTACAGGTTTGTTTAAGGTCAGAAGGTGAAGCGGCTCAGCCAATTCCAGTGTCTTTATCAGATGCTCCTGCATTGCAGGTTGCGGTAAAAAAATTAGCAGAAGCGGCTCAGGCTTATCCGCGCCTTCGTGATGTTCCCAGTGATGTCAGGTCCTTGGATTTATTGCTGCCTGCGGCTGTGGTTATTGATTTAGTGCGGCATGGAGCTCAGGCCATTGCTGATGTCGGCATTACGGTACTTTTGCCTCGTTCTTGGGTAGCTCTGCGCCCAGCCTTGCGAGTGCATGCGGCCACGCCGGACACTCCTATCGCCGCTAATATTACTCCGGTGGGGTTGAATGAAATCGTTGACTATCGTTGGGAATTAGCGCTTGGAGAGATAATTCTTGATCCGGGTGAGCTTGCCGCCTTAGCGACGTTAGAAGGGGATTTAGTTCGGTTGCGGGGACAATGGGTTCAAGCGGATGGCCGGACTTTAGCTCGTGCTGCCCGCTATGTTCTAGCGCGGGTGAACTCGACAAGCTCTCTGAGCCTTGGCGCGATGATCACTGACGTGAGTCAGGTTGATATTCCAGGTGTTACAGTTGAATCGATAACTGCTTCTGGGTGGCTAGAAAATCTCTTAGACCCTAGTGCCATGCCTCAAACGATTGGCCGGGTTCCTGGATTTGCTGCCAGCTTACGCCCTTATCAGCAACGTGGGCTGGAATGGTTAGCCTATATGAGCGCAAAGGGGTTAGGGGCCGTTCTCGCTGACGATATGGGTTTAGGCAAAACTGTTCAGCTTCTTGCCTTAATGGCTTATGAACAGAAACAGGGGCGCGGGCCGACTCTATTGATTTGTCCAATGTCGGTGGTCGGCAATTGGGAGCGGGAGGCTGCCAAATTTGCACCGGATCTTCGCCTTATGGTTCATCACGGAAGTGATCGCTACACCGGTTCCGAGCTAGCAGAACAAGCTGCAAATAGCGATATTGTGCTCACGACGTATTCATTAGCACAGCGGGATGTTCTAGAGTTTCAAGGTATTTCTTGGGATAGGGTGGTTCTGGACGAGGCTCAGCATATCAAAAATTCGAGCACTCAACAGGCGAAAGCTATTGCAAGTGTTAACGCTAGACATCGCATTGCTCTTACTGGTACTCCTGTGGAAAATCGTTTGGATGAGTTGCGGTCAATTCTTAACTTTATTAATCCCGGTATGTTGGGCAGTGCACAATCATTTCGAGCCAGATTTTCAATTCCGATAGAGCGGGAACAGAGCGAGTCAGCATTATCTGTATTACGAAGTATCACTTCACCATTTATTTTACGGCGAGTAAAAACCGATACTGCGGTTATTGCAGATTTACCTGAAAAAATTGAGATGATCATTCGAGCCAATCTGACACTTGAACAAGCGGCTCTTTATCAGGCTGTGGTGACCGATATGCTGAATAAACTTCAAGAGGCAAGGGGTATGGCACGTAAAGGCGCAGTGCTATCTGCTTTGACTAGACTCAAGCAGGTGTGCAACCATCCGGCTCATTTTTTGGGGGATGGTTCACAGATTCTGCACCGGGGTAAGCATCGTTCTGGCAAAGTTGCGCTTGTTGAAGATATAGTTGAATCAGTGCTTGCTGAAGATGAAAAAATATTGCTGTTCACACAATTTCGAGATTTTGGGCAGTTACTTGCGCCCTACCTTGCTGAACGTTTTTCAGTGCCAGTCCCCTTTTTTCATGGTGGTGTCACAAAAAAACAGCGGGACAGTATGATAGCGCAATTTCAGGATGCACAGGGGCCGCCAATTATGCTGCTTTCACTTAAGGCTGGTGGCGTAGGGTTAAATCTAATATCAGCCAATCATGTTGTTCACCTAGATAGATGGTGGAATCCTGCCGTGGAAAACCAAGCTACCGATCGTGCTTTTCGAATTGGCCAAAAGAAAAATGTACAAATTCGTAAATTACTCTGTGTTGGTACTGTTGAAGAGCGGATTGACGAGATGATTTCGGCTAAGGTTAAACTTGCAGATTTAGCCGTGAGCTCAGGGGAAAAGTGGCTCACAGAGCTCAACACCGAACAGCTCAGTTCACTGGTTGCTTTAGGGCAGGAGGCCATTGGTGACTGAATCGCAAAACCGCCTTCGACAAGGTGCTTTTGGGCTTAATTGGTGGGGACGGCAGTGGGTACTTGCTATGGAAGATATTGGCGAAAGAACCCGATTGCACAGAGGTCGAATCCCAGCAAAAAACTCGCAAGTTATTACTTTTAGTTGCCTACCTGGGAAAATAACAGGAGAAGTTCAGGGGAGTCAGCTCCAACCATTTACCGCTAGTTTTTTCCTGAAGACACTGGAACCGGATGTGTTAACAGATGTGCAGCATCTGGTGCGAGATGCCTCTGGGATGCTCTCTGCCCTAGCTTCCGGGGAAATCCCTCAAGAATTAGCCGGATTATTGTTGCCATCCTCTTCGTCAGACATTGATTATGATTGCACCTGTCCTGATCAGGTGATGCCATGTAAGCATGCTGGTGCTCTGGTTTACCTCATGGCGCAACTTCTAGACAAAACTCCTTCGGAACTTCTTCGGCTCAGGGGGGTAGATCTTGAGTCGTTGATTTCCGATATGGATAGCCATATATCGGTGGACTTGCTTGATTTTTATGGTGACCAAACCGTATTGCCGAGCTTGCCTCAGACCCCTTTTCAATCAGCTATAGACGATCTGGATGAATCGCTACTACACAAAGCGTTACGCGCTGATTTCACAGCAAACACGGAGATCGCTACTGTTATTGCTGACGTGACAGCTTTTTACCGTTTGATCAGAGAGCGCAACTCACACAAATGAAAGGGGCACTATGAAATTTCTGCATACTGCAGACTGGCAGTTGGGAATGACTCGTCACTTTCTTGGTGCCGAGGCGCAACCTCGCTATACCGCAGCCAGGCAGGAAGCTATTGGGGCCATTGGGAAAATTGCACAGGAGCAAGCCTGTGAGTTTGTGGTTGTCTGTGGTGATGTTTTTGATGATAACCAATTGCCTCCGATGATTGTTGCGCGGGCGCTGGAAGCCATGCGCTCTATTGCTGTTCCTGTCTATTTATTACCGGGCAATCATGATCCCCTTGATGCTGTTTCGATTTATCGGAGTCCGGGTTTTCTTCAGGCCAAGCCTGATCATGTACACGTGCTGGACACTCCTGGCCTCGTTGAGATTCGGCCAGGAGTGGAATTGGTTGTCGCGCCGTGGACAAACAAGGCTCCATTGGAAGACTTGGTGGGAGTTCAGCTTACCGAGCTTTCTGCTACCGAAGGTATTCGTATTGTTGTGGGCCATGGTGGGGTGGATCAGCTTGACCCGGACCCAACTAAACCAGCTTTGGTTAACCTTGAGACTATAGAGAATGCTCTTGCACAGCATGCTATTCATTATGTGGCATTGGGGGATAAGCATTCTCGCACTCAGGTGGGTTCAACTGGGCGAGTATGGTATTCAGGATCGCCTGAGGTTACAAATTACAACAACATTGAAGCTGCACCTGGTGATGTTCTTGTGGTGGAGCTAAATGAGCCTGGGGGTGTGGACATTATAGTTACTGAACACCGGGTAGGTCGGTGGGCCTTTAACACTATCGTCAGAGACGTTAACGGCGTTGAAGATATTGCACTGCTTGAACAGGCTCTAGAACAGTTGCCGAATAAGCATGAAACAGTGGTGCAGCTTGTTCTTGCTGGGACAGTTACGGTGTCACAGCGGGCGATGCTTGAGAAAGTATTAGAAAAATTTACTAATCTTTTTGCTTCACTGAATTTTTGGGATCGTCACACAGATTTGGCAGTAATTTCCAGTGACGGAGAGTTTAGCGATCTTGGGCTTAGTGGATTTGCGGCCGAAGCCGTTGGAGACCTTAGCGTTATAGCGCAATCCTCTGATATTGGGCAAGCAAAGGCGGCCCAGGGCGCATTATCGCTATTGTACCGACTTTCTGGGGGAGGAACTCAATGAGATTGCACCGCTTAAGATTAGTGAATTACCGTGGGGTTGTTGATCAGGTTGTAGATTTTGCCGATTCAGGTGTGACGGTAGTTGAAGGTCCCAATGAAGTGGGTAAGTCCTCGATGATAGAGGCATTGGATCTACTTTTTGAAACTCCCGATAGTTCAAATAAGAAAAATGTTAAAGATATTAAGCCTGCCGGTAAAGATGTCGGTTCGCTTGTTGAGGCGGAAATATCTTGTGGTCCTTATCATTTTGTCTATCGTAAGCAGTTTAATAAGGCTACTGTAACCGAGCTTATTATTAGCAAGCCAAAACCTGAGCAGCAAGCAGGCCGAGCTGCTCATGACCGGGCTAAACAAATTTTTGACGATAATGTTGATGTGGGCTTATGGAAAGCTCTGCGGTTAATGCAGGCGCGGGGGGCGGATAATGCAGACTTAATCTCCAGTGATTCTTTATCGCGGGCCCTCGACGCTGCTGCCGGGGAAGTGGTTAATTCCGATGCCTCAGGCGTATTGCTTAAGCGAATAGATGAAGAATATTTTAAGTACTATACGGCTACTGGTAAATCATCAAAGGTCCTTGCTGATGTCGAGAGAAGGCTTGCAGAAGCGAGGGAGGCTTACCGGCAATGTGAACAACAACTTGCTGAAGTCGATCGGGATATAGCTCGGCATGAGACTTTGCAGAATGATCTCTTTTCTCGTAAAAAGATCTATGACAATGTTTTTCATCAGCTGCAAGAATTAAATGAACAAGGTGAATTAGTTAAAAATTTGCGAGCCAAATATGAGTTGGCTAGTTCAAGGGTGCAGACCGCGATGCTCGAAGAGCAAAAGATACGCAGCCAAGCCAAGGATCGGGAAGATCTGCATCGCAGTATTTTTGAAATTTCTGAGCGGCTAAAAACTCAAAAAGATGAACTGGAATTAGCAAATGAGCGGCTGGCTAGTGCTAGTGCTGAGTTGGTTGAGCAGGAGGCCGCAGTTTCAGTGCTCAAAGAAGAGCGAAGTCGTGTTGCCCTGGAGTGTAAACAGGCGCGAGCTGATGCTGAACTATTAAAGCATCAGGATAATTTCGAAAAACTCAGCGATCTTCTTTCTCTTCTTGCTCAGGAGCGTAAGCGGGTCTCTGATCTTCAGAATGAACTTGCCAAAATTGTTGTTACCCCAGAATTATTGGCAAAGCTTGATGAAGCCGCAGCAGCGGTAGATATCGCTAGAGCGCAGTATGAAACAGCCTCAACTCAGGTGCAGTTGACTTCACTTACCGACCAGAAAATGTGGGTCAATGAAGAGGAAATAACAACCAGGGCCGGGGACGTGCTGAGTCATTTTGTTACTGAGCAGATGGCAGTACAGTTCCCTGGAGTTTTATCGCTGAGCATTGTCCCCGGTCAAGGGGCAGGTGAACTAACTAGAGTACTTGACGTGGCGCAGCAAAATTTCTCCGATCTCCTTGCCGAAGCCCAGGTTGTTACATTGAGTCAGGCTCGGGATGCGGTAAGCGATAAACAACTCATCGAACGAGATATGCATGCAGCGCAATCGGTATTAGATCGCCTGCTCGCCGGTAAAGATAGCGATGACATTCGGGAAGAACAACTGGCCGTCGAAAAACAGATAGCACAGGCCATAGCATCCCGAAATTCGACTGATCCAATTCCCAAAACCCTGTTAGAAGCAGCGCTATTAGTGGAAGAGCGGGAGCGAAAGCTAGAGAGTATTTCTGCCAGCGTGGAAGAATTGATATCAGCGGTATCAGTCGCACAGCAACTTAATACCAATCTGCGAATTGAAGTTTCGCAGATCACTAGTCGGGTGCAATCGAATGAGCAAGAGCTTTTACGGCTTACCGCTCGGCTTGAGCGTACTGTGCAAGAGATTTCCGATACTGATATTAGTGATCTCCTGCTAAAGTATGAGTGCGCGTTAGCTCAAGCACAAGAAGATTCTGATGCAGTGCAATCTCACTTGGCAGAGATCAATTCGGAAGTAATTGAGGAGGAAATTGCAAACCTCAATGAAGCCGTACATGACGGTCATGCGTTAATTACGGAAATAACCGAGGAGCTCCGTGAGCTATCAGCACGGTTAACTGTTATTGGGAGTCAAGGGCGGAAAAGTAATTTTGATTCTACTGCAACAATTTTAGAGCATACTGAACGGGAATATCACCGTACTCTCGAGCGTGCAGTTGCAGCAAAAACATTACGTGAGGTGATGTTGCAGCACCGTGAAGTAACTCGTAACCGTTATGTTGAACCTTTCAAAAAACATGTAGAGTCTTTGGGGCGTATCGTTTTTGGAAGCAAATTCTTAGTTGCAGTTGACAGTAATTTGAGGATCACTCATCGAACTATCGGCGAAGTGACTGTAGATTTTGACGCGCTTTCTGGAGGAGCAAAAGAACAATTAGGGATTATCTCCAGGCTTGCTTGTGCAATCATCGTTTCAGCTGAGGGTGGAGTCCCAGTGCTCATTGATGACGCTTTGGGCTACACCGACCCAGTGCGGCTGTCAAAAATGGGAGCGGTGTTAAAGGCGGCTGCACGCGATAGCCAGGTGATTGTATTAACCTGTGTGCCAGATCGTTATCACGGGGTGGGTGGAGCACATACTGTCAGATTGTCGTAATCTGCAAGCCGAAGCGCTGAATTATGTTTAGTATTGCGTCATGACTGATTCCGCACACACTGAACTGACCGTCGCGGCTAATGGGAAATACACCAGAGAGGGTGTCCCTCAGGGTTTTACCAGTATAACTCCCTTTTTAACTGTGAATTCAACCAAGCAAGCAATAGCCTTTTACTGCGAGGTTTTTGGCGCTAAGGCAATAAATATCACAGAGATTGGTGAGGTAGTAGTCCATGCCGAATTGGATTTTGGCAATGGTCGACTACAAGTTGGTGGACCAAACCCGGATTATCACCTGATCCCAGCTCCGGCTGGGGAAGACGACTGTTATTCGCTGGGCCTTTACTGCTCCGATACTGACGGCTTAGTGGCGCGGGCGCTGGCTGCCGGTGCCACAATCCGTGAGCCGCTTGACACCTTCGCTTCTGGTGATCGTTATGCCAGCATCCGTGACCCTTATGGGGTGCGCTGGACGATTATGACCAGGGTTGAGGATCTTTCTGAAGAGGAGAGCGCAGACCGGGTGGCGAAATGGGCTGCTGAACAGGGCTAAATTAGGGTGCCCCCGGCAGGATTCGAACCTGCGGCCTTCTGCTCCGGAGGCAGACGCTCTATCCCCTGAGCTACGGGGGCAAGTCACTGTTAGTGACCGCCGTGGGCGAACCGAGTCTAGCGTATCTGACTAGACATCGGGCATCTGGCTGAGGCTTAGTGAGTGGGCGACGTTAATTTTTCTTCGCCAAAGTTTGGTACCTTGGGAATATCAGCCCCTCGAACCGCGGAGATATACGTGAGCAAGTCAGCAAAGTCCTCTGGCAATCCGGCACGTCCTGTGTCAAATTTTCAGGCACAAGAGCGCAGGCGTAATACTCTTATTCGAGTTGGTTTAACTGCAGTTGTCGTGGTGTTTGCCGTGGTGGTCGGGTTCATTATTATCGCTCAGAACAAGAAACCTGACGTTCCTCAGTCGACTCCTGTTTCGGTGACAGCTGATGGTGCGATCAGAATCGCTTCATCAAAACTTTCACTGCGCCCTACGACACAAGACCCAGCGGTTGTTGTGACGGTGTATGAAGACTTTCAATGCCCGGTGTGCAAGAGCTTTGAATCTCTTTTTGGTGAAACTTTGAGCAATCTCGTAGCCGAGGGGACCATCGCGGTTGATTATCACCCCATCGCCATCCTTAACCGTATGTCCTCAACCGAGTACTCCACTCGGGCAGCTAACGCCTCGCTCTGTGTTGTCGAAGAGTCCACCAAAGAGAACTGGCAGAAGTTTCACTCCGCAGCTTTCGCCCAGCAGCCAGCAGAAAATACCGCTGGATTGAGCGACAAAAAACTCACCGAGCTAGCCAAAGACGCAGGAGCTGGGGACGATATTAAAAACTGTATTGAAGGTTCCAAGTACACCGATTGGATAGCGGCCAATACCCGTCAGGTAACGGACACCGGTGTATCGGGTACCCCAACAATTTTGATTAACGGCCAGACCCACTCTGCCAGTACCCCAGCGGCCCTTGTTGCTGCGGTAAACACTGCCGCGGCAGCAGTGTCTGCCTCATGACACCGACCAGTGGTATCGCTGTTGGCCGCGGAACTGGGATCGCGGTTCTGGCCGGTGGCTTAATTGGTCTCATAGCTTCGTTGACACTCACTATTGAGCGAATCGAGCTGTTAAAAAACCCAAGCTATGTTCCTTCGTGCAGCATTAATCCTGTGCTTTCCTGTGGTTCTGTCATGGTCACGCCGCAGGCGGCTTTATTAGGGTTTCCTAACCCTATCCTTGGTCTTATTGCTTTTACCATTGTGGTAGTGACCGGGGTATTAGCGCTAGCTCGCGTCACTTTGCCGCGCTGGTACTGGCTGAGCCTGGCTGCTGGCTTGTTGGTGGGCGTAGTGTTCGTCAATTGGTTGGTTTTCCAGAGTTTGTATCGAATTGGTGCGCTCTGTCCTTACTGCATGGTCGTCTGGGCAGTGACGATTCCACTTTTTGTGATTGCGTTAACAGCGGCATTATTCACAGATCAGCTACATCCGATACTCAAATCATTGTTCTACTGGCGTTGGAGCCTGGTTGCTCTTTGGTTTACTGCAGTTGTGCTGGCGATACTTGAAAGGTTTTGGGATTACTGGTCAAGCTTGATTTAGGTGGTTAGGAGTATTTTCAAGGAAACTGGTGAGGGTTTACTGAGGTTGGATATCCCTAACACAGCAGTCGGGTCAGAGCTGGCCAGACTTAGACCATAGGATGGGTACCTGTGACTCCTGCTGACCTTGCCGTTCTCATACATAAGACCGCACACGCGGTCCTGTTTGTACATGGGTTAGACACCAGTGCGCTGCCGGAGAGCATTACCGTTGAGCGCCCGCGTAACCCTGAGCATGGTGACTACGCCACTAATATTGCGATGCAGGTGGCAAAAAAAGTCGGTACAAACCCACGGGATTTAGCTGGCTGGATTGCTGCTGAGCTAGCTCAGGCCGCAGGGATTGATGCAACGGAGATAGCGGGTCCAGGTTTTCTTAACATCAGGATTGCCGCAGATGCGCAGGGGGCAGTTATCGCCCAGGTGCTTGCTGCTGGAACTTCCTACGGAACTACCACTGATCTGGCTGATGCCAAAATTAACTTAGAGTTTGTCTCGGCAAACCCCACTGGTCCTATCCACTTGGGGGGTACTAGGTGGGCTGCAGTTGGTGATGCTCTTGGACGAGTTCTTAGTTCTCAAGGAGCAGAGGTCACTCGGGAATATTATTTCAATGACCATGGGGCGCAGATTGATCGATTCACCCGTTCTCTCATCGCCGCTGCACAAGGAGAACCGGCACCCGAGGACGGATACTCCGGTGAATACATCAATGATATTGCCGCTCGGGTACTGGAAATTTCCCCCGATGCCGCAAAGCTCCCGGAAGACCAACGGCTGGAAACATTTCGGTCGATAGGTGTAGATCTGATGTTCGGTCACATCAAGCAGTCTTTGCATGATTTTGGGACCAACTTTGATGTCTACACCCATGAAGACTCAATGTTCACTTCAGGTGGCGTTGATGCAGCTATCAACCAACTGAAGGAATCTGGGCAGATATACCTGAAAGACGGAGCTTGGTGGCTTCGGAGTACAGATTTTGGTGACGATAAAGATCGTGTTGTCATCAAAAGTGACGGAAATGCTGCCTACATTGCCGGCGATATTGCGTATTTCCGGGACAAGCGGCAGCGTGGTTTTACACTATGCATCTATATGCTTGGGGCGGACCATCATGGGTATATCGCCCGGTTGAAGGCCGCCGCTGCGGCATTGGGAGACGATCCGGCAACAGTGGATGTTCTTATCGGACAAATGGTCAATTTAGTTCGTGATGGTGTTGCGGTAAAGATGAGTAAGCGTGCGGGCACGGTTATCACTTTGGATGATCTTGTCGAGGCTATTGGTGTTGATGCCGCTCGGTACAGTCTGATTCGATCTTCTGTGGACTCTAGTATTGATATTGATCTGCAACTATGGGCCAGTTCAAGTAGTGAAAATCCGGTGTATTACGTGCAATACGCGCACGCTCGACTTAGCGCCTTGGCGCGTGGTGCTGCTGAGTTGGGAGTTGTTGCTGCTGTTGATGATTTAGGCGTATTAACCCATGAACGAGAAGGTGCGTTAATTCGCACGATAGGGGAGTACCCTCGGGTACTTGCGTCAGCTGCTGCTTTACGGGAACCTCATCGGGTTGCCCGCTATCTTGAAGAGTTGGCTGGAAACTATCATCGGTTTTACGATCAATGTCGAGTGCTGCCTCAGGGTGACGAACAGATTCAACCTATTCATGCTGCCCGCTTAGCCTTGTGTAATGCCACGAGGCAGGTGCTGGGCAATGGACTTGGGTTGCTGGGTGTGAGTGCTCCGGAGCAAATGTGAGTGCACACCTAGCTGACCCGAAACACGTGGAGAATACTGTGATGCCCAGTTTACCTGAACAACCCGATGATTCGGCGCAACTCATTAACTTACCGACTCAGGTATGGCCGCGAAATGCAGATCGTGGAGCAGACGGAGTTGTGAGAGTTGCTGATGTGGCTGTGACCGATCTTGCTGCTGAGTATGGCACACCGCTTTTTGTCATCGATGAGGAAGATTTTCGATCACGTTGTCGGGATATGGCTCTGGCCTTCGGTTTTCCTGAACGAGTTCACTATGCTTCGAAAGCTTTTCTCTGCAGTGAGATAGCCAGATGGGTAGCAGATGAGGGACTTTCCCTTGATGTCTGTTCCGGTGGGGAACTAGCAATTGCGTTAAATGCGGGATTCCCTGCTAATCGAATCGCTATGCATGGAAACAATAAATCGGTAGATGAATTGACTGCAGGCGTTCATGCCGGAGTGGACCATATTGTTCTGGATTCGATGATTGAGATAGAGCGCCTCGATAGTATTGCTGGTTCATTAGAGCGGGTGCAGAATGTACTTCTCCGAGTCACGGTGGGAGTGGAAGCTCACACCCATGAGTTTATTTCGACTGCGCATGAGGATCAAAAATTTGGTTTCTCACTAGCCTCAGGTTCAGCTATGCAAGCTGTTCGTCGGGTTTTTGAGACAAAAAATTTGAGACTCGTTGGCTTGCATAGTCATATTGGCTCACAAATTTTTGATGTAGACGGCTTTGAATTGGCAGCACACCGGCTTATTGGTCTATTGCGTGAGGTAGTTTCTGAGTTTGGGGTGAACAAGACTTCGCAGATGGCCGTCATTGATTTGGGAGGTGGTTGGGGAATCTCCTATATCCCTACTGATGATCCGCCGCCGATAGACGAACTTGCGGCAAAACTTAGTCATATCATTAAGCAGGAGTCCTCCCTAGTTGGCCTGCCAGAGCCTATTATCGCGGTAGAACCCGGTAGGGCAATAGCCGGACCTGGGACTATTACAGTTTATGAAGTCGGGACAATCAAAGATGTTGTTATTGGTGCCAGCCATGTTGATGGTGAGGCTGGTAGCACTCGCGTGACTCGGCGATATATCAGTGTTGACGGTGGTATGAGTGACAATATTCGGCCATCGCTTTATCAGGCTGAATATGACTGTCGATTGGTTTCTCGCGCCAGCGCTGCTAGCCCTGTTTTAGCAAGAGTGGTTGGAAAGCATTGCGAGAGTGGAGATATCATTATTCGTGATACGTGGATGCCCTCAGATGTTGGGCCTGGGGATTTGCTTGCGGTAGCGGCAACTGGTGCTTACTGCTATTCAATGTCTAGTAGATATAACTTGTTAGGCCGCCCAGCGGTAGTTGCGGTACGTAATGGACAGTCCCGGCTCATCTTGCGTCGGGAAACAGTGGAAGACTTGCTTAGTCTGGAGGTGTCGCAGTCATGACGATTAAACCTATCGGTGTTGCCGTTCTCGGCCTTGGTAACGTGGGCAGTGAGGTTGTTCGGATCCTGCATGAAAATGCAGAGGATCTAGCTGCTCGAGTTGGTGCCCCCTTGGAGATTCGTGGTATTGCCGTACGGCGAATTGGCTCTGACCGAGGAGTTGACCAGGCCCTGCTAACAACGGATGCTGATGCGCTGGTTACGCGTCCCGATGTGGATATTGTTATCGAGTTGGTTGGCGGTATTGAACCGGTGCGATCCTTGATCCTGAAGGCTCTCAACGCTGGAAAATCTGTTGTTACTGCGAATAAAGCACTTCTTGCTCAGTATACCGGTGAACTTGCTGAAGCTGCTGAGCGCGCTAAGGTGGACCTTTATTTTGAAGCGTCAGTTGCTGGTGCAATTCCAGTCATTCGTCCTTTGATTCAGTCTCTTGCCGGTGATGAAGTCACTAAAGTTGCTGGAATAGTTAATGGCACAACAAATTTTATCCTTTCTGCCATGGAGGAAAATGGTGATGATTACGAGGTTGTTCTTAAAGAAGCAGGGCGATTAGGATATGCCGAGGCGGACCCAACTGCTGATGTTGAGGGATATGATGCGGCGGCGAAGGCGGCAATTTTAGCTTCAATTGCCTTCCATACCAGGGTAACTGCCGCAGACGTCTATCGTGAAGGCATCACCAATATTACTGCGGCAGACCTCGCTTCGGCAAAGGCTCTTGATTGCACGATTAAACTCCTTGCCATTTGTGAACGCATCACTACAGCAAAGGGTAAAGCGCGAGTTTCCGCGCGGGTCTACCCCGCCCTTGTCCCGCTTAGTCACCCACTAGCTGCAGTGAACGGTGCGTTTAATGCGGTCGTAGTAGAAGCTGAAGCTGCTGGCCGCCTCATGTTTTACGGGCAAGGTGCTGGTGGCGCCCCTACTGCTTCAGCAGTATTAGGCGATCTTGTTATGGCGGCGCGAAATAAGGTTCACGGTGGACGTGGCCCAGGAGAATCAAAGTATGCAAAGCTGAAAGTTGCTCCTATAGGTGAAATTCCAACTAGATACTACGTAAGTATGCAAGTGGCAGATCGTCCTGGAGTTCTTGCTTGTGTTGCGGAAGAATTTTCTAAACGTTCGGTCAGCATCTCAACCGTACGGCAGCAAGGCTCAGGCGATGGGGCTAGTTTGGTAGTAGTTACACATCTTGCGCTTGATTCTGCATTGGCAGAAACAGTTGCTGCGCTTGATGGTCTGGATGTTGTCACCGCTGTAACTAGTGTACTTAGATTGGAAGGAACCAATGACTAATCAGGCAGTGCATACTCCTTGGCCTGGGCTTATTGAGGCGTACCGAGACCGTCTTGCTATAGGCGATAATTGGAAGACAATTACTTTGCGTGAGGGGGGAACCCCTTTGCTGCCAGCGGCACATCTTTCTGAAATCACCGGTTGCACTGTGTATTTGAAGGTTGAAGGGCTTAATCCGACGGGGTCTTTTAAAGATCGTGGAATGACGATGGCGGTAACAGATGCACTTGCTCGTGGGCAGAAGGCAGTTCTATGCGCCTCAACTGGCAATACTTCGGCTTCTGCGGCTGCCTATGCGGCAAAAGCAGGAATGACTTGCGCTGTTCTGGTCCCCGAGGGAAAAATTGCTATGGGAAAATTAGCTCAGGCTGTCATGCATGGGGCGCAGATTATCCAGGTTGAGGGTAACTTTGATGATTGCCTAGAGTTAGCGCGTAAGACTACGGCAGAGTTCCCGACTATCGCCCTGGTGAATTCTGTTAATCCGGTGCGTATTGAGGGGCAGAAGACTGCTGCTTTTGAAATTATGGATGCCTTAGGTAGGGCTCCTGATGTGCATATATTGCCGGTCGGTAACGCCGGCAATATTACTGCCTATTGGCGAGGCTATAGTGAATATTTTGTCGATGGATTGACAACTGTCCGCCCGCGGATGTTGGGTATCCAAGCTGCCGGTGCCGCTCCTTTGGTTTTCGGTGCGCCAATTGCTAACCCAGAAACTATTGCTACTGCAATTCGGATTGGTTCCCCTGCCTCGTGGGATGGAGCGATCACTGCTAAAGAAGAGTCAGGCGGACAGTTTCGGGCGGCTACTGATGAGGAAATTCTTGCAGCTTACCGTTTGCTTGCAGCTACTGAAGGGGTTTTTGTTGAGCCAGCATCGGCTGCAAGTATTGCAGGGCTGTTAGCGGCCAGGTCCGACGGCTGGTTAGAGCCAGGATTGACGGTGGTGTGCACTGTAACGGGAAATGGTCTTAAAGATCCTGATACTGCATTATTGGGGATTCCTGCGGTGCAGCCTATTCCGGTTGATTCAGTAGCAGTTGCAGGTGCGCTGAGGTTGCTTTGATGAGTGCTAATGTGCAACTGGGATCGCTAAATAAATTCCGAGCGGGAAGTTAGACTATGACTAAGTCTTTGCCCATTGGGCTTAGCGTTACTGCGCGCGTCCCTGCGTCCAGCGCCAATCTTGGAGCTGGTTTTGATACTTTAGGTTTGGCACTGGGTCTCTATGATGAGATTAAGGTTACTGCAGCAGATTCGGGACTTACTATTGCCGTTGAGGGTGAAGGTCAAGGGCATGTTCCATTAGGGCCTTCGCATCTTGTGGTTCGGGCAATTGAGCGTGGACTGGAATCGGCGGGTGTATGGGCTGATGGATTAAATATATTGTGCCGCAATTCAATTCCGCATTCTAGAGGTTTAGGATCTTCCGCTTCGGCGGTGGTTGGAGGTCTAACTGCTGCGAACGGACTTGTTGCTAAAGTAAATCCACAATCGGTATTGAGTTTAGAACAATTGGTCCAGCTGGCTTCGGAGTTTGAAGGGCATCCAGATAATGCTGCTGCAAGTGTGCTTGGAGGTGCGGTGGTGTCCTGGACCGATGACGGACAGGCGGCGCAGCCTACTTATTCGGCGGTAAAACTGAGGGTGCATCCTGCTATTAAGGCTTTTGTCTTTGTACCGCCAGAACATTCATCCACAGCACAGACGCGAGGTCTGCTCCCGCAGATGGTTCCGCATCGAGATGCTGCTTTTAACGTTAGTCGGTCGGCGTTAGCTGTAGTCGCACTCACTGAGCGCCCAGATTTATTATTGGCCGCTACCGAGGACCTATTGCATCAGCCTCAGCGAGCTGTTGTGATGCCCACAACTGCGCGCTGGGTACGCCAGCTCCGGGAAAACGGATATGCAGCAACTGTATCGGGTGCTGGTCCTACTATTCTGGTTTTAACTACCGAAGATTTGTCTGCTGAACTGAAAGAAAAGGCCGAATTGGAAGGCTTTGCGGTGCTGGATTTGGAGATTGCTAGCGGGGCTTCGCTGTCCTAGGTCTTGAAGTATGAGGACGGTAAGTAAGACTTAACGGCGTGTCGTTACAACTGCTTCTTGCTCTAAATGGATTTCGTCGCTAGGCTTGGATTCGTCCAGCTATCGCGCTTTATGTGACGGTGCCGACTGACCAGGCTAGAAATTCAGATTTCCTGGGCTTTGATGATCAAATTCTCTAATGAGGTATTTGGTAGTCGTGCTTGTCAGATGGCATCACACGATTATTGGGGAACAGATACTGGACCAACCCACAGTTCCAATCAGGTGAACGTGTGCGGTACTTCCGAGCCCAGGGCAACTGGGCTGGACGAACCCCTCGACTGTTGAGTGCAGTTGAGGGAAGGAAAGGACCTCCGTGACCGATACGGACCTCGCTACGGCATCTGTCGACGCTGCAAGCTCCAATGGTGCTGCCAAACGTGCTGATGCACGTCGTAATGCCGGACTCTCCGGCATGGTTCTCACTGAACTGCGTGCTTTGGCCGCTGAAGTGGGGATCAAAGGTACCTCAGGCCTGCGTAAAGGCGATTTGATTGCCGCGATTCAAGCAAGTCAAGCAGCAAAAACCCCAGGTAAACGCGCTGGGGAGAAAACTTCAGCTGCAGCTCAGCCTGAGCCTGCTGGCGCGGCAGGTAAATCGGAAATTGGTGATACTGCGGTTGCCTCAGTGCAACCGGAGCGCCGTCAACGACGAGGTGCAGCTCGCCGAGCGGGAGCTCCAGAGCAGACCACGTTAGATACCGAGGTGGTTGCAGTCAGCGCTGAGTCAAGTGCTGAGGTGGGATCTTCCGGTGCTGATGCATCAGTTGCCAGCGAAAATAACAATGATCAGCGTCAGCGCCGTGATCGGGGAAACCAAAACCGAGACAATGGGCAAAACACTAGCCAGAACCGGGTGCGCAACAATGGCACTGGTGGCAGTACTGATGACAGTAATGACGAGGACGGTCGAGGTCGTCGTGGGCGCCGCTTCCGTGATCGCAGAGGCCGTGGACGAACTGCAGTTGTAGGTGAAACTCGAGAAGCAGACATTGCTGAAGATGATGTATTACAACCTGTAGCTGGCATTCTTGACGTTTTAGATAACTATGCGTTCGTACGTACTTCGGGCTATCTATCTGGTCCTAACGATGTTTATGTCTCGATGAATTTGGTGCGCAAAAACGGACTCCGTCGTGGTGACGCCATCACTGGCGCTGTTCGGGTACCTCGAGAAGGTGATCCGAATGCTCAGCGTCAGAAATTTAATCCGCTGGTTCGGTTGGATACTGTTAACGGCGGAGACGTCGAAACCTCCCGTAAGAGACCTGACTTCGGTAAGCTCACCCCGCTGTATCCCAATCAGCGTCTAAGGTTGGAAACTCAACCGCATATCCTTACCACTCGCATTATTGATTTAGTAATGCCCATCGGGAAAGGGCAACGCGCCCTGATTGTCAGCCCACCCAAAGCGGGTAAGACCTCGGTTCTACAGGCTATTGCCAATGCTATCGCCGTTAATAACCCAGAGTGCTATTTGATGGTGGTCCTTGTCGATGAGCGACCTGAAGAGGTTACTGATATGCAGCGCAGTGTTAAAGGCGAGGTTATTGCCTCTACCTTTGACCGGCCACCTTCAGACCACACTTCGGTTGCTGAGTTGGCTATCGAGCGGGCAAAGCGTCTGGTTGAGGATGGCAAGGATGTAGTTGTGTTGTTGGACTCGATTACTCGGCTGGGTCGTGCGTACAACAACTCTTCGCCAGCTTCTGGGCGTATTCTCTCCGGTGGTGTGGATTCCACCGCGCTTTATCCGCCTAAACGGTTCCTTGGCGCCGCGCGAAATATCGAAAATGGTGGCTCACTGACGATCATTGCTACTGCGATGGTGGAAACTGGTTCCACCGGTGACACTGTGATTTTCGAAGAGTTTAAGGGCACAGGTAACGCTGAACTTAAGCTTGATCGCAAGATAGCTGAACGTCGGGTGTTCCCGGCTGTGGATGTCAATCCATCGGGAACCCGTAAGGACGAACTTCTGTTGAGTCCAGATGAGGCTGCCATTGTGCACAAATTGCGTCGGGTGCTCTCCGGGCTCGATTCTCATCAGGCCATTGACCTGCTCATTGCTCAGTTGAAGAAAACTAAGAACAACATGGAATTCTTGATCCAGGTTTCCAAGACTGCTCCAGGAGCAATGGGCGACGATTAACTCTCAGCATGGTTGGGTATGCCCGCCTACCGGCAGTAATGCAGGTTCTGGCATACTTGTCGAGTTGAGTCCGGTACCGGTTCACGTCTGACAACTTCCGATAAGTTGAGACCACAGGCGACCCGGCGACCATTACTGAAAGAGGACCCCATGAAGGCAGGAATTCACCCGGAGTACGTCGTAACCACCGTTGTCTGTGGCTGCGGAAACACTTTTGAGACACGCAGCACCAAGGAAACCGGACGTATTAACGTCGAGGTTTGCTCACAGTGCCATCCGTTTTACACCGGTAAGCAGAAGATTCTTGATACCGGTGGTCGTGTGGCCCGCTTCGAGGCTCGCTACGGCAAGCGTAAAGCTGCTGCAGACGAGAAATAGCTTTTTCACCGACGCCCGATTTGCTACTAAGCGGATCGGGCGTCGGTTTTTTTATGGTGGAGCGAGTTCTAAGAAAGGAGCCAGTGATGACCCAGCCTTCAGCGATTGATGATCTGCTTGCTGAGCACGCGGGACTTGAACAGCAACTTGCTGACCCGGCCTTGCATGCTGATGCCGTTGCAGCGCGTAAGGCAGGCAAGAGGTTCGCTGAGTTGGCTCCAATTATGGCGACACATACCAAATTGGAGTCAGCTCGAGAAGATTTACAGGCAGCCAGGGAACTTGCTGCCGATGATGCTACTTTTGCGGAGGAAGTTTCTGAGCTTGAATCCCGTGTTATCGAGTTGGACAAAGCGTTAACTGACTTGCTCGCGCCACGTGACCCGCATGATGCCGATGATGTGGTATTGGAAGTGAAATCTGGTGAGGGCGGCGAGGAATCGGCATTATTTGCTTCTGATTTAGCGCGCATGTATGTCCGTTACGCAGAGCGTCATGGGTGGAAGGTGGAGATTCTTGATGTCACCACTTCAGATTTGGGTGGCTATAAAGATGCGACCCTTTCCATTAAAAGTAAAACTGACGCCTTGGAGGGTGTTTGGTCAAGGCTGAAGTTTGAGGGTGGAGTGCATCGGGTACAGCGAGTTCCCGTTACAGAATCTCAAGGTAGAGTACATACTTCAGCTGCAGGGGTATTGATTTATCCTGAGCCAGAAGAGGTTGCTGAGGTTCAGATTGACGAGACCGATCTGCGTATTGATGTGTATCGCTCATCAGGCAAAGGTGGCCAGGGGGTTAATACCACCGACTCGGCAGTCCGCATCACCCATTTACCTAGTGGCATTGTAGTGACCTGCCAAAATGAACGTTCTCAGTTGCAGAATAAAGCCAGAGCTATGCAAGTTTTGGCAGCACGATTGCAGATCCTTGCCGAAGAAGAGGCGGATGCACAAGCTTCGGCTGGCAGAGCAAGTCAAATTCGTACTGTGGATCGGTCTGAACGTATCCGTACGTATAACTTTCCTGAGAATCGGATAACTGATCACCGGATTGGCTACAAGTCTCATAATCTTGATCAGGTACTTGACGGGGAGTTGGATGCACTTCTGGATGCTCTTGGCGCCGCTGATCGACAAGCGAGGCTTGAAGCGGAGTAAGCAATGTAACTGGGCGGATCAGTCGCTTAGCTACATATGGCACTGTAGTAAGGGTGAGTAGAGAACCACTACGTCTGGCAATTCTTGAGGCGACTTCCGCTCTCGAGCAAGCTGGAGTGCATAGTCCCAGGGTAGATGCGGAAATTTTGGCTGCCCATGTTTTAGGTATTGAGCGTACAAGGCTTGGTCTGGTGCCTTTAGTGGATGCGACGATTATCGATCGTTATCAAGAACTTGTTAGACGTCGAACCGCACATGAACCTCTACAGCACTTAACCGGCTGGGCGGCAATGGGGGCGATAACGGTTGAGGTAGGTCCCGGAGTTTTTGTTCCTAGGCCGGAAACTGAATTGCTTTTTGCGTGGGCTTTAGCTTTTTTGGAATCGCATGGAACTCCAGGTAAGCCGCCAGTGGTTCTTGATTTGTGTACTGGCTCTGGTGTCCTAGCTCTTGCTATTGCTAATGCACGACCAGATGCTGTTGTTCATGCTGTTGAACTTGATACCACTGCGCTATCTTGGGCTCGAAAAAATTCTGATGCACGGGTGCAATCTGGTGATACTCCGATACATCTTCATCAAGGTGATGTCACCGACCGTTTATTGCTCAGTGGGCTTGAAGGCACAGTGGATGTGATTGTTGCCAACCCGCCGTACATCCCTGAAGGAGTTAGTCTTGCTCCGGAAGTGGTTGATTATGACCCACATTTAGCACTGTTTTCTGGTGTTGAAGGGCTAGATGTCATTAAACCGATGGTGTCAAATGTGGCTCGGTGGTTGCGAATTGGTGGTGGCGTTGGGGTGGAGCATGATGACTCCCATGGCAGCAGAGTAGCTGATTTATTTACGGCAAGACGGGTCTTTGGTGATGTTGCTGAACACCGTGACCTTGCTGGAAAGCCACGCTTTGTTGTTGCACGTAGAGTTCCCACCGAACGTGAAGCGCAGCGGTATGCTTAGTTTCTTGGCCAGCACAGGGGGTGTTGGTGTAGTAAAAACGACTAGCCAAGCGTCTTGGGAAGGATAACTGTTGTGAGTACCGTTTATGATTGTTCGGAGCCGGGCTCTCGTTCAGCGGGAATCGAGGCGGCAACAGCTGCGCTTAAGGGTGGTCGTTTGGTTGTTCTTCCCACCGATACCTTGTATGGGCTTGGCTGTGATGCTTTTGATCGGGAGGCGGTGGCAAGTTTGCTTAGTGCAAAGGGGCGCGGCCGGGATATGCCGGTACCAGTTTTAGTGGGATCCTGGAACACAATTGATGGCTTAGTGTACGCCGTACCAACCCAAGCAAGGGAGCTTATAAGATCTTTTTGGCCAGGTGCATTGAGTCTTGTTGTGCAGCAGGCCCCTTCGTTATCCTGGGATCTGGGGGAGGCGCGAGGTACGGTTATGATCCGCATGCCCTTGCATCCAGTCGCTTTGGAATTACACCAAGCCGTAGGGCCGCTTGCGGTATCTAGTGCAAATATTTCTGGGCGGCCCCCAGCAACCACAGTCGCGCAGGCGCAGGAGCAGTTGGGTAGCGCGTCAACGGTGTATTTGGATGGCGGGAAAGCTGAGCATGCCTTGGCATCAACGATTGTTGATCTTACTTGTGATGAGCCAAAAATATTGCGTGAGGGTGCGGTTCAAATAGCGGAAATCGCCGAAGTATTGGGAGTGACTGCAGAAAGCTTGCGTCGCTGACGCGCATTTTTGCCGTTCGCGGTACCGTTCAAGGGATGAAACCCCCGGATATGATGACGAGCCTGTTGGCGCAGTCTGCTCGAGGTGCGGGTGTTCCCCTTCGTGAATTGCTACTTATTTGTGTCATTGCTGCGGCAATAACTTTTTTAGCAACAGGTCTTGTTCGGTTGATAGCTATGAGATTTGGGGCAGTTGCAGTGCCCCGTGATCGCGATGTGCATGTACTACCTACGCCGCGTATGGGTGGGGTGGGCATTTATGTGGGAGTGTTGGCAGCGCTGTTTCTTGCTCAACAGCTACCTGCCTTAACACGCGGATTTGAGTACACCTCTGATGTGCAGGCGGTGATGTGGGCTGGAGCTCTTATTGTTGTGGTAGGAATCGTTGATGATCGATGGGGCTTGGATGCCTTAACTAAGCTGGTTGGTCAAATAACAGCGGCTGTGGTGCTGGTTTTCATGGGGGTGAGCTGGTTTTTAGTGTACAACCCGTTTAATGGCAGCACGGTTATTTTGGATCAGTTGCAATCAGGGCTTCTTACCGTTCTGGTGACAGTCATGATGGTTAACGCGATGAACTTCATTGACGGTTTGGATGGGTTGCTTGCAGGGGTTGGCTGTATTGCCGCGTTGGCTCTGTGCGCTTTTTCGGTGGGTCTGCTCGAAGATAATGGCGGGGATGTTTCGTATTACCCCCCGGCGCTCATTGCTGCTGCACTGGCTGGGGCCTGTATTGGATTTCTTCCGCATAATTTTCAACCGGCAAAAATATTTATGGGCGATTCTGGTTCAATGCTGATTGGTCTTTTACTTGCGACTGCCTCAACTAGTGCTTCCGGAAAAGTGAGTTTGGCGAGTTATGGCTTCAGTGAGGTGTTGGTTTTACTCTCACCGCTTTTTCTTGTTGTGGCTGTCATGTTTGTGCCGTTTTTAGATTTATTACTTGCCGTGATTAGACGAAAGAGGGCGGGGCGAAGTCCATTTAGCCCAGATAAAATGCACTTGCATCATCGGCTCTTACAGTTGGGTCATTCACATCGGCGGGTAGTGCTAATTATTTATCTCTGGGTGGGGACTTTGGCTTTTGGCTCTGTCGGTTCGGCATTATTTGACCGTAGATATGTAGTGGTCGCTTTTGCTGCGCTTTTGCTTTTTGCTCTTGTGGCTACTGCTTTGCCGCGCCTGCGCAGAAGGCAGCAGGAGAGTGTGCGTGGCTAGCAGATACGCTACTGACTTGTGACCTTTGTTCCCCAAAAAATTCCTACTGCGTCCACCCCTTTGCGTTCCGCTATTCGTTACGGGATTCTTGGCTTAGTTGTGCTCTCAATTCTTAGTGCTGGCCTGTGGTCAATAGCCGCTGGACTTGCTGGGTTGTACGGAGCGTTGATTGGCGCGGCGTTTGGTGGCAGCTTTATTTTGTTCACCGTGGTAGTGGTGGTTCTGACCGCTAACGTACAACCGGTAACCGGGGGTGCGGTTTTACTCGGCAGTTGGCTGCTGAAGATTGTCCTAGCCATTGTGGTTTTAGGACTGCTTAAGCCGTTAGATTTTTATAGTAAACCGGCTCTGGCTCTGACAGTGGTCCTGGCCTTGGTGGTGGTTTTGAGTTGCGAAACTTATGCAATTGTGACGCAGAAGGTCCCCTATGTTGATCCAGTGGATCCGCATAGCGGGAAGTCCACGACCGGCGGATATGACGACTGAAGGTAGTACTATCCTGCGTCGTAACAAGGAGGAGGCACCCAGTCGTCACAGCCAAAGCGCGGTGTTGATAAGGTCACAGCTGCGAGATGATCAGATCACGGTGTGTTTTGTGTCAGTGATGCACAGGGTGATTTACTCGTCGGTAACATAAGAGTGCAGATTTAATGTAGTTTTATGTCACTCTTGATAGACAGTGCAGCGCGCCGTCGATCAAGAGCACGCTAGTTCGTCAAATGTCCGATCGAACCGCGAACCCATTGGTGCGCGGCCCGAGCACGGGAGAGACCGCTGAGCCTCATGTACCAGGCGTCGGAGTTCCATCCGCCGTCGCTGTCAGATTTCTACCCCGATGCGGTGCTCTTTGAGGGCACTCCTTTCCAGCTTGACCGTCTGATGCTGATAAAGCTAGTAATGACGGTTGTTTTGCTGGCCTTTTTTGCGCTTGCCTTACGTAGCCCACGGTTGGTTCCTCGCGGACTTCAGAACGTTGGCGAGATGGCATTGGACTTTGTGCGCATTCAGATTGCTGAAGACATTTTGGGTAAAGAGCAAGGCAAGCGCTTTTTGCCTATTTTATCGACAATTTTCTTCCTTGTTTTATTTCTCAATATGTCGAGTATTATCCCGCTGCTCAACATATCCTCCAACGCCAGAATTGGAATGCCGCTAGTTCTGGCTGGACTGGCTTATATCGTGTTTAACTATGTCGGAATTAAGAAGTACGGCTTTGCTCGTTATGTAACTTCCAGCATTGTTGTTCCTGATGTGCCGAAGGCCTTGCATATTCTCCTCATCCCGATTGAGTTTCTTTCCACCTTCATTCTCCGGCCTTTCACGCTCACAGTCCGTTTAATGGCTAATATGCTGGCTGGGCATATCATGCTTGTACTGTTCTTCAGCGCAACCCAGTACTTTTTCTTCACCACCGAGTCCTGGACCTTCGTCTTTGGTTTGCCATCCATTATCGGTGGTGTGGCGTTCACTTTCTTTGAACTCCTGGTTATTTTCTTACAGGCGTACATCTTTACTTTGCTTACTGCGGTGTATATAGATCTTGCTCTTCATGCCGAAGAGCACTAACTGGTCCAACTGCTTGACCACAAACTGACTCGCTCACCGATCCCGGTGGCGGGCCAACCAGAAAGGGAAGTACGACATGAGCTACCTCGCGGAGACACTCGCTGCGAAAGAAACCTTCAGCGGAAACGCCAGTGCGATCGGTTACGGCTTGGCCGCTATCGGTCCTGGCATCGGTGTAGGCATCGTTGTTGGTAAGGCCATTGAGGGCACTGCACGTCAGCCTGAGCTTGCCGGTCAACTTCGTACCACCATGTTCCTTGGTATCGCATTTACCGAGGCGCTGGCTCTGATCGGCCTCGTTGCCGGCTTCATCTTCGCCTAAGCCGCGATGAATACCACGATGATTCTCCTCGCATCAGAGGAGGAAAGCCATAATCCACTGCTACCAGCCACCTATGACATTGTCTGGTCGCTCGTTGCGCTTGTTGTTGTAGGTCTTGTGTTCTGGAAGTTTGTTCTTCCTCAGGCGCAGAAGGCTTTAGAAGAGCGCACCGAAAAAATTGAGGGTGGAATCCAGCGTGCCGAGGCTGCTCAGGCAGAGGCTTCGGCTTTGCTTGAGCAGTACAAAACACAGCTAGCGCAGGCTCGAACAGAGGCTGCTCAAATCCGAGAGGAAGCTCGTGCCCAGGGTCAGCAGATTATTGCTGAACTCAAGAGCAAGGGGCAAGAGGAAAGCGATCGCATTGTGGCCTCAGGTCACTCACAACTGGTTGCCCAGCGGCAGCAGATTGTTGCCGAACTTCGTTCAGATCTTGGCCGTACCGCTGTAGATCTTGCCGAAAAGGTCATCGGTGAATCACTTTCGGAAAGCGCTAAGCGCACTGAAACGGTGGATCGCTTTCTGGCTGAGCTTGATTCTTCGGCATTCAACTCCACGTCCTCAGCACAAGGGAAGTGAGTCATATGTACGCAGCAAGCCGGGATGCACTAGCGAAGACACGTAGTGCGCTGCAGGCTGCCATCGCTGGGGCAGTCGAACAGACAGCAGCTGCGGCACAAACCGGAGCTGAGCTCTTTTCGGTGGTTGAGGTCCTTGACTCCGAACGCACTCTTCGAGTTGCGCTAGGTGATTCTTCGGCTGTTGCTTCAGCGCGGACTGATGTAGTGAGCAGGGTATTTACCGACAAGGTATCTACAAGTACCTTTGCCGTGCTTAATGCGGCTGTGGCGCAAAGCTGGTCAAAGCCTTCAGATTTGGTTAATTCCCTTGAATTACTGGGCCAAGAGTCACTTCTGCAGGCCGCTGCTGAGCAACAACAGTTGGATACCGTTGAGGATGAGCTTTTCCGTCTGGGCAGAATTGTTGCCGGAAATACCGAGCTCGAGCAGGTTTTCTCCGATCGTGCACAGGGTGCAGCAAGAAAGCGTGAGCTTTTAGCTACCTTGCTCTACGGCAAGGTGACGGCAATTACTGTCGCTTTGGCTTCCCAGGCGGTGAGTCGGTCGGTGAATGCTCCGGCTGATGCTTTTGATTCACTTTCAAATCTGGCTGCGGCTCAGCGTGATCAGACAGTAGCCAGAGTCAGCAGTGCTGTGATACTGACTGCTGAGCAGGAGACCAAGCTTTCTCAGATGCTAGAACGCACCTATGGGCGCAAAGTAACAGTGCATGTTGAAGTGAAACCTGAGCTTGTTGGTGGTCTTGTCATTCGCGTCGGCGACGAAGTGATTGATGGTTCCACTGCGGGCAGGCTCGCCGCTTTACGTAAGAACTTGCAGTAGCGACAAAACGCAAGTCACCAAACACCTAATTTCAGTAGATCCGATATCCAAGAACACGCAGGAAGAGCAGGCAGAATTATGGCGGAGCTGACGATCTCCTCCGATGAGATCCGTAGTGCGATTGAGAATTTCACTTCGAGCTACTCCCCGGAGGCCTCACGCGAAGAGGTTGGTCTGGTAACAGACACTAGTGATGGCATTGCGCATATCAGCGGACTTCCTTCAGCGATGTCCAATGAGCTGCTGGAATTCCCCGGCGGTGTTCTTGGTGTTGCCCTGAACCTCGACGACCGGGAAATCGGTGCCGTCATCCTGGGTAATTACGAGACAATCGCCGAAGGTCAGGAAGTTAAGCGAACCGGTGATGTGCTCTCGGTGCCCGTCGGTGACGCCTTCCTTGGGCGCGTAGTGAATCCGCTGGGTCAGCCTATCGATGGCCTTGGCGAGATTGCTTCTGAAGAAAATCGTGTGCTTGAACTTCAGGCTGCATCGGTTCTTGAACGTCAGCCAGTCGAAGAGTCATTGGCAACCGGTATTAAAGCAATTGATGCGATGACAGCCATTGGTCGAGGACAGCGTCAGCTGATTATTGGTGACCGTAAGACTGGTAAAACTGCGGTTTGTATCGATGCCATCTTGAACCAGAAAGCTAACTGGGAGAGCGGGGATGTTAACAAGCAGGTCCGTTGCATCTACGTTGCCATTGGTCAAAAAGGTTCAACGATCGCCAGCGTGAAAGCAGCTCTTGATGAAGCTGGGGCTATGGAATACACCACCATCGTGGCTGCTCCTGCCTCGGACTCAGCAGGCTTCAAATGGCTTGCCCCATATACGGGTTCAGCAATCGGCCAGCACTGGATGTATCAGGGCAAGCATGTACTCATCGTCTTTGATGATTTGACCAAGCAGGCTGAGGCTTACCGCACAATTTCGCTTTTACTGCGCCGACCACCAGGTCGCGAGGCTTACCCAGGTGATGTTTTCTACCTACATTCCCGTTTGTTGGAGCGTTGCGCAAAGCTTTCCGATGCGCTAGGCGGAGGTTCGATGACCGGTCTTCCAATTATCGAAACTAAAGCAAATGATGTATCTGCGTTCATCCCTACCAACGTTATTTCGATTACCGACGGTCAGGTCTTCCTCGAATCCGACTTGTTTAACAAGGGCGTCCGCCCGGCCATTAACGTGGGTATTTCAGTTTCCCGTGTTGGTGGTGCTGCTCAAACCAAGGGTTTGAAGAAAGTTTCTGGCTCATTGCGTTTGGAGCTCGCTCAGTACCGTGAACTTGAGGCTTTCGCTGCTTTCGCTTCTGACCTTGACGATGCTTCGAAGGCTCAGCTTGAGCGTGGCGCCCGCTGGGTTGAGCTGCTTAAGCAGGATCAATTCAGCCCGGTAGCGGTGGAAGATCAGATTGTTTCGCTTTTCCTCGCTGGTGAGGGTCACTATGACTCCGTCCCTGTTGCTGATGTTCGGCGTTTTGAGGCCGAGCTTCTTGAGGATTTACATCGCAATGCTGCTGCTGTCTACACTGACATTGCTGGTGGTGGTGCACTTTCTGATAGCAATATCGCCTCGCTGGTTGCTGCGACTAACAAGTTCAAAGAAGGTTTCATTGCTGCTGATGGAAGTCGGCTAGTAAATGAAGCTCAGGCAGATGTACTTGACGCTGACGACGTTAGCCAGGAAACAGTGACCGTTAAGAAGAAGACTGTCAGCAAGTGATAATCCAGCCAACGACAAGCCGAGCGAAGGGAGTGTGACTGACGAATGGCTAGCATTCGTGAGCTGCGCTCACGCATAAAATCGGTCAACTCGACCAAAAAGATTACAAAGGCGCAGGAGCTTATCGCCACTTCGCGTATCACTAAGGCGCAGGCTCGAGTTGCGGCGTCAAAGCCATATGCTGAGGAAATTACCAAGGTACTTTCAGCTTTGGCGAGTGCATCCGGATCGCTTGATCATCCCTTACTGACTGAGCGTGCAGAGCCCAAGCGCTCTGGCGTTTTGATCGTGACCAGTGACCGGGGTATGTGTGGTGGCTACAACTCAAATGTGCTCAAAGAGGCAAACGAGCTGTGCCAGTTGCTGATCAGCGAGGGTAAAGAACCGGTTATTTTTGTCTTAGGGCAAAAAGGCTTGGGGTACTTCACTTTCCGTGGGCGTGAAGTATCGGCGGCATGGACTGGTTTCTCGCAGCAGCCGCATTACAGTGATGCCGCTAAGGCCAGCCGTCACCTTGTTGAGCTGTTTATGGCTGGTTCTGGTACTCAGGTACCGGCCTATAATGGTGAAGGAACCACTGAGGGGGTAGACGAGCTTCATATTGTTTACACCAGGTTTGTCTCGATGCTCACTCAGCTTCCAGAGGTTCGCCGGATTGCACCTTTGGAGGTTGAGATTCACGAAGAGAATATCGATCTCGGTGATGACATGTTGTCCAATGGTTCTCATGGACCAAGCTCAGACTATGAGTTTGAGCCGGAGCCAGAGACATTGCTGGGCGCGCTTCTTCCGAAGTACGTCAGCACCCGTATTTACTCGTCGCTTCTTGACGCAGCAGCGTCAGAATCGGCTGCTCGCCGAACCGCAATGAAGGCAGCAACAGATAACGCCAACGAATTGGTTAATACCTTAAGCCGCCAGGCTAATCAACTTCGTCAGGCACAAATCACCCAGGAAATCAGCGAAATCGTCGGTGGCGTGGATGCGTTGTCCGCAAGCGCAGGAAGTGACTAAGCAATGACCGCAGCAGTAACTGAAAGCAAGATCGGCGGGGCCAGTGCAACCGCTGGCCGTGTCGTGCGGGTCATCGGTCCCGTCGTGGATGTCGAATTTCCGCGGGGTGCTGTTCCCGAACTCTTTAATGCTCTACACGCCGAAGTTTCCCTTGCTTCGGTGGCCAAGACTCTCACTCTTGAGGTTGCCCAGCATCTTGGTGACAATCTTGTTCGTACGGTGTCGATGCAGCCAACCGATGGTTTGGTTCGTGGCACCCCGGTAACCGATAGTGGTCGCCCAATCTCGGTGCCCGTTGGAGATATTGTTAAAGGCCATGTCTTTAATGCTTTGGGTGACTGTTTAGACACTCCAGGTCTGGGTCGCGATGGCGAGCAGTGGGGTATCCACCGTAAACCACCAGCCTTTGATCAGCTTGAAGGCAAGACAGAAATTCTTGAGACAGGCATTAAGGTTATTGACCTGCTTACCCCTTATGTTAAGGGCGGAAAGATTGGTCTTTTTGGTGGTGCCGGTGTAGGTAAGACGGTTCTAATCCAGGAAATGATCACCCGTATTGCGCGGGAGTTCTCTGGAACCTCCGTTTTCGCCGGTGTTGGTGAGCGTACCCGTGAAGGAACCGATCTCCATCTAGAAATGGAAGAGATGGGCGTTCTGCAGGACACCGCGCTGGTGTTCGGTCAGATGGATGAGCCTCCAGGGACTCGTATGCGGGTTGCTCTATCGGCGCTGACCATGGCTGAATATTTCCGAGATGAGAAGCATCAGGACGTATTGTTGTTCATTGACAACATCTTCCGTTTCACTCAGGCTGGTTCTGAGGTTTCGACCCTTCTGGGTCGGATGCCTTCAGCTGTGGGTTATCAGCCAACTTTGGCTGATGAGATGGGTGAATTGCAAGAGCGTATTACCTCGACC
>JBOFCS010000178.1:0-6600 GCA_051646185.1 Mycobacteriaceae bacterium | reverse complement strand
GGCATCCTTATTTCAACAGGAGAAGATTTGCGGGCCAAGGCTTTTACGCTATCAACTAATAAATGGTCACATTTGGACCGGGAACATTTTTTGCTGCGGGTGTCCTTTGGGCGATTTGGCGAGTCGGGCATTGTGGATTCCGGTGATAACGACTTAATTGCCTATGCATTGGAAGATCTAGCCATAGTTAGCGGGACCCAGCTGCATCCAGTTGATGCGGTGGTGCAGCGTTGGCCTGGTGGACTTCCTCAGTACGGTGTCGGGCATGACCACTGTGTGTCCCAGATAAAAGCACATCTTCCTAGGGGAATTGCAGTTGCTGGAGCGATGATGGAAGGGGTGGGGGTTCCCGCTTGTATTGCTTCTGGGCGGGCCGCTGCTACGCAGATTATTGATTGGGTGGCACGATAAGACTATGGCACGTCTTGATTACGCAGAACTGAACTCCACAATCCGCTACCTGATGTTCTCAGTGTTTCAGATTCGTCCCGGTGTCCTCGGCGAGGATCGTGCTGAAATTACTGATCAGGCCCAAGATTTTTTTGCCGGTCTAGCTGAGCGCGATGTGGTAGTTCGTGGTATTTACGATGTTGCGGGGTTCCGGGCAGACGCGGACTTCATGGTGTGGTTCCATGCCGAACATGTTGAGCAGTTACAGGCAGCTTATACTGACTTTCGTCGTAAAACCCTGCTAGGCAAAGCCAGTACTCCGGTGTGGAGCAATGTGGCAATGCATCGACCAGCAGAGTTTAATAAAAGTCATATCCCAGCTTTTCTTGCTGGTGAAGAACCAGGGAATTATATTTGTGTCTATCCGTTCGTCCGCTCACTTGAGTGGTACTTACTGCCAGATGACGAACGTCGTAAGATGCTTGCCGATCATGGGAAAGCGGCTAGGGAGTACAAAGATGTTCGGGCGAACACCGTAAGTTCTTTTGCGCTTGGTGATTACGAGTGGATTCTTGCTTTTGAAGCTCCTGAGTTGCACCGGATTGTTGATCTTATGCGAGATCTTCGGGCAACCGAGGCCAGGTTGCATGTGCGGGAAGAGATTCCGTTTTTTACGGGTCCGCGAGTGGAACTGGATGCACTTATTGCGTCTTTGCCCTAAAAGTTCCTTGGGGTGAAAGCATTAAGAACGTGAGTAGGAGGCTAGAGAACCTTGGCTTCCGCTATAAACATTCATATCTGTTGCGGTGGGGATACCAGGTATGTGAGCCTTGCTGGTGTACTGCCAGAATGCCCAACTATCCCAGCCGCCGGGTAGCGGTCCGGGCTGGTCTTTGCCGTTGTAGTCGGCGATCCATAAGGGGTAATTGCTAAATGCGTTGGTGTTGGCCATTGCTGTACGCCAAAACGCCGGATATGTGTAGATGATGGGTGTTCGTCCAGTGAGTATGCGGACAGTGTTGAGGTAGTTGTGAGTCCAGTTGATGAGATCCTGCGGGTTGAGCCCGCCAGTGGTTTCCAGGTCCAGAACAGCAGGTAGATCCCCGTAACCATTCATACCTAGGGTGACAGCGGCAAAGAATGCAGCTTGGGGTTCAGCCGGGAGGCTGGGATTGGCGTAGTGATAGGCCGCGCGAGAAAGCCCGGCAACGCGCATGCCGATGGAGTCCGCTACAAAATAAGGGTTGATGTACGACAGCCCTTCGGTGGCTTTGACCATGGCAAAATCCTGGCCGGAGGCTTTAACGTCAAACCAATTGATCGACGAATTATTCGGATGTTGCCAGGACGAGACATCAGGCCCGGTTTCAGCATGAGCAGTGCTTATAGCGCCGCCGAAGAAAAATAAGCAGGAGATTGCAACTGTTTTAAGAAGGATCTTCGGCAGCACCATAGCGACAAGGATAGTGGGTTCTCCATTATTTTGCTGAACTGACAAGTGCTATCAGCAAAATGAATAGTTTGCTAGGGAGTTTCAGTGATGGTTACACCAAAGCGAGTGTTCACTCGATCACTAAATTCATTTTCACATTTGTCTATCTCAGATTGGTTGTTCCCAGCTTTTTCTAAGCAATTGCCGAGATCGCTAATGCCTGCTTCTTTGAAGACCCAAACGAAGAATCCTATGAAAACAACTCCGGCTATAAAGCCTAGAACTCCGGTGATAATTCCTGCTAGGGCTACGCCACCGTTGTTTGCTTCCCCTTTTTTTACTCGCCTTCGGGCGAGGAATCCCAGAATAACGGCGGTGATTCCGAGGGCAACACCAATTCCAAAAAACCAGAACATCACAATAGAAATAATTCCCAGCACCAACGCTGCGATGCCGAGGCCATTTCGTGGGGTCATTGGTGGGTTATTTCCGGTATAACTGGGGTAAGCCCCGATCGGTGGTGGGGGATAGAAACCGGCAGGTGGTGGGGGTGGTGGTTGGTAGACACCTGTTGCAGGTGGTGGTGGTGGGTAAGAGCTCGGAGTTTCAGGCGCGGTTTTACTGAAGGGATCTGGTTGCTGCTGCTCACTCATACGATTCTCCCGTTTTCTCGTTCCGTTATTCGGAACAACTAGCAACTACCATACTTGTTTATCTTTCATTCTTCAGCTGCACTAGCAGGCTCAAAAGTAAGCGATAGGGAATTGATGCAATATCGTTTGTCGGTGGGGGTGGGGTAGCCCTCTCCGGTGAATACGTGACCTAAATGGCTGTGGCAGTTGCCGCATAGGACTTCGGTGCGTTTATGCCCGAGTGAGTTATCTGCCCGCAGAATGACTGAATCAGAGTGTTGTGGATCAAAGAAGGATGGCCATCCGCAATGTGATTCAAATTTTTCAGTGCTACGAAATAGTTCGGATTGGCAGCCTCGACAGCGGTAGATACCAACGGTGGTGGTGTTTGTGTATTGCCCAACAAAAGCTGGTTCGGTGCCTGCTTGTCGTAAAATTTTGTATTCAGCAGGGTTGAGTCGCTGTCGCCATTGGGAGTCGGTGAGTGTGAGTCGAGGAGCTGGGAAGTTTTCACTCATGGTTCTAGGTTAGCGCTTGGAACTGTGGTGGGTCTAGATTGCTTGTTGTTATTTCCAGTTGGCAAGGATCGGTATTTGTAGTGAAATCTTCATTACAAATCTCCCGTACCTGTGCGTGTAGAAGCAAAAGGGTCTGAACAAATGGGCTATCAAAAGTCTCATCGCCTACTCCACTGCGAACACCGGCAATGAAGCTACGCCCATCAACTTCCCTAGCGGCGGTAGTCATATTGACCACAATATCCCAGGTTTCATCACTTATTACGCTGGTATTCAACATTATTCAATAACCTTTACATTCTACGTGAAGTAGAGTTTTTAGTAACAACTCTACCCATCCTTTTGAAGGATAATTTCGGAGAATAGCTTTCAATAATCAAGGCCGCAGGCCTGAGCTGTGAGATTTATTGGAGCTGCCTGGTATGTGGGGTGTAGGAATATCATTCCAGCAGTTTCTAGCGAGTGTTAGCTAACTCCAGTTTGTGATGTTTCCTGTTGGTCCGCATACAAGACTTACTCCCTTGCTGGTTGCGATGTTCCACGATTCGCAATCATCTGAATTAGGGATAAACAACTCTAGTCCCTCATCAAAAGATATGGTCAGACCAGAATTTGTATCAACACTGCCTGTACGACAATTCTATTGATCAGTTTTTCTAGGCCATTAGCGTTACCCGGTTTCACAATAGTTAAAGGGCTACCCTCCGAACTGATATGAATGCTTGTTTCAACAGTTAATAAAGATTTTTCCAGTGCAATCTCCAGAATGAACCCATGTGAGACGCTGCGCACTCGCTCATCGGTTAAGTTTATTTTTAAGGTATCTATATCTGAGATATTCCTGCCGTATGACCTTCTCTGATAATGTAGTTAAGGTCTATGAGTCCTAGATTTACATACCAATATCCACATTCGGGTGCTGCTGCAGGGTAAGGAGCTATTCCAGTACTAATATCGAAAGTCGGCTCACAACAGACTTTCTGAACAAAACTATTTCAAACATTCGCTGAGGAAAAGCCTTAGCTATTACTTAAGCTATTCGCTTGGGATTCAACAGGTTTCTGGTTCTGCTAATCGTGCCCGCTCATTACCTAACTCGGTGTTAATCATCCAGCACATGTAGTCCCATTCTAGGGAATCAACAATTAAATACTTTTCATTGATAAGCGCAAGAGATTCATCAATATCCGTGGTCCACCGCGAAATATCACCCACTTTTCCAGCGTAAATACGAATTTCCGTTAGCTTTTCGCGTAACAAACTTTCCACGATCTGAAGCACTGCAACCCGAATCTCTTCAGGACCAAAAAACTTCATCGCGTGTGAATGCACCCAACCCAACTCAAACTCACCATAATGAAACGAATCACCCAGAACCAAGTCTTTAACTTTCTCGATAGAGCTTTTCTCGAGATTACTCATCGGATATGTACCCTTCCTTTTGTTCCATCTGGATACTTGATATCGATAGTAGGTCCACCAGAGCTACTTCCCTCCCGTAGTCCTATTCGTGTTCCGTCTGGCAATTCCTTCATCTGCCCACCTCCATAGTTTTCTCCATAGTTTGGCGGAGTCACCTCAACCTGCAGCAGTCCCAAGTCACGGAATACGTATCCGTATTTGAGGTACTTTCCGCAATGGTTAAGAAGCTCAGATAGGTATCACCGAGGAAAGTGAGGGGTGTTGTTTTATCCTCGTATTGCAGTCGTGAACCAATCATCGCCAAGGCTAGAACGAGAGCTTGAACGCCGTCCGTTCCCCCAGTGAAAGCACTCCAGGGTTCATCATCAAAACCTGTAACTGTAAAGGGACAGGAGTAGTCCCCCGCAAGTTCTTCAGAAGGCATCGGTTTACCAATAACTACTTGTATCGTACGGTCACCAGATTGCAATTCTCTGGTAATAAAATGTTCGCCTAAGGGGAAATTTAAGCATCAATTAGCCAAGCAATTCGCGTAGCGGGCTGTTGAAGCAGTCTAACAGAGAGCCCGCGCCTGAGCAAGAGGAATACGGCGACACCTAGAATTATCTCGCGCAAAACGACTTTCACAGTGGGTCATTATTTGCTAAGCATGCCATGCAGTTAAACCCTTTGCCTACAAACTGATTTTCTCGTGAGTGAATCTCACTACGGGACAATAACTACTAGTACCCATGCTCTTCCCGATGCTACGCAAACAGCGAAAGGATAAAAGCGTAATATCTCATCCTCACGGACATACACTCCAAATAACTTCCAGTCACTCTAATAACGTTGTCCCAGTTAATAGTTTTCATCGGTCCAGGAGATGAAATAGCAGGGACCGGGGAAGCTGAAGCTGAAACAGGAGTTAGAGTTGCAATCGCAAGCGTAGCGGGTAAACATAGTGACGCAATCAACTTTTTCGATGTAGCCATACACCCACCATATTCACCGATTGACCAGAAGTAAATACTTACATCAGATAAGGAAGTGTAGACATGGGAACCCCTGAAGAGTTAACTTCTGATTTATTTCTCAAACTAGTAGACGCATGCTTAGGCACGCTTACGCCAGAGGCAACAACCACTCATGCATTTCTTACCGGAATCAGAGAGGGCTATGTCGTCCGTACCGCTATAGATCTTGCGGGACTTACCCCGGAAACACTTGTCACTGATCTCGTTGGTGCTTTGGCTGATTTGGAACTTCGGATAAAGAAGTTGGAAGACGCCAACTAACACCAAACTTTTGTGGTGGGATCTTTGAAACTACCTAAATAGGTGGTTCACCTTGTTGTTTACATGCTAACATTCTTTCTTGTATTCTTGTTTTTATGTTTACACCTGTTATAGCGGTTCTGAATCAAAAGGCGGGGTAGGGAAAACCACCACTGTTCTGGCACTAGCAGCAGCACTCGCTGAACTGGATAAAAAGTGCTCGTCATTGATCTAGACCCTCAAGGAAGCGCCAGCAAAGGTCTAGGACTCCGCGACGCGGAACCCACCATCAACGATGTCCTCTACAGTAACAACCTTGGTGTGGCATTCGACTTGGGGTTGACCCGGTTTGGTGGACATCCTGATGGAAGGATGTGGGACTGCTGAAGGTTTAGGTGACAATTTAATAGTGGTTCAAGCCGCGATTGCGGCTTGATTTATTCTTTCGTACTCAACTGGGGTGCTCTTACCCAGGGCCCGCTGCCGCCGACGACGATGATAAATACTTTCAATCCACCAAATAATCGCTAACCGCAATTCTTGGCGTGTTTCCCACCGCTGAGCGTTCAACACATTCTTCTGCAATAAAGCAAAAAACGATTCCATCGCTGCGTTGTCACCACACGCCCCAACCCTGCCCATCGAACCCGTTAAACCATTGCAGGACAATGTTTTAACGAAATCTTTAGACCGAAATTGCGACCCGCGATCCGAATGCACGATCACCCCACGAGAGGTTTTCCCACGAGCATTAACCGCGCATTGCAATGCTGTAACAGCCAAGTCTGAGGTCATCCGTGAACCCATGGAATACCCCACAATCCGATTCGAGAACACATGGCGGTTTCAAGGAGCTAACGCAACACTGCTGATGAGTTCGTTGAGTTTCTCACGAGGGGTGCGGAATCCGTGAGTTTTGCGGGGGCGGTTGTTGAGCTGGTCGACCATTG
>JBOFCS010000165.1:0-6915 GCA_051646185.1 Mycobacteriaceae bacterium | reverse complement strand
TGGACTAGCGCAATGATCGGCTACGACGATTTAGTAAAAGTTATTGCCAAACTAAATAAATTTAGAGCCGAATATGGTAGAGAAAAACTGCCTTTCGAAATTCAGGTGGTCTGTATTGATCGCTTCGGTAAAGCGGGATACCAACAGCTAGAAGAAGCGGGAGTCACTGACATTATCACTATGCCCTGGATTTTTGATGGTATCAGCTTTGATGGTGACATTGAGGATAAAAAAGCGTCAATCAAAAAATTTAGTGAGGAGTACATCGAAAAATGAGTACCACAAATAATCAGCATCCAGCCAGGAGCGCGGCTACCAAATCTATGTCTGCGGTTAAGAATAAGCAGAAAGAACAGTGGCTCAGCTTATTTGCCGATACCGCTGTAGTCGAAGACCCCGTTGGACCCTCAGGGTTTGATCCAGAAGGTAAAGGGCACCACGGCCTTGGTGGTATCGCAGCATTTTGGGATATGTCGGTAGCCCTTACCAAAAACATTAACTTTACTATCACTGATTCTTTTGCCTGTGGCAATGAAGTTGCAAATATTGGCACCATTAGCACTACAATCAGCGGGCAAATCATCAATGCTGATGGTGTATTTATCTATCGGGTCAATGATGAAGGGAAAATTGTTTCACTCAGAGCTTTCTGGGAGCTGGATCGGGCTCTAGCCACGGCCCGTCCAGCTCCCTAAAAACTCTTTTAGCTCTTCATTATTTTGCAGCAGGCAATAACTGGCTTATTATCCAGCTCCATACATCTGAGCCAGGCATATTCTGTCCAGCATTACCGTTTGCACTCCCGTTATTACTTCCGGTACCCACGCTGGACCCAGAACCCGAGCCTGATGTTGAACCGTTGCCATTACCAGTACCGTTTGACGAGCCGTTTCCATTGCCGTTATCACTGGCAATGGAGTTTCCGCTCTCATGACCGTTAGGCCCGGCTCCATTACCGCTACAGTCATTTCCACTACCGTTTCCATTGCCATTGGATAAGTTTCCATTGCCTGAATCATTTGCAGATCCGCTGCCATTTCCATTGAGATTGCCATTCCCATTACCACTGGCATTAGCTGAGCCATTGGCATTTGCTGAGCCATTATTATTACCGGTTAAATTGCCATTGAGGTCATTGCTCAAATTGCCATTACCAGTGCCAGCTAAAATACCATTCGCGCTGCCGTTGAAGAGATTACTGAAAAGATTGATATTGATGATAATGAGCCCACTACCACTATTATTTCCACTACTTCCGTTGGAAATATCACCAACACCATTATTTGAATTTCCCGAACCTGCATCACCTGCACTGGTATTGCCACTGCTTCCAGTGCCAATATCACCCGCTGCAGCCACTTGACCACTATTTCCCACTGCGGAACTTATTGCAGGATCAGGAGATGAACTTACTGCTCCAGCTACACCAGTACATCCATTCACCGGATCCGCGACCGATAGAGCCGGAGACAAACCCAAAGCTGAACTAGCAAAGAGAAAAAGTACCGATGACCTAGCTATATGACTGCGCATACCAAACTCCCATCCGATCCGGACCACTCCATTAATCTGGAATGGATATTAGCCAAGACGGTAGCAATATCCGCTTACATATTTTGGCACTTTGAACAAATAGGAGAACTATCTTCATCTGTTCTAGACAAAAAAGAGCAAATCTTAATTCTTGACTTATTGATATGAGACAGGAAATTCAGTAATACCATTAAGCCAACTCGATCTCATCTTTTTAGGCTCACCGAGGCGAGAAATATTTGGCATAAAGTCGGCAATAGCGTTAAACATCAGGTTTATTTCCATCCTCGCCAGATTTGCTCCAATACAGTAGTGTGCACCCGTTCCACCAAAACCAACATGCGGATTAGGGCTGCGCATAATGTCAAAGGTATCTGGGTTATCAAATACCTCCTCATCAAAATTTGCTGACCGATAAAACATGGCTACCCGATCGCCTTTTTTCATCTGCGCACCGTTAAGCGCAAAATCCTCAGTAAGAGTTCTTTGAAAGGCAGTGACCGGAGTCGCCCAGCGAACAATTTCATCAGCAGCAGATTCTGGGCGTTGTTTTTTGTAAATCTCCCACTGTTCGGGATTATCTAAAAATGCCACCATCCCATGGGTAATTGCGTTTCTTGTGGTCTCATTACCAGCTACGGCAAGAACAAGGACGAAAAAACCAAATTCCTCTGGACTCAGTGCATTACCATCAATATCGGCATGAACAAGATCGGTAACAATATCTTTCGCCGGACACTTCTTGCGATCTTCAGCCATAGCATAGGCATAACCAAGAATTTCCGCTGAGGCTTGAACCGGGTCTCCTTCAAAATCTGGATCATCGTAAGACGTCATCTCATTGGACCAGTCGAAAATTTTTTTACGATCACGCTGGGGAACTCCTATGAGGTCAGCAATCGCCTGTAGTGGCAGTTCAGATGCCACATCAATAACAAAATCTCCACTACCTTTTGCCGCCGCCTCTTTCACAATCGCTTCAGCACGCCGGTGCAGTTCATCATGCAAAGCCGCAATAGATCTGGGAGTAAAACCTTTCGATATAAGTTTTCTTGTTTTAGTATGCTGTGGTGCATCTTGATTCAGCAAGATGAATCGCTGGAGTTCCACTGCCTCGCGAGGAATGTCATCCTGAAACCGCACAATGGCAGTATTTTCCCAACTGGAGAAGATATCGCTGCGCCGTGATATTTCTTTAACATCTGCATGTTTGGTCACCACCCAGTAACCTTCATCATTAAACCCACCAACATTTTTGGGCTGAGCATTCCACCAAATTGGAGCCACCCTGCGCAGTTCCGCTAATTCTGCAACCGGCACATCCTGATCGGGATTTGTAAAATCAAAACCCGCCGGGAAGGACGGCCCTACTGGACATGAGGGTGCAGCCACGGTACAACTCCTAAACCTTGAAATACGGATAAAGCTATAACATGTTCTATATATATTGAAGCACAGAATTTATAAACCTTAAAGGTAATTACAGGAAGATTAAAGGCAGTTCTTGCAAATAAATAGTAACGTGTTCTACTTTTAATACTCTCAGGAAGGAGTCCGCTGTGGGCAATCCCGTTATCATTGAAGCTACTCGTACCCCAATTGGCAAAAGAGGTGGTTGGTTAGCCGGTTTGCATGCCGCTGAATTGCTTGGCATTTTGCAGAACGGAATCATTAGCAAAACCGGTATCGAACCCTCCGCTATCGAACAGGTGATCGGCGGCTGCGTCACTCAAGCTGGCGAACAATCTAATAACATCACCCGAACTGCCTGGCTACACGCTAACTTGCCCTGGACCACCGGCGCCTCAACCATCGATTGTCAGTGTGGATCAGCCCAACAAGCCAGCCACCTCATCGCTGGATTAATCGCCACCGGTGCTATCAATGTTGGACTTGCTTGCGGAATTGAATCCATGAGTCGAGTGCAACTCGGTGCGAATGTTGGCGATCAGTCTGGACCTCGGCGTCCCAAAAGTTGGAATATCGATCTTCCTAATCAATTTGAAGCAGCTGAACGGATCGCTCAACGCCGAGGACTTACCTCTGCAGATCTCAACGCACTCGGCGTCCGCTCCCAACAATTAGCAAAACAGGCATGGGAACAAGAGCGTTTCACCCGCGAAGTCCTGCCAGTCTTGGCCCCTCAGATTGACAAAGAAGGCAACAAAACTGGTGAAATTTTGGAGATTACCCGCGACCAAGGTCTACGCGATACCACTATCGAAGGGTTAGAAAAACTTAAACCAGTGATGGAGGGCGCACTACACACTGCAGGAACTTCCTCTCAGATCTCCGATGGTGCCGCCGGAGTACTCCTCATGGATGAAGCAAAAGCTGTTTCACTTGGGTTTACTCCCCGTGCGCGCATTCTCGCTCAGTGTTTAGTAGGTGCCGAACCTGAGTTTCACCTTGACGGTCCCGTTCAATCAACACAAAAAGTCCTCAACAACGCTGGGATGACAATAGGAGACGTAGATCTTTTCGAAATTAATGAAGCCTTTGCCTCGGTTGTTCTGTCTTGGGCCCAAGTCCACAATCCTGATTTTAATAAAGTTAACGTCAATGGCGGGGCATTAGCTTTAGGACATCCGGTGGGTAGTACAGGTTCTCGTCTAATCACTACCGCACTCCACGAACTTGAACGAACAGGGAAAGCAACTGCGTTGATCACCATGTGCGCTGGAGGCGCACTGTCAACAGCAACAATCATCGAGCGCATCTAGTTTGTCCCCGGGGGCAAACTAGTGTAAAAAATTCTGAATTTCGCTCGGATATGCGCTATCTGGCCGGATTCGTTGATATAAAAATCTTCTGTTACCTGAGCAGATAAGCCCGGAAACCGGGTATCAACGATATAATGCGAGTACACGGTGTCGCCATCAACATGCAGGGTAAGTTTGCGTACCGCCTTAATTGCTCGATACTGCAAGCCGCGATTAAGGCTGCGCCGTAAATGCTTTCCCGAAAAACCATTACGGATCCCCAGCTCCGTCCTGGTGCAGTTATCCGCGAATGGAACTTCATCTGACTTATGACTAACTAAAGCATTGATATACGCAACGACACCGACCCTAGCCATCTCAGCATCAACCATACTAAGAACCGTACACTGCTTCTGGCACTAGAGCTTCCGCTAAAAGATCTGGCACTACCAGACCCAATTCAGCCGGTTCCCAACGATCACCTTTATCTACTCTCGGGCCATGCCGCCACCCCTGCGCAACACCAATGATCCCCCCTTCAACCTCAAAGACTCGTCCAGTTATTTCTCGAGACTGGGCACTACCCAACCACACCACAAGGGGGGAAACATTTTCTGGAGCCATCGCATCAAAACCAGAGTTGGGCTTAGCCATCGTTTCAGCAAAAGCAGCTTCGGTCATTCGGGTTCGAGCTGCCGGAGCAATCGCATTTACTGTTATCCCGTACCGGCTAAATTCAGCTGCTGCAACCAAAGTCATAGCAGCAATACCAGCTTTAGCGGCTGCATAGTTACCCTGTCCGATACTTCCTTGCAATCCGGCACCCGAACTGGTGTTAATAATGCGGGCGTCCACTGGTACCCCCGCTTTAGCTTGAGTGCGCCAATAAGCACTGGCATGGCGCAAAGGAGCAAAATGGCCTTTCAGGTGCACTCTAATAACTTCATCCCACTCATGTTCACTGAGATTAGCTAGCATTCGGTCCCGGATAAAACCGGCGTTGTTGACTAAAACATCGAGTCGACCAAAGGACTCAATGGCCTGATTGACTAACCGCGCAGCACCTTCCCAGTCGGCAATATCATCGGTATTGGCCACCGAATGACCACCCAGAGCGTGAATGTCATCAACGACCTGCTGCGCCGGACTAGAGGATGAATCAGAACCATCCAACGCTACCCCAATATCATTAACAACTACCTTTGCCCCTTCAGCGGCAAAGGCTAAGGCATGCGCCCTGCCTATCCCTCGTCCTGCTCCAGTAACTATTACCACTCGATCTTGGCAGATACCAGTCATCTTCTTCTCCTAATTCTCGTTCATCATCTGTAAAGATTGAAGGAATGCTGGCCTCTCTCCCCCGCCATGGACAGCCATAGTTGAACCTGTGAGATAGGAAGCAAGCGGCGAAGCTAAAAAAGCCGCACTATAGCCAATATCTTTTGGTTCAGCTAATTTTCCTAAAGGAATAGTTTTTTCCACAGCTGCAATACCTTGAGCATCTCCATAATGCAGATGACTCTGTTCGGTGTGCACCATGCCTACTGCTAAGGCATTTAAGCGCACCTTTGGCGCCCATTCCACCGCTAAACTCGATGTTAGACTGTTTAATCCCGCTTTAGCTGCCCCGTAGGCAGCAGTTCCCGGCGAGGGGCGTCCCCCACTGACACTGGAAATATTGACTATTGCCCCACCGTTTTCTTGCTGCTGCATGACCTTATTTGCAAGTTGCGAAACAAGAAGCGGAGCAAGCAAATTCAATTCAATAATTTTACTATGGAACCTTGGGCTTGCATCAGCTGCCAGAGCAAAGGGTGAACCTCCGGCGTTATTAACTAGCGCATCCAGATGGCCAAAGCGGTCAACAATATTTGTGATCATCTCCTCAACCTGCTCAGCTGAGCGGATATCACAAGCCATAAATGTCAGCGCTTTTTGGTCTTCCTGAAAGTCGGACGCCGGATGCCTGGCACAGGTAACAACCCGTGCACCCAGGGAATAGAAAACTTTAGCGATACCAGCCCCCACACCACGAACTCCACCAGTAATCAATACCACCTGATCACCAAGACCTAGGTCTATCTGGCTATCCATACTTAATCTCTTTTCAGCGCCAATTCTCCCTATACCAGGGCTCAGTGTGCTAACTTACCAAGCAATCGCTTGGTTCGGTAGAGAAGTAAGGAAACCGCCATGTCAATCAGCACTACAACCCTTGAACCCGGGGTCGTTGCCATCACCATCAACTATCCACCAGTGAATGCCGTTCCCGCACAAGGGTGGTTTGACATCGCCGCAGCGGTTCTGAGTGCCGGTAAAAAACCCACCACCCACGTGGTAATTCTGCGAGCTGAGGGACGCGGCTTCAATGCCGGCGTGGATATTAAACAAATGCAAGCAACCACCGGATATAGCGCACTCATCGCTGCTAATCACGGCTGCGCAGCAGCCTTTAGCGCTGTATACAACTGCGAAGTGCCTGTAGTTGTTGCAGTTAATGGTTTCTGCGTCGGAGGTGGCATCGGATTGGTTGGCAATGCCGATGTCATTGTGGCTTCCGATGATGCAGTTTTTGGATTACCTGAAGTTGACCGAGGCGCGCTCGGTGCGGCCACCCATCTGGCAAGGCTCGTCCCACAGCATATGATGCGCCGTTTGTACTACACGGCAACCAATGTTG
>JBOFCS010000161.1:0-5458 GCA_051646185.1 Mycobacteriaceae bacterium | reverse complement strand
GTACCCGGAGGATGGGGGTAAGAAATTCATGCCAGGATGGCATTACCGAAACAGAAGCGGGAGTGGTCACAATTCACCTCGGAATGCTCGGGATTGTAAGGAAGAGAAAAGCGCGTCAAGTTCAGTGAGGGCCTGGCGGTGGTGGGCGGCCATCGCTTCAATTCTCTCAATTTGTTTGGCGAATTTCCGCTGTTCCAGGAGAGGGGGGATCGCAAACCGAAGCCCACCATACTGTTGCGCATTGATATTTGGCTGAGCCACTGCACGTTGGCTGCTATCTACCCATGTCTTATAAAAAGAACACTTTGTGTATCGAAAAACATACTCGGGCAAAACTTTCTTACTATCCAATTTGAAACGAATTAAATACCCCGCAAAGACCGCAGGCTGACTGTCATCCAGATGAAGATAAGTCTTGCCAACCGTGGCTCCTGATCTCGCAAAGAGCAAGTCGCCATGACTAAGTAATGCTTTCGACCACTCAGTCTGAGTACCCGCAGGCGCGACCTTTAAGTTACTGAGAGTTCCGTCTTCATTTACGTCTGTAATACGTATGTATCTCGGGTCCCCTGGCATCCATGGACGTGATGACAACCCTACCCCATACTCTCCTTTACTGCACGAAATATCTTTCAATGAAAAGATTGGAAATTCCATAGGATTAGTTGCGGGATCGCCGAACATGTCTATGAAGATTGACTGGGTCAACTCGTCGAGTTGAGCTAAAGCCTTGCGGCGCTTGGCACGGAGGGCATCGGCCTGGTCGAGAATTGCTGCTATTCGGCGCTGTTCGGGAAGAGGAGGGAGCAGCAATTTCCGCCGATACGCATCCTCGCGATTTAAACCTGGAATAGCCGCTGCCCTATTCAGCTCGGTTAAACCCAAGGCACTGAGTCGATAATATAACCATCTTAGATCAGCCTTGGTTGTTTCTGCGTCAATATAATACGTAGTGTCAATCGGCCAACATGGCTGCAAAGACATATGAACTTCTCCGAAGGAACCTTTCCTCCCAATGATAACAGTTGTACCCCCCGTGTACGCCTCGCTATGAGTTCCAACAATGCCGTTAGAACCATAGACACTAATGTTTCCTGGCATCCGCTTTGGCTTGGGTAAGCTTTTACCGTATCTAAACTCCGCTACCTCCCCCAGCTCTACCATTGGCCAGGCGGTCACTTCGTCCCACCTGCCAGCATCTCGCGAAGTTGGGCCATGCCGTCGGCTATTTCTTTTTCCAGAATATCTAAGTCATCCAAAATTACATCAGGAGAACGGTGTTCCACTTCTTCGTGAATTATTTCCTTATACCTATTCAGAGATAAGTCATACCCCTGCGCCGCAATGTCTTCTTTAGAAACACAGAAAGATTGCTCCGTCCTAGCGCGTTTTTTCTCCGACTTGTCCTTAAGTTTCCAGCGGCGCAAAACATCTGGCAGATTATTCTTCTCATGCTCATCACCCTTCACCTCCCCTTGCACACCCAGCTTGCCCTCATCAAGCAACGCTGCGCGCTTATCGTCCAAAGAATAGCCGTCCGCCTGCACCTCATAAAACCAGACGTTATCGGTGCCACCCACCTCAGTTTTTGTGAAAAAAAGTATTGCAGTAGACACTCCAGCATAAGGCTTGAACACCCCAGAAGGCAGCTTTACCACCGCATTTAACTTATGGTCTTCCACCAAAATCTTACGAAGGTCCTTGTGTGCCTTAGAACTTCCAAATAACACCCCATCAGGAACAATTACCGCAGCACTGCCACCAGGCTTCAATAACCGCAAAAACAAAGCCAAAAACAGCAGTTCCGTCTTCTTGGTTTTGACAATCTGCTGCAAATCTTTTGCCGTGTTCTCATAATCCAACGAACCAGCAAACGGTGGGTTCGCCAGCACCATCGAATAGCTTTCCGCATCCTCAGTATTATTTTCCGCCAAGGAATCTCGATACCGGATATCCGGCTGTTCCACCCCATGTAGCATCATATTCATCGAGCCAATGCGCAACATGGTGTTATCAAAGTCAAAACCATGAAACATTTCCTCGCGGAACTGTTTACGGCCCTTACCAGAATTGATCTCATCGGCATGGTTTTTACGCATATATTCCGCAGCAGCCACCAAAAACCCACAAGTACCCGAAGCCGGGTCCACAATGGTGTCCCCCGGTGTGGGTTCCATCATCGCCACCATCAAGTCAATAATGTGGCGCGGGGTGCGGAACTGACCATTTTGCCCAGCACTAGCAATCTTCGACAGCAGATACTCGTAAATATCGCCCTTAATATCCAAGTTATCCATCGGAAGTGCATTAAGACGTTCCACCACGCGCGTCAACATTCCCGGATTCGGGATTGTGAGCCGAGCATCCTTCATAAAATGCGCATACGTAGAGCCCTCGGCCCCCAGGTTTTTAATAAACGGAAACACCCGCTGATCCACAATAGTAAACAGTTCTTCGGGCGACTTATGCTTAAACGCTGACCACCGCAAATCTTCATAGTCACGGCCCAGCTCGTCTTTACCCTCGGGAATAGGGTTATCGACCACCGCAACACCCAGCAGATTCGCCTTGTTCAGCTGCGCTGCCTGTTGCTCATCAAGGCGGCGGATAAACAGCAAATAAGTAATCTGCTCCATCACCTCCAGCGGGTTCGAGATGCCACCCGTCCAAAAAGCATCCCAGACCGCATCGACCTTGCTTTTGACCTCACCGGTAATCACCTGTGCAACTCCCATTTCAGCTCTCACCATCGGAGGTTGAATTGGCCACCCCGGATGGTGCTACGACTTTGCCAAGTATCGCACCCAGCAAGATCCGCCTTGGGTGGTGGCTGTTCCCAAGCCTAGGTAGTCCCAGACCGGGCCGTACTTAGCTGGGTGCAGCAGCCTAAGCCTGCTACGAACTTTCTCAAGTCTCAGATACAACCTGATCACCAAATACCCTTCATATCCTGCTGATAGTCCCCGCTTCACCAGTACTTCAGATGAGTCAACACGACCCCTTGTCAACTATGACGCATTACGTTATAGTTGCTCTGTGATCCAAGGATTCTCAGATAAGCGTGCTGAGAAATTATGGGTGACACATAGCGAACACAGCTTTGGTGATCTCCAAAAGATCATCTTAAGAAAACTGACAATGATGCATGCTGCTGCCGAACTTAATGACTTGAGAGTCCCACCAGCCAACCGCCTGGAAAAACTCTCAGGAAACCGAAGAGGCCAATACAGCATCAGGATCAACGATCAGTTTCGAATCTGCTTCACTTGGAACAACACTGGACCCAGCAACATAGAAGTGATCGACTATCACTAAGGAAGGAGAGAGCACATGACTACCCTCGCGCCCATCCCTCCCGGAGAAATTCTCGCCGAAGAATTCATGATCCCGTTTGGGCTGAGCCAAAATAAATTGGCACGAGAATTGGCAGTGCCCCCACGCCAAATCAACCAAATCGTCAAGGGCACCAGAGCAATCACCCCACGCACCGCGTTGCTCCTGTCCCGATATTTCAGCACCACCCCAGAGTTTTGGATCAATCTTCAAACACACTACGAGCTAGTCATCGAACGTAAGAAACTGACAGAACACCTCAACAGCATCAACCCGCATCCAGAACTGGCCGCCAGCTGAATAAGCTGACCACCAAGCCTGTGCACCACTTCTTCAGCATCTTCGTGTGTCAACTCGAACTATTGCACTATAAGTAGTTGCCCTGTTACAGTTACCTTGTTAGCCCCGGTTCAGGTCGCTTGTAAAAGTGGACGACCGGGGCGCCTGCTTTTATCGGGTGGCTTTGCTAGTTTCCTGATATGAGCCAGAGCTTGTGCCCACAACATCTTAACCTGGAACAACTTGTTTCTACGCCGAGGTTCCAGGCATATAAAACCTACCTGAGCAACCATCAGGAAGTACTTCTCGGACGCAATCTTGATACAGCTACTAAACGGTTATACATGTGGGATACCAGTCTGGCAGCGGCACTTCTACCTAGCATTGCCTTTACTGAAGTGATACTTCGAAATGCAATGAATTCGGCTATCTGCCATCACTTCAACATTGAATCAGCCGTAGGTTGGCACACCTTACTCGAAGGACAAGATCCGATTATCAGCCTCATCCCTAATCACAAACAACAGTTGGATAACGATATTAAAAGAATCAAAGGGCGGATACAGCGAACGCCTACCGGAGATGAAGTTGTTAGCGGGGTTTCCTTAGGTATTTGGGGGTTACTTCTAGACAAAGGAAACCACCAAAATGCTAAATACCACTACGAAGTTGAGATATGGCGAGCATATCTACACAAAGCATTTCCCAATTTTTCAGGCGCAAGACGTCAACTAAGAGACAAAGTACGTCAACTATCAAAACTTCGAAATCGTATAGCTCACCATGAACCATTAATCCTTCTTAATGTGGCTCACGGTATAGATAATGCTGCAAGCATTATCTCCTATATCGATAGGGAAGCTTCCCACTACCTTCTTGCGGTCGAAAGAACCACCGTAACACTCCGGCGGCGGGACGCCTACCTCGACGGGGACTGCTCTCTGTAACCTCTATGGTGCCCCCAGTGAGACTCGAACTCACACTGGACGGATTTTAAGTCCGCTGCCTCTGCCGATTGGGCTATGGGGGCCTAACGATCACTAGGATCTGGTATAGCTTAATACACCGCCTCTGGGCGGCTTACCACCCTACCGAATACTGAGCGCAATCCCATCCAAAATATCATGTTCGCTGACCACCAACTCCCGAATAGGTGAGCGTTGCTCAATCTGCTGCGCCAGCTCAGCAGTCACCACCGACCCACCACCAATCACATCAACCCGGCCAGGGTGCATTGGCCCCAGCTCGGCTCGCTGCGCCCTGGTCATCTCCCGAAGTTTTGTTGACACCTCATACACGGTGTCAAAACTCATGCGTGACAAGTGAATAACTTCTGCATCGTAAACATCAAGGTTTAACGCAAGCGCAGCCAAGGTAGTCATCGAACCAGCCACCCCCACCCAGGTGCGGGCATGTTCCACCGGAACCGCCGCAAACGCCTGCGCCAGTTTCTCCGCCGCAAAATTTTGGGCCGCAGCAACTTCGGCATCGGTAGGTGGGTCTGAATGCAAAAACCGTTCAGTGACTCGCACACAGCCAACATCGGCGGAAAAAGCCGCAAAAACACCATCTTCCACCGAACCAAGAACCAATTCGGTTGAGCCACCACCCAAATCCACCACCACAAAAGGACCTTGACTTGGGTCTAAATCCCCAATGGCACCGGCAAAAGACAACCGAGCTTCCTCATCCCCAGAAATCACCTCAGCCTGCGCGCCAGGTAGCACCATACCAAGTACCTCACGAGTCATCGAGAAAAAATCTTCCCTATTGCTCGCATCCCGAGTAGCCGAAGTAGCAACCATCCGAAGATGTGATACCCCAGCTTCTGTCATCAATTGCGCAT
>JBOFCS010000118.1:0-14138 GCA_051646185.1 Mycobacteriaceae bacterium | reverse complement strand
GGCATCAATATTGGCGGGAACAATATCTGCAACAGGAACTTCGAGACCACGGGCGAGGTTAGCTGCCATTGCCCAATTCGCTGGCGCGTTCATCAAGAAATCCTGTGTTACTTTTGTTGAAATAAAATTACGTGCACGCTCAGTTATGCTTTCACATCCCTTTTCTTCGGCCGCCAAACATGCCCCAGCTGCAAAAGCTGCATCCTCATCCGACAAATTCTCTTCTACTGATTTTTCCAGAGGAAAAAGTGAGGAAATCCATTCTGGTTGTTTGGAACCACGAATATTAGCAAGTTTTGCTACCCCAAAAACATTTTTCCAACTGCCAGTAACTTTGACATGCCCGTAAATTGTTCCCGTTGATTGATCAATGCGTTGCTCTACGGTATCAACTAGTTTCTTTACCTGCTTGGTGTCTCCTAAAACACTACGATAGACGGCGGTAATTTGTGGTTCTGTTGTATTTGGATAAGCATTTTCAGAGCAATCTTGTAGAGATTGTGTATCACTCTTTGTCTCTGCGCTCAGATATTCCGCTGCCCATTGCGCTACTTCAAATACTCCACACCCTGAAAGATTTTGGGAAGGAACTTTTTTAAGACTAATTGATGTTCCTAAAACTTTCGATGCCAAGTAGCGTTGCACAATAGGGTCAGCGTCATTGTTAATTCTATTGTTAATACTTGAACGTAAGGTATCTAACCTTGAACTGTCAAGGCAGGCAATACTTTCTGTAGCATTCCCAAATTGTCCTTCAGGAGTCGAGATTTCTCGAACAAGAGAATCCAGAGTCTGATCCAGTGGCCCAAGACCTGATAATGCTTCGGGCACCTGTGATCTTCCCTCTGGACCAAAAGCCTTACACACCAGCGCTACTGTTATGGCTAATGGTGCCGTGGAATTTTCCGCCCAGTCCTTGATGACCTCAACTTTCGGGGAGGGAACTTCTCTTCCTGCATCACGCAAAAGACTTAGCCCGTAACCGGTCCAAAATAGACGATTTGTTGCTGGTGCCAGTAGATCTTTGTTCTCCACACCTAATCCATTAGTAGAGTGGAAAGATTCAAAATCTGAAGAATAATCCAGGTGAGTCTTTGCATGCTCTGCATTCCACTTGTTTTTCAACACCGCAGCAACTACGACGCATAGAAAAATGATAAATACACCACGAGCGGTCCAGAGTATTTTTTTCGCCATGCTATCTCCTAAGTGCTCGCTGAAGCATTTGCCGATGACCCCAGATATGAGGCACTTGCATCACATACAAGTTCCATACTGACCACAGAAAATGGGACATGAATGGATAAAGCAAGATCAGCAATCCAATTGTCATTCATCGTAAGCTCAACATGACGTTCACCACTGACTATTGAACCATTGATTTCAAATTCTTTTTTACCACTAATCGAAAAACTGATGCTACCAAACCCGGTAGTTGTCATGGTTGTTTTGTCTTTCACATATTTAGCAGTAACTGGGACTCCTGTATTTTTATCAAATACCTTCGCTGAAGTGACGATATTAGAATTGCCACCAGAGTCCCGGAATAGGGGTTGCCAGGCATTAGCCTGTACGATGATTCCGCCCGTTTCCGGTAGTGAGGATTCATCACAATCAGCATTCTGATACCAATGCGTATCACAACGATCCACTATTATCTGTGATGGCCCCGACTTATTTATATTATTTGAATCCTTATGCAGTGGATACTCAACATTCTCCGATGAAGCTACAGGTGCCGATGTGGTCGAAGTCAACTTCTGTTCTACCGTACTTTGCGTCGCTGTGACTGTCGGTGTTTCTCCACCGGGAAGCGTAAATGATTGCAACGGCGGTGCAGTCAATGTCGCACTTGTTGCACCACTTCCACTAGGTGGTGCCAACGGATTTCGACTTGTTGTCGGAACTGCCGTGGTAGTCACCACTGGAGCGCTCGTAGCGCTTGTTGTCGTTGGACTGGTCTGCCCACAGATGTATGGTACAGGAGGTGGTGGTGGATCACTCACATCACCTGGATGTGTTGCACGCCAAGTATTTTCCCAAGTGTTGTTATACGTTGCTGTTTCCCGAGCGCACCGCTCTTCAGGAGTCTCAGCAGATGCACTTCCTGACCCGAGTACCACCACAGTCAAGCCAGCCAGCAGCGCAAAAGTCGCAAGCAAAGCTGCCAGAGAACGGTTCACACCTTCACTACATATAGTGATATTTTTCATTAGTTTCTTTCCCCTCAATATGTTTCATTATCATTACCTACGAAGGTAGTAGTCTGTTTAGCGTGCAGAACCAGTCAGGTCACAACCGAACCGGTTCGCCGTAAACCACCACAGAAGATTGCCCCTGGGCGGTGAGTACGGTCAGTTTTGCATAAGGACGTACGGTTACCTGCCCCCACGCCCCACTGACCATCATGTGCACACCAGAGAAATTAGCGTATGCCATCGGGGAAGATAACGATAATGCCGCCAACGGAACATCTTTAACGCCACCGTGTTCCACGGTAAACGATAAGGATTGCGCAGGAATGATAGTCGAAGATACTCCTGCTGTCGCACCAAGAGTCAGCCCAATGCCAGCGCTAACACCAGTATTCCCACCAGAAATATTAGGGGTCACCCCGGCATTAAGCCCACCATTAACACTGAGATCTGGAGTTGTTAAAGATACCTGCACTCCAGTCGGAGCAAAAGCCACTGGATAGCCAACCTCGTATCCGGCTTCAAAACTTGCACCCGCAATGGCGGCACCCGCCGGACCTTGGACAGTGGCGATATTATTGCCATTCAAGAAGGCTTCCCGCGAAAACGGGGACGAATCCAACGATGACACCGCGTTAATAAATGTTTCGGACTGCGTGACTGTAAGCGTAAGCCCATCCGGTGTGGATTGAACATTCTGAAAATCCACGTCCGCTTGGGCTATCCCCAAACCAGCAGTGCCCGCTACAACTGACGATAGCACCAGTCCAGCAACTGTTCTCATTAACTTTTTCATCGGTACCCGCCGACCCCTTATTTCTGTGTCATATGAAATAGCAACTCAAACGAGTGACCATTATTATTCTGTAGCCAGCCACCTTTGCGGTAACTAACAATCAGGACCGTAACGAAAAATCCCCCCCGTCAACACTGCTAATTCTTATTTATAACGGAAATACAAGGAAATACCTTAAATTTCCCACTAATCGTTGCCATTAAGTGCTGGACTATTTTTTGATTCAGTTCATTGCTGTGGATTTTTTTGATCGTGTACACATGAGCACGCCTATAGAGACCTGGGCAAACACTTAACTATCCGCAATAAAGTAATTGACGGTTCAACCACCTAAGAATTTCAGCATAAAAACGGACTTGCGGCACTGTTACCAAAACGATATACAACTGTTATCTGTGCATTGTCCATTCTGCGCAAGTCCGGCTCATGGCACGATAGAGCGGTGCGCACCTTTTATGATCCCCAGCAGTTACCAGCCGACGACCTCTACCACCTTCTGACTGCAACAGTTGTTCCTCGGCCCATTGCCTGGATTTCCACTCGGTCCGCCGCTGGTATCGACAATCTTGCCCCTTACAGCTTTTTTACAGTCACTAGCGCGAATCCGGCTATCGTGCAGTTCACCTCAGTTGGCCACAAAGATAGTGTGCGCAATATTGAAGAAACTGGCGAATTTGTGGTGAACCTTACCTCTGCCACCCTTGTCGAAGCGGTGAATCAAACAGGCGCACCATACCTGCCTGAACAAAATGAGTTCGACGAGGTGGGCATCATCGGCGAACCAGCCGACCGGGTGAACGTCTCACGGGTTGCAGCAGCACCCGTCACTCTGGAATGTACCCTGCATCAAATTATTGAGGTGGGCAATGCTTTTGTTGTTATGGGACAAGTTATTTACGCTTCAGCACACACGCAGATACTTGCCGCAGACGGTCTTCCCTCGTTTAATGCAGTGCAACCGTTGAGCAGGTTGGGCCGCACCGAGTGGGGATTTGCCGGAGAAACGCAGGATATTCTGCGACCAACGATAAGTTAGTGTATCGGATCTTCTAGTGCAGGCGTTCGCGATTTAATGTATCCATCAATGACCACTGCTCGCTCCAAGGTAGCTTGCGCTCAATCTGAGTAGCAACTTCAATCACTGTGGGCTCACCATTAGTTGCTCCAATCAATTGGACGCTTAAAGGCAAACCCGAGTGTGATAGTCCAGCGGGAATAGCTGCTGCAGGGTTTCCTAACACGTTCCATATTCCTGTATAACTGATAGTAGTCAACATATTTTTAATCAACACTAAGATATTCCGTTTAGTCTGGCCACTCGGAACAGCTTGACTTGTCACTGTTGGTGTTACTAAAAGATCATACGATTTAAAAAATTCATTAAAAGCAACTGATTTCGACAATGCTTTACGCTCTACCCACCTGCCTATTCGCGCTCCTCGCACAATTGAGGCGAAACGTAACATCAGTTGAGTTCTTTTCTCTACTAAATCTGGCCTATCAACAAACTGCACTTTATCCGATACACCACTTAAGAACATAACAAATAACTCTAATGAGGTACCGGGGTACCAAGGATCGACAAATTCAACTTTATGCCCGATCCTGAGAAGACACTCTGCCATGTTATTTAGCGCTGCAAGGGATTCTGAATTTGGTTTAGAGAATCTCGCTGGGTTCTTCTGCGAAATGGCGATGCGCAATGAACGCGCTTTTGCATCAACCATATCCGCTAGCGGACCTTCAAGCTGGTCTGTTGTCAACCTATCAATCGGGGTACTCCCAGAAATAACATCGTATATTAACGCGCAGTCTCGAACACTCCGGGTTAGCGGTCCAGTAGTTCCAAGCAATCTCCAAAGATCTTGATAAGGAGCAGAACTCACTCTGCCCCGTTGTGCCTTAAGCCCAACTAACCCACAATATGCGGAGGGTAAACGAATGGAACCACCACCATCTGTGCCTATCGCCGCACCAACCATTCCTGAAGCTACAGCTACCGCACTCCCCCCACTAGAACCTGCCGACGATCTCTCAATGTTCCACGGATTCAATGCTGGACCAAACAGTATTGGCTCAGTAAAAGGTAATGAAGCAAATTCTGGCAGGTTTGTCTTCCCTATAATAATTGCTCCCGCTTCTTTTAGCTTGCGAACTACCTCACCATCACAAAGCGCAGGAATCGTTGAGGCTCTTCCCCCGAAAGTAGTAACTACCCCTGCAACATCATTATCATCCTTGATGGCTATAGGAACACCATGCAACAAACCACGCACTTTACCTGTTTGTTGCAATTCATCATCAAGCTCTTGGGCAACCATCAAAGCTGAATCCTCTAAAATGCACGTAAAGGCATTGAGCTTCGGATTAAGCTGCTTGATTCTTTTAAGCGTAAGTTGGGTTAGTAGAACTGATGAAATCTCTTTAGCTGCAATCATTCTTGCTTGTTCCACCACATCATAAAAAATTAGTTGCGAACTTTCAATATTGCTATTGCTTAAACTCTCCATGGTTACCCGTCCTTAACTTAAATCAACTTCAACACTGTGGCACTACTCAAAACTGAATGAATATTTTCATTTCACCTTCTGCATTGATCTGCCCTGAATAGATGACTGTCACCACAAAGAATATGTAATCACTGATAACTTTTATTATTAGTGATTACATATTAGGCGAAAGTTCAAATGAAGTCAATAATTAATGAATGCCGCGTCAGACTAGAACTGGGAATAGAGCATGACAACTAGTCACGGACTATCACGTCGTGATCAACGAAGAGCTGAGACCATAGCCGAAATAAAGTTCCTTGCACGCAAACAACTAGCAACCCAGGGTCCAAGCGGGCTCTCATTACGCGGTATCGCAAGATCAATGAGGATGTCCTCAGCTGCGATCTATCGCTACTTCGACAACCAACACAACTTGATTGCCGCCCTATGCCTCGATGCCTATCTCGGCTTTGGGCAGGCGCTCGATGCTTCACTTGACGCTACAATCACCCAGAGCCCAACTCAGCAGTGGTGGCATATTGGACATGCCATACGCGGCTGGAGCAATGAAAAATCTGAAGATTTTTCATTGCTCTTTGGAACACCAATAAAAAACTTTCACGCCCCATCCTCCGCAACTGGACCAGCTGCTGCACACAATATTCATTTAATGCTCAATATTTACATTCGCGGCATTGCAAGTGGGGATGTAAACCTTGAACGGTGTTATATACCAGATGTTATTGTCATCGGCGAGCTAGGTAGATACCTGAGCACGCTCAGTAATACGAAGGAATTAACCGCACTCAACGCCAAGCAGCAGAGAGCCGTAATGTCCGCTAGCCACTACGCTTGGTCGTCGATACTCGGATTTATCACTTCAGAGCGATTCGGAAATCTACCACGCCTAATAAAAAATGTGGACGACTTATACGACTGTCACCTAAAAACAATTATGCACTCGATAGGCTTTAACGTATCAAGCATGCAGAACACCCTGCCCTAGCCCTGTTGGGCTGCTCGCTCTTGGGCGTCGGCTTCCATCGCCTCACGTAGGCTCTTTGGGCGCAAGTCGGTCCAGTTTTCTTCCACGTACTCCAAGCATTCAGCTCTGCTTGCCTCGCCAAAGACCACTTTCCAACCAGCAGGCACTTCGGCAAAAGTCGGCCAGAGTGAATGCTGTTCTTCATCGTTAATTAAAACGTAGAAACGACCATCTTCATCATCAAAAGGGTTGGTACTCACACATTCTCACTTTTCGCTGTCGTTGTCATGTTTTCCTCTGGCCTCAGCTAGACCTAGCCTAGCATTATTAGGCTTACCTAACAATGCTAGACCTCAACTGCGGCTAGTAATAACTATAGAGAATAGAGCTACTCTTTGGTATTAAAAAAGTGTAATATCTCCCGGTTTACTACTTCCGGCTGCTCCAAATACCCATAATGACCTGCGTCCATCACTTCCACGTACCGCGATCTGGGAATTGCATCGGCAACCTCCTTTCCCAAATAGGCAGGCAGGGTGAGATCGTCTGCAAAGCTAATGACTAAGGTGGGGGTGGAAATTCTTTGATATTCAGACAGCCGATTAGTGAACACGCCAAGATTCATCTGGGCTTTAACTCCCGGAGAAATCACCACCGGCCACATTGTAAAAATATCGATCCAATCTTGAATTACCCTGTCGTTATTGATGGTTTTAGGGGAAAAATTCTGTAACACCCGAACCATCGCTTCATATTTAGTCGGGATGGGCGCTCCTTGCATAGCACGTTCTCGCTGCGCAAGGGCAAAAAACTCCCTGGCTGCATCCATCCTGCCTCGGGTTGCCAGCAATGCTGCCTGTGACACCAACTCCGGCCTCTCCAGCATGAGTTCCTGAAGAACATGGGCGCCCATAGAAGTCCCAACAACCCGCATCGGACCAACATCAAGATATTCAATAAGCGCAGCGGTATCAGCCACCAAATCGGCAATGGTGAACCCTTGGGCGCATTCACTTGACGGGGCTATCCCACGATTGTCAAAGGTAATAACGCGATAACCCGCCGCAAGAAAGGCTGGGACCTGATGTAAATGCCAACTTCGGCCAGCAGCCCCGCTGCCTGCAATAAAAAGAACTGGCTCTCCTGAGCCAGTATCGTCAACGCTTATGTGGATGTTATTGATTGTCAGCAATGCCACCAAACCAGACTAACTACTTCGCCAATACCGCATAGCTCCGGCGTAATCTCTGCAACCACCAATCACGACGGTCACCTGTGGCAGCCAGCGCTTGTACTCGATCTAGTTCTGGGGTTACCTCGCAAACCTCGATAAATCCTTGCTTCATTGGCGGCAGCACAGCAACATCTTCCAAGAAAAAATCGCTGGTTCCCAACCCGCAAGCCAAGGCGAGGTTCGGTAAACTGCCCGCTGCCCGCAGCCCCACACTCAGGCCCACCGCCGAATCCAAGGCGCTGGATACCACTACGGGGACGTTGATCTGGTTGGCAATCTGCAAAGTTTGTTGCACCCCGCCCAAAGGGGCGATTTTGAGTACGGCAATGTCCGCTGCCCCAGCTCGGATAACCCGTAACGGATCTTCGGCTTTGCGAATACTCTCATCCGCAGCAATTGCAATGCCTGGTAAGCGTTTACGTAATTCACTCAGTTCGTCAACACTTCGACAGGGTTGTTCGGCGTATTCCAGCGGTCCATCGCTGGTGAGGGCTTGCAATGCCTTTTCGGCTTGATCCACCGTCCAGCCCATATTGGCATCAATACGGACTTTAGGAATCAGCTCTCGCACCGCATTTACTCGGGCAATGTCCTGATCAAGGCTCTGCCCAGGTTCAGCTACTTTTACTTTTGCGGTTTGCGCACCGGGGAAGCCTTGTAAAATTTCTTGGACTTGTGCAGCTGGAACCGCCGGGACTGTGGCGTTAACGGGGATTCGATCTCGCAGCGGAGCGGGCAGGGTGCTGTATGCGGCTTCGATGCCCGCGGCCAACCATGTCGCGGCTTCCCTATCGTCATATTCTAGAAAAGCACCGTATTCTCCCCAGCCACAAGGGCCTTCGATAAGAAGTAACTCTCGGGTGCGGATGCCACGAAAGGTAACCCTCATCGGCAGGCTCACCACATGGGCGCGTTCCAGCAGGTCGTTCAGGTCTGGAAGTTGCGCCATACCCCGATTCTCCCCTGCCGGGGTTGCCGCATATTTTTGGCACCCTATCCTCAGTGGTGTGACTTTCAACCCTGAGCTGTGGAATGTGGTCCCTGGTTTTACCGATTTAACCGATATCACCTACCACCGGCATAAAACCCAAGGCACCGTGCGTGTGGCCTTTAACCGCCCGGAGGTGCGCAACGCATTTCGACCACACACCGTTGATGAGTTATATCGAGCGCTTGACCATGCGCGAATGACCTCTGATGTGGGTGCAGTATTGCTTACCGGCAATGGTCCTAGCACCAAAGATGGTGGGTGGGCCTTCTGTTCTGGTGGCGATCAACGTATCCGTGGGCGCGATGGCTACCAGTACGCGGTCACTGATGCTGACACTGGCGAGTTGGGCGAAACAGCGGCTTCGGTTGATAAAGCCCGGTCGGGGCGACTGCATATCCTTGAGGTGCAACGGCTGATTAGGTTCATGCCCAAGGTAGTTATTTGCCTAGTGAATGGTTGGGCAGCTGGTGGTGGGCATAGTTTGCATGTGGTCTGCGACCTGACTTTAGCCAGCCGTGAGCACGCTCGTTTTAAGCAAACCGATGCTGATGTGGGCAGTTTTGATGGCGGTTATGGCAGTGCGTATCTGGCGAAGATGGTGGGGCAGAAATTTGCTCGGGAAATCTTTTTTCTGGGTCGCACGTATACGGCTGAGCAAATGCATCAGATGGGGGCAGTTAATGAAGTTGTGGATCATGCTGAATTGGAAAACGTGGCATTGCAGTGGAGTGCAGCGATCAACGGTAAGTCTCCACAGGCGCAGCGAATGCTGAAATATGCTTTCAACCTTGCTGATGACGGCCTGGTCGGTCAGCAACTTTTTGCTGGTGAGGCTACTCGTTTAGCGTATATGACCGATGAAGCGGTGGAGGGTAGAGATTCCTTCCTGGAAAAGCGTGAGCCAGATTGGGCGCCGTACCCCTGGTATTTCTGATCTGAGCGATCAAGTCATTGCTCTTACCGGGAAAACCTTCTATGGTATCTAGCATAGAAGGTTCCCGCTAGGAGAATATTGTGCCTAAAACACCAGATCAGACCAACCCCAGTAACAACACCGCTACCGACATCTGGCATCCGACTGCGTGCATCCTCTGCGAATGCAACTGTGGCATTGACGTTAAAACCGAGGGGCGCACCTTCGTTAGGATTCGCGGAAACAAAGAACACCCAGCTTCGGCTGGGTATACCTGCGAAAAGGCATTACGTTTAGACTTTTACCAAAACGGCCGTCATCGAATCACTTCCCCTATGCGCCGCAAAGACGATGGAAGTTACGAGGAAATCAGCTGGGACACTGCAATATCCGATATATCTTCTCGGCTTCTTGCGGTAAAAAATACTTACGGTGGAGACAAAATTTTCTTTTACGGGGGCGGAGGGCAAGGAAATCACCTCGGCGGCGCGTACTCAAAAGCACTAATGACAGCCCTTGGCGCCAAATACTATTCCAATGCCCTGGCTCAGGAAAAAACCGGCGAAATGTGGGTAGACGGGAAGCTATACGGCGGACATACCAAAGGAGATTTTGAGCATTCCGAAGTAGTGCTTTTTCTTGGGAAAAATCCTTGGCAATCTCACAGCTTCCCTAGAGCTAGACCAACCTTGAAAGAGATTGCAGCAGACCCAAAGCGGGCAATGATTGTCATTGATCCGCGTCGTAGCGAAACCGCCGAGATGGCCGATTTTCACCTACAGGTACGTCCTGGGACTGATGCTTGGTGCTTAAGTGCCATGCTGGCAATTCTGATCGAAGAAGACCTACTCGATCACACCTTCCTTGATGAACACACCACTGAAATTGAACCAGTTCTTGCTGCTTTCTCCGTAACACCAGTGAGTGAGTTTGCCGCACATTGCGGAGTACCAGAGGAGCTTTTGCGCAGCGCCACAAGACGGTTTGCCCAGGCAAAAACGGCAACCACGTACGAAGATTTAGGTACTCAGCAAGCACCTAACAGCACACTGGTCTCATATCTCAACAAACTGCTGTGGATTTTCACCGGAAATTTTGGACGCCCAGGAACCATGTTTCTGCATTCCACCTTTGCCGCAGTGGCAGGTTCGGGTGGTAGTGGCAAAAAGCCGCGCTCGGCATCAAAGGCACAAAAACTTATCAACCGGGCTACGGCTCGAATTACCACCGAAGCTGCTGCACTGCTTTCTGTTTCAGTAGCACCACTGTCAGCTGCCCCAATTATTGGTGGCGCCACTCGCACACTTACCCAACAAATACTGAAGTCGGTAGTTCCAGCTGTGGGAGCGCAACTTGGCGGTATCGGCGGGGGTGGGGGCGGAAAAACTACTCCAGTTACCGGAGCAAAAATTATTGCCGGACTCATACCCAGCAATTCCATTACCGAAGAAATTTTGACTGAACACCCGGATAGATTCCGGGCCATGTGGGTTGATAGCTCTAATCCTGTTCATTCCCTGGCAAATTCAGCTCAGATGCGTAAGGCAATGCGGAGCCTAGAGCTGTCAGTGGTCATTGATGTGGCGATGACTGAGACCGCACGCGAAGCGGACTATGTGCTGCCAGCGAGCAGTCAATTTGAAAAATGGGAATGCACATTCTTCAACGTGGAATTTCCGCACAATGTTTTCCATCTTCGTCCACCAGTTCTTGACCCGCTGCCCGGCACCCGTACTGAATCTGAGATATATTCCAGCGTAATTGGCGCCCTTGGCCTAGTAGACCAGGCTGTAGTGCAACGGATGATTCGAGCCCGCGAGGTGGGTCGAGACGAGTTTGCTTTAACGTTCTTCGCATCGGTGGCAGCAAAACCCGCACTTATGAGCTTAGCTCCCTACCTATTACGCGAAGCACTTGGCCCACATCTACCGGAAGGGGCTGCCAATGCGGCCACCTTATGGGGAGCTGCCCACTTATGTGCGTTGGCCTACCCGGCGGCGGTACGTCGCGCCGGGTTCACCGGTGCCGGAATCGAGCCGGGAGAAAAACTTTTTGACGCTATTCTCAGCAACCACAATGGCGTCACGTTCACTGTTGATGAGTGGGAACATGTGTGGAACTACGTTAAACGACCAGACCGCAAGTTCACAGTGCACATTTCAGAATTACTCAGCGAAGTAGCTCGCCTGCACCGTGAAGCTCCCAACTTTACGACCGAAGAATTTCCTTTTATCCTTTCTGCCGGAGAACGACGGGCATTTACAGCGAATACTATTTTTCGAGATCCGAAGTGGCGCAGACGTGGCGGCGAAGGAGAACTGCGAATAAGTTCCAGTGACGCAATAGAATTAGGGGTGAGCAACGGATCTCAGGTTCAGGTGGTGACCGCTACCGGAAGAGCAACAGCCACAGTGGAAGTGAGTGATATGATGCAAGCCGGTCATATCTCACTGCCCAATGGTCTGGGGCTGGATACTGTTGACGATAACGGCCAACCCGTGCGTATTGGAGTGGCAGCTAATGACTTAACGTCGATCGAACGCCGAGATTGGCTCGCCGGAACCCCGTGGCATAAAAACGTTCCCGCACGCATCGAACAATTAGATGCGGTGTGAACCTGGAGTAAATCGATTTACCCCTCCATCAGAAATCGATTTACCTATTCCACAGACTCTTTGAATCACTAATTCAATGCATTAACCTCAGTGATCGACTCCGCTACTACGAGGAAGAACCTCAATCAATGATCTTTGCAAAAACTACAACATTATCTTGACTAGCACTCCTGCTGTTATCAAAAACACCCCCACAAGTGACCAGTGCCAAGTTTGATCCAGCAGATCCTTTCTCAAGAACAATATTCAAGGCAGCAGAATCTGATTTTGAAATATTGGAAACAACTTCTGTGACAGCAAACTTCAGCTCAGCACCCCCGTCTTTGCTGAATATTTTAATGACATCGCCAACCTTAAGTTTATGAATATCATTAAACACTCCGTATCCACCGCCTACTTGTGTGTGACCCAAAACTATAGCCATGCCATCTGATCCAGGCTTAGGACCGTCCGACCACCAAGTTGTATCTTCCATTCGCTCTGGGATTCCAAAACTTGATACTTCTTTTTCCAAAAAAGGTGCGTAGGCAAGTTGAGTACCCTTAGCTTCCACCCGAGCGGTTATTCCTATTTCTTCAATACTAATTCGCTCAGGATCCATTCCACCCGATGCAACTGGGGGTTCCACCGACACTTGCGCCGGTGGAACATCCACAGCCGAGGAAGAAGTCGGCGATCCTGAAGTGGTGGAGCCAAAACCCCACCACTTCAGCGAGAGGGCACCAAAAATCAACAGAACAATACTGGCAAGTGCAATTCCACTTACTTTAAGCGTTCTACTCATGTTAATGCCCTATCTGTCAACTTAGTCCGTTAGTTCTTCCAGTTTTTCCGGTACAGCAGCATCGACATCAATGTCACTGTGCAAATACCTGAAATACCTAGTGCTGCAAGGAAGTTCTGTTTGCACTTGACGAAGTAGTATCACTACCTCCAGTGCCACCAGTTCCCGCTTGAATCGGGTATTTAGTCCCACCACCGGAAATAACGATGGGGACAACAACTCCAACCGGAGATGAAGCATGAGTGCTTACCGGTGGCGAAACAGGATGAGTACAGTTGTTACTCCCCGCTGCCGGTGGAATAACAACCGGAGGAACAGTGACAGTGGCTGGAGGGATAACAATTGGTGGAACCGTGACGGTCGCCGGTGGAACACATGGAACCGGTGTGATTGCCGGAGGAACCATAGTAGTCGTCGGAGCACACGAAGCCGGTGTGGTTGCCGGAGCCGAAGTCGTCGCCGGAGCCGAAGTCGTCGCCGACGGAACCATAGTGGTTGTACATGGAGCAGTCGTTACCGGTGGAACCGTCGTGGTGACCGGTGGAACCGTGGTAGTCGGAGCTGGCGTCGTTGCACAAGGCTCAGTTGTTACCGGTGGAACCGTTGTTGTGACCGGTGGAACCGTCGTTGACGGAACCATCGTGGTCGTCGCCGGAGCCGACGTGGTGACCGGAGGAACCGTGGTCGTCGGAGCTGGCGTCGTTGCACAAGGCTCAGTGGTTGTGGTGACCGGAGGAACCGTCGTTGACGGAACCGTCGTAGTGGTCGGAGGAACCGTCGTAGTGACCGGAGGAACCGTCGTAGTGACCGGAGGAACCGTCGTAGTGACCGGAGGAACCGTCGTAGTGACCGGAGGAACCGTCGTGGTGACCGGAGGAACCGTCGTAGTCGTACCCCCACCATTACCACCAGCAGTAAAGCGCTCTACCTCCATATTATCGATCTGTTCAGACTTCTTATCTGCTGTCACGACAACGGAATTGAAATACTTATTTATCGTCATATCTGTGATATCGACCGTATACATTATAGACGCAATTTCCTGATCAGCTAGGCCATTGATGTCTATAACAAATTTGTTTGGAGTACATGAAACAACGGTAAATCTGTTTGCAGGAAGCGGAACCAAGTCC
>JBOFCS010000094.1:0-5086 GCA_051646185.1 Mycobacteriaceae bacterium | reverse complement strand
GTTTTACTACTCGATCTACCCCCCGGGACCGGTGACGTTGCAATTTCAGTCGCTCAGCTTATTCCCGGAGCTGAGATACTTGTCGTAACTACCCCGCAGCAAGCCGCTGCCGAAGTTGCCGAAAGAGCCGGAGCCATCGCCTTACAAACACGACAGCGCGTAGTTGGGGTCGTGGAAAATATGTCCTGGCTAGAACTTCCAGACGGCAATAGGATGGAAATTTTTGGTTCCGGCGGCGGTCAAGCCGTCTCAGAAAGACTCAGCACCGCAGTCGGCGCGCAGGTGCCCTTACTTGGGCAAATTCCTCTTGACCCTAACCTGCGAGAAGCCGGCGATACTGGCGTCCCCTTAGTCTTAAGTTCCCCAGAATCTACTGCTGCGCAAGCACTGTCAGAAGTAGCTCAAAAACTATCGGTCCGTCGGCGCGGCTTGGCCGGGATGTCACTGAGCATTGATACCACCCGTAATTTTTAGGTGGCATCATAATCGATAGGCGGCTGTTGCCCTTTTTCTAAGGATACAGACTTAGCTGAAGCTGAACCCTGTGTGCGAGTGTTTGCAGGCTTTTCATCAAAACCCCCGGTGAGATCTTTGATGAGAGAATCATCACCATCGAGCAGGTGCTTTGTTATTACCGACCGTGGTGACATCGTACGCAACTGTTGGATCTCTGCTAGCGGCTTGCGAAGATCATCAAATTCTGGACCCAATTCTTCTTTTAACTGCTGAGTTGCGCCACTGGCATAAATCTTTACCTGCTTAATGGTCTTTGCTACCCATTGCATGGCCCCGGGAAGTCGCTCGGGGCCAAGGATAACCAGCCCAGCAACAAGTAAGATAAAAATATCGCCCCAGCCGACGTTTGAAAACATAGCGTCAGTCTACGTTGAGTTTGTTATTGAGGTAGGGCAGGTAAGCCCACCTCAATAATCACTCTAAGAATCAGCCACCGGAGTCACTGTGAGCTCGACAGTTCTCCCCTCCCGAATGAGGCGCACAATCGCAGGCTTATCAATCTCCAACTGACGTACTGCAACGACAAATTCATCAGCATCGCTGATGCTTCGACTACCGACTTTAACCACTACGTCCCCTTCAACCAGTCCAGCTTTTGCAGCAGGACCGTCTTGCTTAACGTTGGCTACCTGTGCACCACTGGCTACATCATTACTGGCCGAACGAACATTGATACCCAATTCGGGATGCCGCATCTTTCCGTCTCGAATGAGGGATTGGGCAACAGTTTTCATTTCATTAACAGGAATTGCAAACCCAAGCCCTACCGAGCCGCCTGAGATTGAAGCGGCTGCACTATTAATCCCAATGACTTTAGCTTCATCATCAATAAGTGCCCCGCCAGAGTTACCCGGGTTAATTGCCGCATCAGTCTGCACTGCATCAATGACAGTATCGGTGTCTGTACCCTGCCCACTTACTGGCACTGCACGGTGTAACGCACTTACGATGCCACTGGTCACTGTCCGATTGAGCCCAAGCGGTGAACCAAAAGCCACCACATTTTGCCCAACCTGCAGCCGATCTGAATCACCCAGCACCGCAACCTCAAGGTTGTTGACAGCCACTTTAAGTATTGCAAGATCTGTTTTTATATCCCGCCCAACTATTTGAGCAGACACTTTTGTCCCATCAAAAAAAACAACTTCAGTAGTAGTTTTTCCAGAACTTGTTGCAGCCATTGATATTACGTGATTGTTTGTTACAATATAGCCGGCACCATCGATAACAACACCGGAACCTGTTCCGCCGCTTCCATCACTATCGCGCACCTCAACGGTAACCACAGCACGTTCCACCGCTTTTGCTATCTGCATAACTTTTGTCGACGGCTGATCCCCAACTTCATCTGAGTGAGAAAGTGTCACAGTTGAACTAGTAAGACTTTCTGATACCTCCGCAGTCATCCGGCCAATCAACCCACCCACCAGCCCCAGCGCAACAGCAACAGCAGCTAAAGTCGACAGGGCCTTTACCGAAACACGGCCACCAAAGAGCACTTCACGAACACCAAGCTTGCGCCCGGGAATCAACTCAACCTCTGTTAGCTCACCAGCGAGGGCAGGGCCCCCAAGCCGGGCCGAGGCATACGGGTCCCGCCAAGGATCGCTAATAGGTTGAGATTCTGCAAAATCCGCTGTCTCCCTGGATAATTCAGGATCTCTTTGTAAAGTTTCAACTGCCCCCGTCGGCCGACCAAACGCCTCAGCTAAAACCTCATCCGCAGGGCGGACCTGCGGAGCGTGCCCACTCTGATATTCCCTCTCACGCTGAAACGAGCCGACCACACCAGAGGGTCGTCCAAAAGTTTGCAGTGCTAGCGGGTCGATAACTGGGCGTCTAATAGGTCGGGGTTCCAACCGAGGGCGAGTATCACCGGGCTCTTCCACAACCTCACCATAGCTACCCTTCACTGCTTGCACACCCCTCACCGCCGATGTCTGTGGATCTGCGCGCCACACCCTGTTCACGGTAACGTCGAACCCCTAGTGCATTCTCACCGGGTACAGCCCTAGACTACCGGCGCTTACGGCGACCCACCGTGTCTGAAGCGCTAACCGGGCCACCGGCAAGCGGCTCACCTGGAGTGCCTGGCAACAGGGGAGATTTCTGTTGCCCATCAGGTATTCTACTCAACACCCCCAACAGTGCCTGTGGAATGCAAATGGAGCTAGAACCACGCAAGGCGGCACGTGCTTGCTGCTGAGCTTCTACTTCAGAGGCGCACTCGGCACACTCGGCAAGATGCTGCGCAGCACGTAGGTAAGCATTCATCCTCAACTCGCCATCAACATAAGCCGCGACAGCCTCGCTGGCCAAGTGCTCTGTTGAGCCAAATTTACGATGTCCACTCAGCTGATTCTGATGCGCGATATTGGCACTGATAAATGACGATGGGATCCAAGCCAACGCTCTCTTCAGTGCGTCTTCTGGGTCAATCATTATCGGCCCTCCTTCAAAATCAGTGTTCGGTAAATCAACAAATCGTTATGCACTTAATAGCCTAAATTACCAAGCACAAAAGCATTAACTGCAGCTAGCCGACAGGCGGTAAACTCGCAGCCCGTTAACGGCAGCAATGATCACTGGTTAACCCTAATGCCTGCGGCATCCACCATTCCACGCTCAGCAAGAAACTCACGAATCGATTGACGACCCCGGTGAATCCGACTGCGTACGGTACCGAGCTTAACTCCAAGGGTGGCCCCAATTTCTTCATAGGAAAGACCCTCAACATCACAGAGAACAACTGCCGCACGAAACTCAGGTGCCAAAGAATCAAGAGCCTCCTGCAAAACTGGATCTAGCCAAGCATCGTGATACATCTCTTCGGGGTTCGGATCAGAAGCGGGCAGCCGGTCGTAGTCTTCAGGCAATGCCTCAATCCGCACTCTAGCCCGACGACGGACCATGTCGAGAAACAAATTTGTAGTAATCCGATGCAACCAGCCTTCAAAAGTGCCCGGTTCATAGCTGGATAACGAACGAAAAACCCTGATAAAAGTATCCTGAGTTAAATCTTCGGCATCCTGAGCGTCACCTGATAATCGGTAAGCCAACCGGTAAACCCGGTCTGCATGCTCTCGAACTAGCTCGTCCCAGGAAGGCATCAAAGCCCGCTCACCTGTGGCGTCAAAGGCAGCGGTACCAGTAAGCTCCTGTGTTTGCGGATCTACAACAAAGCTCTTATCTGAATCGGCATACGCGGTAAAAATAACTAACCCTCCTTCCAGGATCTGTCTGCCACAGCAGGCTGATCAGCAGCTACACCTAAGAACAGCTCAGCATTCACAATTGTTCCCGGTTCCTCATCACAGTATCCACGTGATATCTATCCTGTCAGCCTGATGTTCTGGCCATAACAATCCACTACCAGCATGTGTGATGCCTATAAACAAGCTGAGGATTAGCTGAGAATATTGAAAAGAAATGTGCATGAACGGATAGGAGCTAGCGTGCCATTTCAACTGTAAAACCGCGCGCCTTCGTCCTGCGACACAAGAGCAGCTATACCCTTCTCTCGTGCCCCAAAATTCGCCACAAGCCGCCACTGAAATCCTAGCTCATGCAGAACAGTCCATCACCGAAGATGACGTTCTGCTCGCTGCCAGAGAACGCTCAGACGACTTAGGCGCTACAGCCATCACCGCAGCAGCAGGGGCCATGCTTGGTGTTTTTGCACGGTTACTCGACGCAAAAACTGTTGTAGAAGTGGGTACCGGTGCTGGAGTCAGTGGGCTTTGGCTACTTTCCGGAATGAAACCCGAGGGAGTATTAACAACCATTGATAGCGAAGCTGAGCATCAGCGTGCTGCAAAGATTGCTTTCACCGAAGCCGGTATCGGATCAACCCGAACCCGGCTCATCAATGGCAGAGCACGTGAAGTTCTCCCCAGACTAGCTGAGGGTTCTTACGATTTAGTTTTCATTGACGCTGCTCCTAGCGATCAGCCTCATTACGTTACTGAAGGTATTCGACTACTCCGCAGCGGTGGCGCAATCGTTGTGCATGGAGCCGCCTTTGGTGGACGAGTTGGCGATCCTCAAGAGCGCAGTGCCGAAGTGCTAGCCATTAGGGAAGCTGCCCGACTTATTGCCGATGACCCAAGGCTTACCCCCGTCATGATTCCCCTGGGTGATGGGCTACTCGCGGCAGCCAGAGACTAAACTCTAGACTACTTTCTACTCAGCTTTTATCCCGCACACTCGCCATCTCCCATCGGAATTATCCATCGTAAATGTTGCTAATATAGTTTGGCTTTCACCATTTTCTTTAAGCAATTTATCGTAGCGAAGCGTTGCCTTCACCCAGGCTTGGGTACCCTTAATGATAGTAGGCTTGCTAGTCAATAAAAAGCCTCCACCTCTTTCCTCAAAAGCTTTAGCGGTTTCTTCACGCAAACTTTGATCAGAAACCAAAGCAAACTCTTCGGGACTGCTGAAGGTTGAGGTGACACCTTAGCTGTGAAGATTGTCTTCATGGTGGAAGGATGTTGTTATGACTCAAAAAGTGTTTTCAGCGGAGTTTAAGGCTGATGTTGTTGCTGTTGTTCACCCGTGGTGACTTGTC
>JBOFCS010000083.1:0-24111 GCA_051646185.1 Mycobacteriaceae bacterium | reverse complement strand
GTGCGGCCCGGGCAGCATTAGCTGATCCTGCGGTACCACAACCCTGGGACACATACGCTAAAACCGACCCCGACAAACTCAACCTCACCCCCATCGCCACCCAACTCGCCATCCTCACCACACTACTCCCACAATAACCAAAATTCAATATACCTATCCACCAACATCTTTAACGATGACAAAAGCTTTCGAGGAGACTCATGTTTATATCAGCCACTACCAGAAGGGGGCTATCGACTGCACTTGAGTACCTCATGAAACATCCGTTTTTATCATTAGATACCTTTGGTAGACAGGTGTTGTTGTTCTTTAAAACAATTCGTTATTTGATTTTATCAATCCTGACCAAAACCTTTCCTTTTAAGGAATTTATCCGCCAATCTTCCTTTATGGCAGCAACAGTCACCATTCCCACCCTTCTAGTTGCAATCCCCATTGGAGTGATCGTATCTGTACAAGTTGGTGCCATCGCCGGTCAGATTGGTGCCACAGCTTTTGCAGGAGCAGCAAACGGCTTAGGCATTGTCCGGCAAGGAGCCCCCTTGGTCACGGCGCTGCTCATAGCCGGCGCAGTAGGTTCGGCGGTATGCGCAGATTTAGGGACAAGAACCATTCGTGACGAAATTGATGCATTACGAGTCATGGGTATTTCCCCTCTAAAACATCTCATCCTCCCAAGATTTGCCGCAGCATTAGTTGTCAGCACCTTACTGTGCGGGTTTGTTTGTTTTATAGGTTTTCTTACCGGATACATCTTTAATGTATTCGTTCAAGGTGGAACACCCGGAAGTTATTTATCCACTTTCGCTTCCTTCACCAGCGAATCAGATCTGTTGTTGGCATTAATAAAATCCTTTACCTACGGAGCCATAGTCGTCACTGTAGCTTGCGATAAAGGATTAAATACCAAAGGCGGACCAGCAGGAGTAGCAAACTCAGTTAATGCCACCGTCGTAAGCTCGGTAATCTTACTCTTTGGAGTTAATGTTATTTTCACTCAACTCTTTCAAATCCTAGTCCCACAGCAGGTGGCATAATGCCCAACCTCACTTCAACAAAATTATCTATATCTCGAATCCTTATATCACGATTCCGGCATTCCCAAAATATCTTTTTAGTACTTGGGCATCAGTCAACTTTTGCTATCCACGCAATCCGCTCAATCCCTTTTGCTTTAAAGCGCTATCGAAAAGAGGTATGGCGCTTACTCTTAGATGTCACGTGGGGCAACGGATCAATTGTTGTGGGCGGAGGAACTATTGGCGTAATGATTCTGCTTGGAGCTTTTGCCGGTCTCACTCTTGGGCTCGAAGGTTTATCAGCACTGAACCTTCTCGGAATTGCCCCTTTAACCGGGATCGTGTCTGCATTTGGATCTACTCGTGAGCTTGGGCCATTGATAGCGGCCATAGCCTTCGCAGCTCAAGCAGGGTGCCGTTTCACAGCGCAAATCGGTGCTATGCGAGTGTCAGAAGAAATTGACGCTCTGGAAGTACAAGCGGTGGAACCTCTTCCCTTTTTAATTTCTACTCGGCTAACTGCTTCAATTCTTGCTATCGGTCCGCTATATGCTCTTGGTTTATCAATGAATTACATTGCTGCCAGAATTGTTTACACAATTAAAGGTGGAGGGTCTGTGGGAACTTACGACCATTACTTTTCGACATTCTTAACATCAACAGACGTATTTTACTCTTTTGGTAAAGCCATATTTTTTGTCATGATCACAACATTACTTCAATGCTACTACGGGTTTTATGCTCACGGTGGACCTCAAGGCGTTGGGGTGGCAGCTGGCAAAGCGATAAGGGCTTCGATCATCACAGTTGTCATTGTAAATACGCTATTGACTTTAGCCATGTGGGGCGCCGATTCTGGCGTTCGGATTTCTGGGTAGGACACTATGTACCAAGATCTTTCAGGGCGAGGACCCTCAAAAAAAGCCTTATTTATACGCGGTATCGGTCTTATCGCTATTTTTTCTCTGCTCTCTACAGTGTTATGGGCACGATATACCGGAAAGCTTGATGAAAAAATAGAAGTGACAGCAGAACTACCCAACATAAGCGATGGGCTCCAGCCAAAAGCGGATGTCAAATACCGAGGAGTAATCGTGGGCTCGGTATCTTCAGTACTTAACAACGGGAAAAATAATAAAGTACGTATCAGTTTAAAATCTGGCATGATTGATCAGATACCCCAGCAAGTTAGGGCAAGGGTTATTCCAGGAAATGTTTTTGGAGTTGCCGCTATTGAGTTCCTTGGCAATGGAACAACAAAATTAGTTGAAGGATCAGTTATTCAAGCAGATACTTCAGAAGAAGCTGTTGCACTTCAAACCGCAACAACAACTTTGGCTCATATTTTTCGTTCTATTGACCCAAGAAAAGCAAGTAGCATGTTATCAGTAATCGCAACAACACTTGAAGGTCGTGGATCGAAAATTGGTGAGATAACTACCCAACTCAACGCCTATCTAGAAGCTATTGATAACGAAATACCTAATCTTACTGTCGATTTAGAGCGTTTCGAAAACGCCATCAAAAGCATGTCAACGTCTGCACCTGAAATTATTGATGCTCTCCAACAAACCCTTAGTACTAGCACAATGATAGCTGAAAAAAGCAACCAAATATCTGAATTACTCACTACCGCAGGTGCTGCATTTGAGGCCACAACTGGAGCACTAAAGCCTAATCTTCAAGGCGGAATTAATCTCATCCGTAATTTAAATATAACTGTGACAGCATTAAACTCAAGTGCTGAATCGATATCACCAGCAATTGATTCCGCAAGATACATCGCTGAAAAAACTAAGGGTTCTTGGGGAGCCTCTCCCAACGGTACATTTATAGCAGATGCTCATCTCTCCCTAACTCCTTTTCGACAATACACCGCAGAGGATTGTCCTCGTTATGGTGAAATGTCTGGACCTAACTGTGTTAACGCTACCGCAAAAAAAAGTGAATCAAGTTTTCGTGGCGGAAACCTTGGAGGGATAGGTAGCAGTTCTGAACGAAAGATACTTAATTTATTACTGAACCAACAGATAACGGCTCTTCAGGCATTGCAACTTGGACCAACACTACGTGGAAAAACACTTCTGCTCAGTAAGGATGAAGGTAAATGAGAGATTTACGTCGTCCACTATCTGGATTTGTAATTTTTATTATCTTATCTCTTTCAACCACTTTCATAATATGGTCCACCTTAGCTAAACCAGTTGGTGGCGATTCCATCGAGTTTTCAGCTCAGTTTACTGATGCGTCTGGATTACATGCCGGTGATGACGTCCGGATGGCTGGAGTGAGAATAGGTCGAGTTAGTAGTGTAAAGCTCAGCGGTGCACAAGCTGAAGTAAAATTTCGGGTCAGATCTAACCAGAGTGTTTATACAAATACCGGTGCTGCTATTCGCTACCAAAACCTGGCAGGTCAAAGATATCTTGCTTTGTATCTCGATAACACAGTAAATGAAGCTGAGATTCAAAATCCGCACATAACCATCGCGGTTAACCGAACTCAACCAAGCTTTGACGTAACAGACTTGCTCAACGGATTTCAGCCACTTTTTTCTACTCTTAATCCTGAACAGGTAAATAAACTTTCACAGAGTATCGTCATGTCCCTACAAGGAGACGGCATATCCTTAACTAATCTTTTAGTACAAACCAGCGCCTTAGCTAATTCAATTTCTGATAAGGACATACTTATTGGCGAGCTTATTAATAACTTGACCTCTGTACTTGGAACTATCAACAAACAGTCAGAAAATACTACAACGCTGTTAACCTCCTTAGCTGCTCTGGTGACTAACCTTAACACCAGCAGCGCTGAACTTGGTCTATCACTAGTTTCTACTTCCCAAGTATCAGAAGAACTTACAAAGATTCTTAGCGAAACACGGCCAACCCTAAACTCAACATTTTACGATCTGAAACGAGTTACTAGTTTCATAAACCGTGATAGTTCCCTACTAGCCGCAGCCTTGCCTGGGATTACTAACGGCTACAGTGCATATGCAAAAACAACCAGTCAAGGATCCTACTGGAGCCTCTACGCCTGCGACTTGGATATTAGCTTATACGGATTGTTATTTCCCCCCGATGTTATTTCACGACTTGTTGGTACATCACATTCGGAGGTCTGTAGACCATGAAGCATGTCTTTACTAGCTTTAAAGTATTGATTAACAATAATTTTAAGTATTTTTGGACTGGCATATTGTCTTGCCTAATCATAGTCAGCTTGTTACTAGGTACGGTGCTCTTCACCCAATCAGGGGTCGATTCTAAAACCATTACTGCCGATTTTCTCCAGGCTTCCGGGGTGAAACCCGGCGATAAAGTTCGCATTGCTGGTGTTGATATTGGTACCGTAACCAGGGCTACATTACAAGGTGATCATGTTCAGATTGCGATGCAAATTAGTAATTCAGCTGAACTAGGTGGCAATTCAAAAGCCGCTATTCGCCTATCCACTATACTTGGCACTCGCTATATTGAATTAAAGCCTGAAGGTACTGGAAGTCTCCTTAATAACCATATTTCACTCACTAACTCCTCGGTACCATTTGACCTATCTCAACTGATTGATACCGGAACTCCAGTACTCGAAGATATCGATTCAAATTCTTTGCGTAATAGTCTTGACGCACTTTCTGCACAATTTAGAGATACTCCAACCTTGGTCCCCGAGGCACTAACCTCCATATCCCGACTATCAGATGTCATTAATACTCGAAAAGAGCAGGTTAACAACCTCATTAAAGAAGCAGCAGCGGTCAGTGCAATTCTGAATCAGAATGTAAATGCTATAGGGATACTTGTCCGCCAAGGCCAGCAACTAGCTCAGAAACTCAATCGTGAGCAAATGATAATCACCCAAGCACTTACCACAATAAATTCACTGAGCAACGAACTACGCGGTCTATTCACTGAGGATTCAGGGCAACTGACAGAACTTATTACCCAATTAGATTTACTCAATGCCGGATTAGTAAATACCAATTCGAAAATATCCCTGGCATTTGAGACTTTTACCGTCTTTGCACGACAAATGGCTAATGCCAACGGGAATGGAAACTATATGGATGCCTTCTTGGGAAGTTCGATAGTTCCCGACAGTTTACTTTGCCGCCTTGCCTTGATTGGACCATGCCAATGATCTTCCACTTATTTTCGACGTTCATTCGAAGCCATAAATTTGCCCTTGCTCTGCCACTGGCAATTCTCACAGCTTGTCTCCTAGCGACAAGCTGTTCTTCAATAAATAATCTTTCCTCGGGAAAAAACCCCTTCACAAACACTTTTGAAGTATCAGCTGAGTTTGATAATGTCTCTGGACTTTATATCGGAAACGACGTATCGGTATTAGGCATCGCGATAGGAAAAATTACCAGCATCGAACCACGAGCCAACTCTGCACTCGTTAAGTTGTCAATAAATTCTGATGTCGATGTTCCTTCGAATGTTTTTGTTGTATCTGTCGCTCCCTCGGTAGTCACCGACAGACATATCGAACTTACTCCCGCCTACTCATCTGGACCTAAACTAACTGACGGCTCTCACGTCCCATTGACTCGAACAAAAACACCCGTTGATACCGATAGACTGATTGCTTCACTCGACGAACTTTCGGTTGCCTTTAGTGCTCAGAATGCACAAAAACCTCTTGACCAAGCTTTGACCGTTACCGATAATGTCCTTGCCGGTAACGGTAAGGACATTCAGCAAACCCTAAGTATGTTGTCAGAAGCACTAAAAACTGGGGCAACCTCTAGTGAGGACTTAAAATCTCTTATCACTCACCTTAGTAAGTTGTCTTCTCTTGCAGCAGCGAATAATCAGCAAATTTCTGAATTCACTACAGCTCTTGCTGACGCATCAACTCTGTCAAAAAACATTGCTCCTGAAATATCTCAGGCTGTAGCGAATATTAATGCTTTAACCTCTCAAATTTCAGATCTCTTACTAGTCAACAAAGATAAACTTGGCAGCTCCACAAAGAATCTCAACACCACTTTAGATATGTTCAAATCACGATCTCGTGAATTAACGGAAATTATTGATGTAGCGCCCTTGCTATTCCAAAATATGGAAAATGCCGTTGATCCTTTGACCCGCCGATTACGCATCCACTTTCTTACAGATAAATCTCTGCTTGACACTGACTTGCTCAACAATGTTTGTGAAAGCCTCCTAATGCGTTCAGAAGGTTGCCGAAGCGGCAGACTTATTGACTTCGGACCAGATCTTGGCATCACCGCGCTTCTACTAGGTTTGGGAAATCTATGAAAATTCGAACATACTTTTTACATAGCTTCTGCTATTTTTTACTAGGCACTACCATTGCCTCCTGCTCGATGACCGTAGAGAATATTCCGCTGCCCTCCAAAGGAATAGCAGGAGATACGGTTACGATTCACGCATTATTTTCTGATGCCTTGAACCTGCCCAGTAAAGCTCAAGTAAAACTCAACGGCGGTCAGGTTGGCGAGGTTAGCGCAATCACCACAACTAACTACATCGCAGATGTAGAGCTTAAAATAAGCCAAGATATTTCACTGCCCCAAGATATTAGAGCTGAGCTAAGACAAGCAACCCCTCTCGGTGATGTTTATGTCTCACTCCTGCTGCCAACCCAAAGTACAACCAAGGCCCTACTGACTGATGGAGATACTATTGCACTGGAACATACTTCTACTGGAGCTAGTGTCGAAGAAGTACTGTCCTCAATAGCAACGGTTGTTAGTGGTAGCAGTCTTGCACAAATTCAAACTATTGTCAGTGAACTGAACGCTATAACCTCCCAAAATCCTTCTAACATACATGATTTAATTGTTAAAGTCACTTCTATTACAAGTTCTCTTAACGCTAACACTAAGAATATTAACAGGATTTTAGAAGAGTTTACGCACTCTTCTGTGGAATTAGCAAAGCGCAACAATGAGATCAACCAAATTTTGAAAGCCACTGGACCAGCAATTTTAACACTTGCAAATACGACCAATGAGTTAGTAACTGCGCTGACTTCTGCCGGTACTGCCTCAGAACAAATATCAGAGTTAATTGCTCAAACTTCACCTGAATTAACGCATCTTATCAGTCAAAATAGTCAACTATCACATTATTTAACTGATTTAGATTCACGATTGCTACCTGCTTTTACCGAGTTATCTAGCTTTGGCAATAGAATGTTAACCAGTGCCAAGAGCGATTATTTGGCACTCTATGTCAGAGTAAGCTCCTTAGACCTACCGGCTACTTTTGATCCCGGAAGTCGCTGGTGGAATTTTACTGATCTTGGATTGCTAGGAACTTCCTTAGTAGATACTCTTAATCGAGTGTGGGCACGAATTACTGGAAATGGTGTTAGTCCAACGCCTTCCGTTGAGAATAATCAATCCACAAATTCCGGAGCAGTAAAATGATGACATTCATTCGCTCACATAAAATTGGGCTTTCCAACACTGCATTGATCGCCATGCTCGCTATTGGACTGAGCTACTTAACTTTTGATGCTCTTGAGCTTAACCCCTTTCGAAAAACATACATTGTTTCAATAAATCTTGAAGCTTCAGGTGGTATGCAGATAGATAGTGACGTTACTTACCGGGGCAGCCGCGTGGGTGCAGTAGATTCCATTCAGCTTACAGATGAGGGCGTGCGTGCAGACTTAAAGCTTGAATCACAATATGCTATCCCTACCGATAGTCTGATTCGAGTAGCGAACCTATCCGCTGCAGGGGAACAATACGTAGATATTATCCCTCAGTCAGAAACTGAAGGATTTCTTAAAGATGGTTCAGTACTGGATAAAACGAAGACAACAATACCCATACCCTTTTCACAAACACTCACGCATCTCACCGCTGCTTTAGAGCAACTTGACCCCATAAAAATAGGATCGGTTCTCCATGAAATCAATCTAGCCCTTAGTGGCGGAGCCGATCAGCTTGTCACCATAATTAATGCGGCAGATACTTTAGTGACTGGATTAAACTCTATTACTCCCGAAACTACCGCTCTTATCAGGTCTGCTCGCCAAACCTTATCCTTATTCACCGAATTAGAGCCCGGTTTTCTTCGATTTAGCGATAATACCAACACTTTTGCCGAACAGATTTCAGCGGCTGATTCTGAACTAAGAAAACTTTTTGATCTTACCCCCAACTATTTGCAAACTACCAGAAATGCCATAGGTCAGAACAGATCCGCTACCGGTGATTTACTGAAAACCTTGGGTAAAATAGCTTTTCAAACTCAAATGCGATCCCCTGCATTACGTTTACTAGCACCGAGCGCCCAAAGGGGGCTTTATGCTTACGGATCTGTGGTCTACGATGGCGCTTTCCATATTGAGGCAGATTTACTACCTAGACCCTCCTGCGAATACCTAAACCCTGCTGGTCCGCCTGAAGTTAAAACTCCTGATATGCCGCTTAAATACATGTACTGCTTTTCTGATAACCCACTTGTCGGGCAACGCGGTGCTCACAATGCTCCCCGTCCCCCTGGCGACAATACCGCTACCGCTCCACCCGGAGTAACTGGAACCGAGCGTGTGGGAGATAAATAACGACAGTGATAAATAACAACGGCCATAGATGATAACTAAGGAAAGAAGAAGGTAATGACTGAAAAACTCGACTCACCAATCAAAGAAGAATCTGAAATAGTAACGAGTGCAGATACTGAACTCATTACTGCACCTGATTCAACACCATTGAGAAAGAAAAAATTTAGCCTGTCCTCAACAATCATTACCGCGACCCTTGTTCCGGTGTCACTTATTGCAGGTTTTGCGGCAGGCCATTACTTCACCCAAAACAGGGCGGATAAAGATCAAGACCAAGCCATAGCTGCAGCCAGCCGCTACGGCGCCCTAGTTGCTAACTATAATTCAGCAACTATCGATAATTATTTTTCTGATATGACTGCTGCCACTACGGGTAATGCTCAAGCTCAAATTACTTGTTCTGCAGAAACAATGAAGCAAGCAATAAAAACCTTGCAATTAACTTCAACCGGATCAGTGCTATCAACTTCCGTTGAGAGTTCACAGGATGGCACCATCAATGTCATTGTAATAATTGAACAAAACTCTACTTGGTCGGATCCAGAATCTCCTGAAGGAAAAGGAGCCGAAAATGGAGCTGCCAATGTACTGAAGTTCTCTATGCACAAAGTTAACGATCAATGGAAAGTAGCCGAAATTGAATCCCCACTTGCTAAAGGGATTGGTTCTGCGTTAACTGCGGGCGGGAAGGAAAATTGCAATCAAACCCCGTCTACCACTGAATCACCTGAACCAACCAGCACCCCGTAAATAGGTATGGGTAATTCAGGCTTTGATTCTTTCAGCAATAATCTGGCCTAATCGAGAAGGATCTTGTTCAGGAATCCAGTGCGTAGCACCCGATAAAATTTCTAATCGGTAAGGACCGGAAGTATAGCGTTCTGTCAGTTCAACTCCACGCCAAGAGATTTTATTGTCGTTGCTGCCCCAGACATGGGTTGTTGGTGCCTTAACTTTACGGGAATGCTCCCATGGAAATCGGAGAAACATGGCGCGACACCAATGAAAAGTTTTAGAAAAGTTTTTACGATCAATAACCTCCTCATGAGCACGGTCACGATCACTTAACGACATACGAGCACTTAACAGCATTCGGTCAAGATGCTCAGGGCACACTCGCATCATTAACTCTGGTACCCAAGGAATTTGAAATAGAAACATAAAATATGTTCGAATAGCTTGATCGCTATTAAATAGCGATCGAATAAAGGCGGCTGGATGTGGAACAGAAACCGTCGTGAGAGTTCTGACTTGCTCAGGATAGTCTGCAGCGAAAGACCATGCTACCCAAGCACCCCAATCATGCCCAACAAGATGAACCGCATCAGTTCCTAGTTCCTTGATAAGAGCGGCCAGATCTGATTCCAGTTTTGTTGCCCGGTAAGAAAATCGACTACGTGGACGCGCATTTTCGGAGTAACCCCGCTGCATTGGGATGATTGTTCGATAACCTAGCTCATGCAAGTACTCTGCAACGTAGAACCAGGCCGACGCAGTCTGGGGGAAACCATGTAAAAATACCACTATGTCGCCCTCAATCGGACCTGAATCTACTACCTCAAACTCGAGTTTTCCATTTCGAAAACTTTCAATTCTTTGCAGCTGATCCATTTACTTCGTTCCCTCGAAAAGGTGGAAATTATAGCACAGCAAGGCATAACTTCCACGAATTACTTTCTCGATTAATGCTAGTCAATCCTGAGGCTTAAGGCCAGATCGCATAGAAATTAACAATTAAAGTATTGCTCGGTCTCCTTCTGCATTTTTTGGACAATAACTTCCAAAATTTTTCTTGATTGGCTTTTAAAGAAGACTGGGCCTTTTGGCTCAACTAGAAACGACCAGGTGAACCGTGAACCGGTTTCGGTCGCTTCGACACAGTACTTTTCGGAAAATCTGCTTAGGCCTGGAGCAGTGGCACTTTCAACAGTAAAAGCATTTACATACTTCTTTGGACTTTCATTCCATAATGTATAACGCTCATTAATTCTCACTCCAGGAAAGAGAGTCACAGTTCTAGTTGCACCTACACCATGAGGTTCTGCACTAGTCCATTGGATTTTTCGTATACTGCTACACCAATGTAAGGGTTCTGCTCCATGTATTTCGGCCCACACCTCCGACGCTGACTTAGTTGTATCAACAACGGCAACAATTAAATCTGGGCTAGTAAGAAATTCACCAGGGATAACTGGGTTGAGGGCAAACGTGGGCATGAACACTCCTAGGGCAACGCAGTTCGAATTTCGTATCAATTTGATACTAGTATGAAGCAGGTTTTACTGCAGCACAAGGGTTTGCCTCTAGGTTTTCTATTAACACACCTTAATAGTTATTTTATTGTTCACCATACGCTCGCCTAATGCATGTTTTCCCCTCGTAGAGTTTTACTACCCGAAGGTAATACGAGGAGATTCCATGAAAAACAAACTGCTACCCCTGTCCGTCACTCACGACGGACAATCTTCTCGTCAAGCCATTACCTGTAAATATAAATGTGGCAATGCTTGTTTTCATAATTGCCCAAATAAGTCTGATGGACAATACTTTGGCGATATTATTAAAACCGCACTAAGCCGCCGTGGACTACTCAAAAGCGGAGCAGTAACTGCACTCGCCTTAGGAAGTTCACCGATGCTAGCAGCCTGTACCGATGAGTCACCTGGCAAATCACAAGCCTCAATTGCTGCTAATGGCACACCCCCGATGGGAACCACTTTTACACCAGTAAAACCTAATACGGAAGATTCTGTAGTCATTCCGGAAGGATACGAACAAGCTACGATTATTCGTTGGGGTGATCCGGTTATCCTCGGGGCACCTGACTTCAATTTTGAACAGCAAAGTGCTCAGGCCCAGGAGCAACAGTTTGGTTTTAACAATGATTTTGCCGGACTCCTAGAAATTGACGGCCAGCCACATTCTTGGCTACTAGTGGTTAATCACGAATATACTACTGAGCCTTTTCTCTTCCGAGGTTACGATGCCGCCAATCCCACTGAAGAACAGTTTCGCATTGCACTAGCTGCACATGGTTTAAGTATTGTTGAAGTAAAAGGTGAGTCCACTACTGGAAAACTTATCCCTGTTCTGGGTTCCTACAATCGAAGAATCACTGGGTCAACAATTTTCACTGTCACTGGACCAGCGGCAGGTAGTGAATTTCTGATAACCACTGCCGATCCTGGTGGTCGATCAGTAATTGGCACTTTCAATAACTGCTCAGGTGGAATAACCCCTTGGGGCACCGTTCTTTCCGGAGAAGAAAACTTTAATCAATATTTCGCACAAGCAGAGTTAATTACCGATGAAATAACTCAAGCCCGACTTAGCCGCTATGGAATAAAAGGGGGAGAATCTGACCGTAAGTGGGAACGATTCGATCCCCGTTTTGATCTTACAAAAGAAGTCAATGAACCACACAGATTCGGGTGGGTTGTAGAAGTTAATCCTTTTGACCCCCAGTCAACTCCAATTAAACATACTGCTTTGGGCCGTTTTAAGCATGAAGCAGCCAATATCTACGTTACTGAAGATGGAACAGTTGTTAGTTACTGTGGCGACGATGAACGTTTTGATTATATGTATAAGTTTGTCTCTGACAAAAAGATTCAACCTGGGAATGGTGCAACTAGCGTACGTCATAATATGACCATCCTCGATGAGGGCACCCTGTACGTTGCGAAACTTTCTGGAGATTCCCCTGCCCAAGAAATTGATGGTACCGGAAAACTGCCCTCCGATGGCACATTTAACGGTTCAGGGCAATGGATTCCACTTCTCAAGTCCGGGCCAGACGGATATGGACAATCCTTCGTTGAAGGAATGTCCGCAGCTGAAGTAGCCGTTTTCACTCGGATCGCCGGGGATAAAGTTGGTGCCACCAAGATGGACAGGCCCGAAGATTTCCAGGCAAATCCACGATCGGGAAAAGTCTATGTTGCTCTGACAAATAACAATCAACGAGGCACCGACGGCAAACCGGGTGTTGATGAAGCCAACCCACGATCAAATAATAAAAATGGACAAATACTGGAAATAAGCGATGATCATGCCGGAACCAGCTTCAGCTGGACACTATTGCTGGTTTGCGGGGATCCAACAGCAGCTGATAGCTATTTTGGCGGCTTCGATAAAACCCAAGTCAGTCCAATATCTTGCCCTGATAACTTAGCTTTTGACGATTACGGAAACCTCTGGATTTCTACTGACGGTAACGCCCTTAAAGCAAATGACGGGCTCTTCTCTGTCGTCCTTGAAGGCACAAACAGAGGCGAAACCAAACAATTTCTCACTGTTCCGATCGGAGCGGAAACCTGTGGGCCTATCGTTACCGATAAACGAGTAATCGTCTGCGTGCAACATCCCGGTGAAGTAGATGGCCACAATGCTGATAATCCTCGATCACATTGGCCTGATGGGGGCACCAGTCAACCACGCCCTGCAGTTGTTGCAGTCTGGAAACCTGGTGGCAAAATCGGCATTGCTTAAGGAAAACCTGAGCATTAGACCAGTTGAAGCTGCACATCACTATACCACCTTTACTTTATACAATAAAATATTTAGACTCTCGAAGTATGCCTGCAGTGGACCCCCTCGCCCTCGCCAACGAACTTCGGCCCCTACTTTTTCGAATAAACTTAGCTTTGCGACAACAAACCCTAGGAGTCGAACTCACTCCAACGCAGGCCTCGGTAATGCTGACTCTCCGCGATCACGGACCAATTCGTATGGGAGAACTAGCCGAACGTGAATTTGTTCAGCTACCAACTGCAACAAGTGTTATAAGCCGTTTGGAAAAGTTGGGGCTGGTGAATCGTCAACCTGATACTACAGATCGACGCGCTGTCGTCGTTGATCTCACTGCCTCCGGAAGCGAAGCTATTATACAAACCATCGCTAAACGCAACGACTTGCTCTGTTCCCTACTTACTGGATTGTCGGAGGAAGATAGAGCCAAACTTTCACAAGCTATCAGCCCGTTGACTCGACTCCTGGAGCAGGATAATCTAGCACGCCTTAGAAACGAGATTACCCAATGATTTTACCCAATACAGCCGAGTTGAGCTCACAACCAACTTTTACTCAAGCATTGCGTAATCAACCAAAAATAGTATGGGTCATAGCTTTTACTACAACTATTGCCTTTATGGGCATTGGACTAGTTGATCCGATCCTGGTATCAATATCTCAAGGCTTGCATGCTACACCAAGTCAAACTACCCTATTATTTTCTTCTTACCTTGGTGTTCAAGTAATAGCCATGCTCGCAACCGGTGCAATCGCTTATCGCTTTGGTGCTAAAAACACTTTGCTGGTCGGCCTAATTCTCATCGCTCTTGCCACTGCTATCTGCGCTATGGCTAATGATATCAACTTACTCGTAAGTTTACGCGCGTTCTGGGGATTGGGTAATGCGCTCTTTATTGCTACCGGACTTGCTGTTATTGTTGGAGCCGCAACCGGCGGGCAACAAAGCGCAATTCTCTTGTACGAAGCTGCCATTGGCGCTGGGCTCGCTATTGGCCCGCTCATCGGGGCCGCGCTCGGCTCAGTTTCTTGGCGCGCTCCCTTTGCCGGAACTGCAATACTGATGTCTATAGGTGTAATACTTTGTGCAACAATGCTTCCTAGAGAGCTTGGCCAAACCCCTCTGGTAAGGCTTAGAGACCCTCTGCTTGCTCTCAAAAATAAAGCCTTACTCGTTACTTCAATCGGATCGGCCTTTTATACCGCAGCTTTTTTCACAATTTTGTCCTGGACTCCCTTCGTACTTCATGCCGGGGCATACTATATCGGAGCGGTATTTTTTGGATGGGGCGTAGCACTTGCAGTTTCCAGTGTTTTCCTAGCGCCCAAGATTGCGACAAAACTAGGTGATCACAGTGGTGCCGTCATTTCTGTATTGCTTTATGGAATTTTGATGCTAGTCATTACTGTAGGGAATAATATAGTTATTATTGTTGCCGTTGTACTTTCCGGAATTTTCTCCGGAGTACTCAATACACTTTTTACCGGGGCTGCAATGAGCGCAAGCACCGATGCACGCGCAGCCGCTAGCGCTGGATATAACTTTTGCCGTTGGGCCGGTGGGGCCATCGCCGCCACTATGGTCGGTCATATTGCACATTGGTTCGACTCCGCTCGAGCACCATTTCTGATTGCGGCGGGCTGCTGCTTGATCGCTGCGATCTGTCTCATCATCTACGCACCACAGAACCAGAAAACTCTCCCCATTGATGCAGCCGTAATCGGGGCTGATTAGCTAGTTACTCATCACCCTAACCAGTCTAAAACTGCTGCGGCAGTCCATGATTGTTGCATACTGCCCAGCGGGCGACCGGTAAATGGCTCGTAGTACTCAGCAAAACTGCCATCACTTGCCTGACGCAACCCTTCTTCCTTAAGCAATAACGAACGCTCTGGCCATCCACGCTGGGCAAAGGCCCAAGAAAAGAGCCACGTCATTACTGGCCATACCGGACCTCGCCAATATTCCCGTGACCGAAAGTCTTTAGACACCGGCGAAGTTGATGGTGGAACTGTATATTTGAGATCAGGATGCCCACAAAACTGTGGACCTTCAAACAATTTCAGTAAAACCCGCTCCTGCTCTCTAGCTAAACCGCCACACAACAAGGGAGCAAACATCGCCAATGTTTGGGTCTGGACCCAACGATTGCCGATTACGTCATAATCTCTTGCTATCCCTGATCTTTGATCAGTGGTGGCGATAACACCAGAGCGAAACTTTGTTGCCCACCCACGGAGTTCTCGAACATCAGCAAGCGGACGAGAATGCTCTTCCCCTATAGTCGCTAAAATATCACAGGCTACTGCAAAAATTGCTGTGACAAAAACGTCCTGCATAGCAAAACTCATCACTGCGGGCAATTTACTATCCTCGTAGTGCACCGACTTCATCTCTTCCAATAACCATAAATAACAATCATATTCACGGTCACTTGGCCGCTGACTAATATCGGTGACCACAGTCCGATCCGCACGCTGATAAGGAGGTACTACCCCGGGATCTACTCGGGAGTAAGCTGCATCCCAGCGCGGTGAGTTGTCCATTCCAGATTCCCAACCGTGGTAAAGAGTCACCCTCCCAATATTATTCGGATCCCTGGCGGTAGCCAACCAACGGTGCCAGCGCATCAAATCTGGCCACCGACGATCTAAAAACTCATCCGCTATAGCTCTGGTAGTACGCCCTTGACGGCGTGAATGATCCACAATTCTTTGCACTGCAATCGCATGCACTGGCGGTTGTGTAATCCCCGAAGTCTGGTGATTTTTAGGCGCAAACCGCGCTAAATCAGTACATTCCCACCGACTCGGCCCAGGAAAATACCCGTCAACACCATTGGCAAAAACAATGTGCGGAATCATTCCGTTAGACCACTGCGCAGACAATAAGGTGTCCAGTTCCACCACCGCCCGCTCCACTGAGAGCGGAGCAAGCCCAACCGCAACAAAGGCCGCATCCCAACTCCACATATGCGGGTACAAGCGCGGAGCAGCACTCGTCATGGATCCCAGGTCGTTGCCGCGCAGTAAATATGCAGCCCTAGCCGCAAGTTGGGTAGCAGTAAACCCATGCTGGGATGTCATTGTAGGAACTCTAGCCGCTGCTGCATTCTTCTATTTTGCTTGCTGTAGCGCCAAACCGCTCATCGAGGTGAGCTAAGGGGTTAGAACTACCCTCGTTACTCTGGTTCTATGCCTACAGCACTGATCACCGGAGCCAGCCGTGGCCTCGGTGCTGCCATCGCCCGATCCCTCGCCCCCACGCATGATCTACTGCTTGGCGGTCGACCCTCCGCCGAACTTGATGCCCTTGCCACCGAGCTGGACGGGGCTTCCACTTGGCCAGTTGAGCTCACCGACCATGAAGAACTGGCTGCCTCTGTTGAAGCTATTACTGAACTTGATGTTGTAGTCCACAACGCCGGAGTGGTCCAACTCGGCGAAGTAGCTCAGTCAACTATTGATCAGTGGCGGTATACCTTTGAGGTCAATCTCTTTGCTGTTGTCGAATTAACACGACTGCTACTGCCAGCGCTAAGAGCGGCCAATGGGCAGATCATCTTTATCAACTCTGGGGCTGGGCTACGGGCTAACCCAGGATGGTCCAGTTATGCAGCAAGTAAATTCGCCTTGCGCGCCTTCGCCGATTCCCTTCGCGCCGAAGAACCCAGCCTGCGCATTACCTCAGTACATCCTGGCCGAATTGATACCGATATGCAGCGCGAAGTTGTTGCCTGCGAAGGCCGTGACTATGTGAGCTCAGAATTTATGTCGCCAACTACCGTCGCCGAAGCAGTACGCAACGCTGTCCTTACCCCAACCGATGCTCAAATACCTGAAATTAGCATTAAACCCTACTAACAATTCCGCTGTTAAAGAACAATATTGACCATCCGACCAGGAACCACAATCACTTTCTTCGGAGCATTTCCTGCTAATAAAGCGGCAATTTTTTCTTCTGCCAACGCTGCGGCCTGCACTTCTTCCCTGGTTGCATCAGCGGCAACGCTAATCCTGCTGCGCACCTTGCCATTAACCTGGATTGGATAATCAACGGTGTCATCAACCAACCACTTCTGTTCAGCGATGGGGAACGGTCCATGAGCCAAAGATTGATTATGTCCCAACCTTTCCCATAACTCTTCGGCTAAATGGGGGGCCAATGGGGCTAACATCAACACCAAGGGCTCTACCGCTACCCGCGGTGCACCAGCAGGATAAGACTTCGTTAAATGGTTGGTGTACTCAATTAACTTGGCTCCAGCAGTATTGTCCCGTAGCGCGGCAAAATCTTCCCGAATCCCGGCGATTGTACGGTTTAATAACCGCAAGGTATCCTCGCTCGGTTCGCTATCAGTTACCCGAACCTCCCCTGAATCCTCAGAAATCACTACCCGCCAAACCCGCTGCAAAAAGCGTTGGGCACCAACAACATCCTTAGTAGCCCAAGGCCTCGAGGTATCCAATGGACCCATCGACATTTCATAGAATCGAAGGGTATCGGCACCATACTCTTCACAAATTTCATCGGGAGAAACCGAGTTTTTTAGGCTTTTGCCCATCTTCCCGTACTCTTGGGAAACCTCAGCGTCCTCATAGAAAAACTTGCCATCAGTTTCTACAACTTCTTCGGCGGGAACGTACACGCCTCTGGAATCGGTATAGGCAAAAGCTTGAATATAACCTTGATTAAATAGTTTTCGATAGGGTTCTTTGGAACTCACATATCCCAAATCGAAAAGAACCTTGTGCCAAAACCGCGAATATAACAGATGCAGCACCGCATGTTCCACGCCACCAACATACAAATCTAGTCCGCCAGGATCCTCCTGACCATTCTCGGTCGGGCGCGGTCCCATCCAATATTCTTCATTTTCGCGAGCGCACATTGCTTCAGAGTTTGTGGGGTCCACGTACCGCAACTGGTACCAGGAGCTGCCGGCCCACTGTGGCATCACATTGGTATCGCGGGTATAACTTTGCAAGCCATCACCCAAGTCAAGCTCAACATTGACCCACTCAACGGCTTTAGCTAGTGGGGGAGAGGGTTCACTATCGGCATCTTCTGGATCAAAGGATACCGGTGCATAATCTGCAACCTCTGGAAGTTCCACTGGCAAAGCAGAATCCGGCAAAGCATGTGCTCTGCCCTGATTGTCATATACCACCGGAAACGGTTCACCCCAGTAGCGCTGCCGAGCGAATAACCAATCCCGAAGTTTGTACTGGACCGTACCTACACCAGTGCCCTCGGCTTCTAGGCGCTCGGTAATCTTAAGTTTGGCCTCAGCGCTATCGAGTCCATCCAGGAAATCTGAATTAACTAACTTCCCATCACCACTATAGGCTGCGTCCTGCACTCCCGTCGATGAAGAAATAACTTCTCGAACTGGGATGCCAAAACCACGAGCAAATTCCCAGTCCCGCTGATCATGTGCTGGTACCGCCATGATCGCACCGGTACCGTATCCGGTTAACACGTAATCAGCAATAAATACTGGAATCTGGTCATTATTAACAGGATTAGTGGCAAAAGCTCCGATAAATACCCCGGTTTTTTCTTTATTCTCCTGCCGCTCAAGATCTGATTTTGCGGCGATGGCGGCCCGGTACCTCTGGACAGCTTGTACTGGGGTAGCAGCGCCGGCAGTCCAACGCTCGTCAGTTCCAGTCGGCCACTGATCGGCTACCAACTGATCCACCAACACATGTTCGGGAGCTAGCACTACATAGGTAGCACCAAAAAGCGTATCCGGTCGAGTGGTAAATACTTCAACAGCTGAAACTTTGGTCTCGGAAAGGTTAACCTGAAATTGGACCTTAGCGCCTACTGAACGACCAATCCAGTTGCGTTGCATAGATTTAACTTTTTCTGGCCAATCAAGAAGATCTAAGTCATCGACTAGGCGATCTGAATATGCGGTAATTCGCATCATCCACTGCCGCAAATTTTTGCGGAACACTGGGAAGTTTCCCCGTTCACTGCGTCCGTCTGCGGTTACCTCCTCATTTGCAAGCACCGTACCCAGTCCTGGACACCAGTTCACCGATGAATGTGATTGATAAACAAGACGATAGGAATCAAGGATGTCATTGTGCTCAACCGGAGATAAACTAGCCCAATCCCGACCATCCTCTAAAGTTCTTGCCCCGGAATTAAATTCCTCAGCTAGTTCAGAAATACGTCGAGCTTTACCGGCTTTCTCATCATAAAATGCACCATGAATTTGCAAAAAAATCCACTGTGTCCACCGATAAAAATCAACATCAGTGGTAGCTAACGACCGCCGCTCATCATGTCCCAAACCTAAACGTCGAAGCTGACGTTTCATATTTGCGATATTAGCTTCGGTGGTGATACGAGGGTGAGTACCTGTCTGCACTGCATACTGCTCAGCCGGTAATCCAAATGCATCGTAACCCAGCGTATGCAAAACATTGCGCCCTGTCATCCTATAAAAACGCGCAAAAACGTCGGTAGCGATGTAGCCCAGAGGATGCCCAACATGCAAACCTGTTCCCGAAGGATAAGGAAACATATCCTGAACAAAAAGCTTGTCCATAGGAACCGAACTGCCATCCTTCGGAGCTAGATCACCCACTGGGTTTGGCGCATTGAAGGTGCCCTGTTTCGCCCACAAATCCTGCCAACGACGCTCAATTTCCCCTGCAAGTTCGGCTGTATACCGATACAGTGGCATTGATCCCTCAGAATCTGAATTAACGCTGTTCAAGTTAAGGCTGTGTGGATTTACACTGTTGGTCACGGGGTTCACTATCTACTCGGAACTGAAAACACGCGGTACACATTCACAGACCAGCCTAAGGTGTCGTTTGTTCTACATCGCACCCGCGGCATCAGCTTTTCCGGTCTTACTCGTATCCTGAACCAGTGACATTACTAGCCGTTGTTCTCATTGTTGCTGCTGTCGTGCTTGCTGGCGTGGCAATAGCTGGACTAACTGAGAACCTGCCTCGTAATCGTTGGGCCGGAATACGCACCAATGAAACCTTACAAGACGAGCAGACTTTTAAGATAGCAAATAAAATCGCTGCACCCGGCACTCTCACCGCCTCCGTAGTACTGGGGATCGGGGTCGGCGGTGCTCTATTGCTGCCCACAAAACTTGCTCTTTGCATAGTTATTACCTGCATTATTGGTGCGACTATCATCACCACACTGGTAGGAAGAACAGCGGTACAGGCTGCTCAAAAACTATCAATAAAAGCGGACAAAGATTCCTGCTCCGGTTCTTGCGGGACCTGCGCCCTCAAAGGGGACTGCACACCTCATTAATTACGCAGTAGGTCAATAGGGTGAGTAGCCAACATAGCCATCGGCAATGGCTGTCGACGAAGTACTTGTGCCCATAGGTCATAGCGTGGCGGCGCCAGCACATCGGCAGCCAAGCCAGGAACAACCATCCAATCACCCCTACTTATCTCACCTTCAAGTTGTCCCATGGTCCAGCCAGAATACCCCGCAAAAATCCGCACCCCTTCAATACTCTTGGCCAATTTCTCTGCCTCGGAATCTAAATCAATCATCACAATCGATTCGTGCACCAGTCGAATACCCTGGACCTCCTCAGGATTGACCCCAGCTTTAAGCACGCCTAAACACAAAGCTGCATCCCGTTTCACCGGACCACCAACAAACATAGCTGGGGGCAATGCGGCAACTGGAGACCACTGTGGCAGTAAATTGTGCACAGCAGTATCACTCGGCCTGTTCAACACCACTCCGAGACTGCCCGAATCATTGTCTTCAATAACGTATACCACCGTACGCCGAAACGATGGCTCGATAAGTTCAGGTGAAGCTACCAGCAACATACCCGCACGCTGACCGGGCGCATTAGGAATGCTCGAATCCTCTGGATACGTCACCACACCATCATCGCACCGCAAACCCCAAAACGATGCAGCGGACTCAATCTAGCCGGGTGGCAGCACAACTTGATTATCAAGTTTGTACTGTTAAACAGGCAATCTTAGGCTTAAGCTCGCACAGCACAACCTACCAATCAGGTCGAAAGGTCTCCGTTGGCCAAAGGCTCGCATGAGTTTATCCACGTGATGAGACATTCACCTGGCTTGACTACCTTGCTCAGCGTTCGCTTGGCAAGCCAGTTTGGTGATGGATTATTCCAGGCTGCGCTTGGTGGAGCTATTCTCTTCAACCCAGAACGCCATTCGAATCCCCTTGCTATAGCTACCGGTATTGCGGTTTTATTACTTCCCTACTCACTATTAGGGCCTTTTGCAGGAGCCCTACTTGATAGGTGGGATAGACGCACAGTCCTGATCACCGCCAACCTAAGCAAGGCAGGATTAATCCTGTTCGTGGCATTCCTGCTGTCCAGTAATTCTTCTGATTACATAGTTCTTATCGGTGCACTAGCAGTGGGTGGAGTGAGTAGATTCATCGCCTCCGGGTTATCGGCTTCCTTACCTCATGTCGTTGAACGCCACTTTTTGATTACAATAAATTCAATTTTGGCAACTGCCGGGGCTTTAATTGCCGCTCTTGGTGCGGCATCGGCCATGTTGTTGCGAATAGCATTTGGAGCAAACAATATTGGCTCAGCTCTGACCACAGTTTGCGCTTGTCTGGTCTGCATACTTGCTGCATTTATTGCCCAGCGCTTCAACCCAGGATCCCTTGGACCAACGATCACTACAAAAAGTTTAAGCCTAACAAAAGAACATGGAACGTGGTATGCGATTGCCACTGGCTTAGCCCATGGCGCCATTGCCGCGGCCAAAGCCCCAGCGGTTGCCGGAGCTCTGTGCGGGACTGGTGCACATCGTATTGTTTTTGGTATCAACACCCTTGTTGTGCTTTTGCTTATGCGAAACTTTTTTAACGATGGTTCTACTAGCACTGGCTTAGTCCAGTTTTCAATCTTCATTGGGTTAACAGCAATCGGGCTTTTTATTGCCGCATGCATAACACCCCTGCTAGTACGTAGGTTCGGCCGCCGACCCACAATCGCAGGAGCTCTTGCCAGCGCTGTTGTTCTGCAAATCGCAGCTGCCACTCTTAGTCTGCCCTTGCTCTTGATGAGTGCTGGTGCGCTTGGAGCCGCTGGGCAAGTTGTTAAACTCAGCGCTGATGCTTGCATGCAGATGGATATTGATGACAATCTACGGGGACAAGTATTTGCCTTCCAAGACGCGTTGTTTAATTCTGCCTACGTAGTTGCACTCTTTCTCTCCGCAAGTGTTATACCCGAGAATGGTTACTCTCATAGCCTGGTACTAACCGGTGCTTTGATCTACTTTCTTGGCCTATCCGGTCATTTGTGGTTTACCCGGACCATACGGTCCTAGGTGCCACCTTTGTGAGATTTCATGGCCAAAAATCCGAGTCATTAGCATCATAAGATGCATCGGCAGTCCCGTCCATATCGCTATCACGCAGCATGATGTCCCAGGTCCCATTTTTATCAGTATCGACGTACACACTGTCTTGGGCCGTTGCAAAAGCAACATATGCAAGATCGGCTAGTTGATCCCCGTTCGTATCCCAAACTTTATCGTCCCGAGCGCCATCGCTATCAAGATCAACTACCCGTTCTGGGCTAACCCCAAAGGAACACTGAACACCAAAATCATTGCCAAGCCAACACATTCTGGTATATGGCTCAGCAAGTTCCTCCGCCCAGATTCCCCTGCCAGCACGATCGCTATAAAAACTATCAACAACACCATCATCGTCTAGATCCAAAGCACTAATCTCAGCGTGCCCATCACCGTCGCGATCCCACATAGCATCATCGGTACACCCGTCGCCGTCAAAATCCAGCGAAACCGCATCCATCAGGTAATCCCCGTCAAGGTCCACATCAGGAACTGAGTTCCAGCCCGTAATAGAACCTTCACCATCACCAAAGTAATAGTCCATACCAAGTTAGATGTAACAAAAGTCAAAATGGTTCCATCTTTTGGAAAATTTTTTTAAATCAAGAAACACCCAAGCGTTCTGCACCAAAATTCTTACACTTGTTGTTCACTTTGCCACCACTTCAAAAGCTCGGATTCAGCCTCATCACGTGACAACGGACCTCGATCCAACCTCAATTCTTTCAGATATTTCCAAGCCTTACCAACCTGTGGACCTGCAGGAATATCCAAAAGCTGCATAATGGCGTTACCGTCAAGATCTGGTCGAACACGTTTAAGATCTTCCTCGGCAGCCAAGCGCTCAATTCTCGCCTCAAGTTCGTCGTAGGTTGCCCGCAAAGTTGCCGCTCGACGCTTATTTCGAGTTGTGCAGTCAGCTCGAACTAACTTATGAAGCTTAGGTAATAGATGCTCCGCATCGGCCACATACCGGCGAACAGCCGAATCGGTCCATTCTCCCCGCCCATAGCCATGGAACCGTAAATGCAAAAAAACCAGTTGCGCAATATCGTCTGTCATTTGTTTAGAGAATTTTAATGCCCGCAGCCGCTTACGCACCATCTTTGCGCCAACAACCTCGTGATGATGAAAGCTCACCCCACCCCCGTTCTCCTGCTTGCGGGTTGCAGGTTTACCAATGTCATGTAACAACGCTGCCCACCTGAGTACTAAATCAGGATCCCCGTCTTCTAGCTCTACCGCCTGCTTAAGCACAGTTAGCGAATGCCAGTACACATCTTTGTGCTGGTGGTGTTCGTCGATAGTCAGCTTCATCCCCGGCACTTCGGGAAGAATGTACTTGGCTAAACCGGTATCAACCATCGCATTGATACCTTCTAGCGGAAACTGCCCAAGGACTAACTTATCTAGTTCGGCTCGAATTCGCTCTACGGTAATCCGCTCAATCTGGGTTGACATCACAACAATCGCCTCAGAAACCCGGGGTGCGAGGTCAAAACCCAATTGCGAAACAAACCGTGCAGCTCTCAACATTCTTAAGGGGTCGTCATTAAAAGAATCTTCGGGAGCTGCTGGCGTATCAAGCTGACCAGCAAGTAACGCATCAAGACCACCAAGAGGATCTACAAAG
>JBOFCS010000075.1:0-8307 GCA_051646185.1 Mycobacteriaceae bacterium | reverse complement strand
AATTCCTGAAGTAAACCCGCAAGATTTAAGCTTGGGGTATGGACTAATAAATCTTCAGTTAACTGCACTAAAGCATTCAGTGCCTGCCAGCGTTCCTTTGCTTGTGCACCCGATGGTTCACTATCACTAAGACCCAACGGAATAAGCACCGCACGAACAACTTTTAGGACCTCAACATCTACCGGCAAATCATCACGAGCTTGGGCGCGCTGCAACGCGAGCATCGCTTGCCGAACCTCTTGCCTGGTGAAAAAACCATCCCCACCTCGAACCTGGAAAGGTATTCCCAGCTCAGTAAGAGCCTGCTCGTGGACCTCAGATTGTGCATTAATACGGTATAGCACAGCAATTTCTGATGCTGGAGTGCCCTTTTCTATAAGTTTTTTAATTGCCCGAGCTACCGCGGTTGCTTCTGCTGGTTCACTGTCATATTCAGAAAACTTGGGGGCAGGACCACTGGGTCGCTGACCGATAAGTTGCAATCGGGTACCGGCAATTCGGCCACGCGCTGCGCCAATGACTTGATTTGCTAATTCAACTACTTCTGGAGTAGATCGGTAATCACGTTGCAGCCGAACAATAGTCGCTTCTGGGAAACGTCTGGAAAAATCCAGCAAATATCGAGGAGTGGCACCGGTAAAAGAGTAAATTGTTTGATTGGCATCCCCCACAACTGTAAGGTCATCACGCTCACCCAGCCATGCATTTAAGACACGCTGTTGAAGCGGTGTCACATCCTGATATTCGTCCACGACAAAACACCGGTACCGCTGCCTGAACTCCTCGGACACTGCAGAATTTTCTTCAAGGGCTGCGGCGGTATGCAATAAAAGATCATCAAAATCTAAAAGTATCGCCGAGCCGTCCCCCCTAATTTTAAGTTCTTCATACCCGGAGTACACCGCCATAACCTGCTCTGCTGGCAATGGGGGCTCCCGGTGTACCCGAGCGATGACCCCAGGGTAATCTTCTGGAGCGATCAATGATGCTTTGGCCCACTCAATTTCGCTTGCTAAATCTCGAATACTTTCCGTACTAGTTGATACTCTCGCTCGATTTGCTGCTTGCGCAACAACACTGTACTTACGGTCAAGTAACTGCCAGGAAGTATCACCCACTACTTGCGGCCAAAAATACCGAAGCTGCCGTAATGCTGCGGCATGGAAAGTCCGCGCCTGCACTGCAGCCAGTGCTCCCTCTGCACCACCTATACCGAGTTCCCGCAATCGGGTACGCATCTCCCCGGCAGCCCGGGACGTAAATGTCACAGCAAGCACCTGTCCGGCGGTGGCATGTCCAGCGGAAACTAAATGGGCAATACGTTGAGTAATGGTCCGAGTTTTCCCGGTGCCAGCCCCCGCCAGCACGCATACCGGACCTCGTGGGGCTAGCACTGCTGCCAATTGCTCAGCGTCTAACCCGGCTATGCCATTTTTCTGATCTTCCAGCGTGGAGAGCTCAGATGTTTCAGGCATAGGTTCATCATGTCAGCTGAAGCTCTCTAGCGGCGATCAGAGTGCCCGTTAGCAGCGTGTAGCCGGGCAAGTAGTGCCGTGAACTGATCCTTTTGCCCAGCTAATGGCGCAAAAAATATGTGATCTATCTCTTCAATAATTACGACGGTCTTGCGTGCCAACTTTTGTCCTTCCGCGGTCGGAGAGACCAAAATCGCTCGTTTATCACTGGCACTGGGGGTCCGAGTTACCAAAAGTTTCTGTTCTAAGGCTCGGATAACTTGGGAAGTCATCATCGGATCTGTGGCAGCCAACTGTGCTAATTCACGTTGAGTTACCGGACCGTCACTAGTCAACCAGGTCAATGAAGCCAGCAAAACAAACTGCACATGGGTAAGACCATACGGTGCCAAGGCTGCCCGTTGCGCGGCTTGCCATCTGTTTGTCAATTGCCACAACAACAGTCCGGTACTGTTTTGGGCTTGATGCCGCGAACCTAACCGTTTTTGAGAATTACGACCCGAATGGCTTTCGGTCACAACGACTTCTCCGCTACCGTAACGAGGTTTTCCAAATCTGGCTGAACACTCGCCGCTAGTGATGGACCTAGAATCAGCTTCCATAGCCAACGAAGTGGGCCACTCATGGTCACCGTCACTGTAATATCTGTACCCTCCTCAACTACCCTAACTTGGTGATCAAAAGTCAGCCTGGCGCCGAAAAGTTTTGACACATCAACGAATGCTGATCCTGGCACCCATTTTTCAACAAAAAACGGAACCTTAGGCCCTCCTTTAGGTTTCAGAGTGCCGACAGCGCCTTGCCGACAAGGCCCGTCAAGCTTCACCCATTCAGTGTCAGTATTCCATGTTGGCCAGGACTCCATATCAGCCCAAATGGCAAAAAGCGTTTCCGGTGCTGCGGTGGTACGGCCTGTTGCCGTTGCGATTGTCATCATGACAATAGTATGCGCGCTTATTACTTTAATGTCAAAATCACCCAGCGAAACGCCACTCATGGTGTCGCCCCAAATCTCACTCCGGCAGCATTTTTATCACGTTTTGGTAACGTTTTTGTGGATTGTTGGTTTGCTGTTGCTTTTTTCTTTCGGGGGGGGGTAGCTTCAAGTTTGTTATTAGTTAGCTAACGTTCGTAGCTGACATCCGTAATGTTTCCCGAGGGGGATTGTATGAGCTTTTTTACTAGGTTGGCCATAGCCAGTTCTGTTGGCGCTGTCGCATTGTTGGGTGTTTCTGGGGTGTCGGGTGCTGTGCCGATTGATGTTGCACCAGTGGATAATTCGACAATAACCTCCGATGGGTGGGTGTTAACCACGAGTATTGAGTCTGAGGTAGTGAACTCTGTTCCACCGTTGAATGTGGGGTTGTTTTCTCGGGAAGGGTTCGTGACCGCCCGCACCCACGGGTGGGTGTCAGGGCAAGGTGTGGTTCCGTTAACGTCGGGTTTGCTGGAATCGGGATACCAGATAGCGTGTAACACGGATTTTTCTGGTGGAGCGACGTTTAATATTGCCAATACCATCACCCCGTCCGCAACAATTAACGTCTCCGCGCAACCTGGGCTTAGTCTTGGGCTCAATGATGGCATCAACACAGGGGTCTCGGTACCGTTAAAAGCCGGCACGATACAAACAATTCCTTTTGGCAAAAAGAGCCTATCGTCTCCTTCAGCGAATGTGGAGTTCTCTAACGTTCATTTAAAAGTGGATTCGTGTATCGGTCCGGTGTGGGTGCGCTCGTATGCCCAACTCACCATCTCTACTTCACAAACCGATTCCACCATCGCCACCTACGGCGACCCCATGCCTTTATAACTTAAAACAATAACATTGTTGCAGCGCATAATAATTGAAGGAACCTTGATAATGAGAGAAAAACAACGACAATCGAAAAGTTCATGGCTACGACGGTTTGTGGTGCCGCTTGCTGCTGTTTCGATGGTTGCTGCAACGGGTGGGCTAGTTGCTGGTGTAGCTTCTGCTGGTCCAGCGGAAGAGTGTCAGGCAGTGCGGGACCGGGACCACGCTATCTACTTACAGTTGGTGGCATCCTTACCACCTGGGTCACCTGTCCCACCGGAAATTATTAACCCGTGCCTTGAAGCACCGTCGCAAACCCCAACAACAATGGCGCCACCCACTTTCGACACCCCCACCCCAGGACAAACCAGTGGAGGGATCGGCTACGGAGCCGACATCCCCCACACCGGAACCCTCACCATCACCATGCCACCAACGCCAGGGGTGTCAACATCACCGGGACAACCACCAGCACCACTGACTCAGTCTTCACAAAGTCCTTCTTCCGTAAAAGAAACAACACCGGCACCGGCTACTCAAAGTGAAGGGACAGTTGCGCCAGGAGCCATTAATTCAGAGATTGAGAAACCCTCCAACCTGCCGGTGGCCGCTGAAACGGCGGATATCACGTATCAGAATCTAAACAAAGACAGCATGTCCGAGGGTAATAGAGATCCCTATAACTTTTGGGCTCCAGATGGATGTGCAGACGGCTTTCACCGAAATAACTATGGCTTCGGTGATTGTTTTCCAGATTACGACTACAACATCGTAGACTCAACCGTTATTCAACGTAGCGTGAGAATGCCCAATGATGCGCCAGTCGGTAGCTGTCAAGTTGTTGAAGGCGGAGCTTGTAAAATCACTAACACGCAAACTATAAGTGTGACTAATACTTTAACTAGAGGTACTGAGTTTACTAACGAAGCCGGAATCTCGGTTGATGGACTATCTGCAAAAGCAACAGCAACAGTAACGCAGCAGACATCCATTGCTGTACAATCACTTAACTCACAAGCTGTTGAATGTAGTGCACCTGCATCCGCGTTGGGCCCGGCGAAAACGATGAATGCGTACCCCCTTTATAACGTTGTCAGTTACTACATTGAGAAGTACAACACCCAGACTAGGAAGGTAGTCGACCGAAAGCAGTTTTTTATGTACGTACCAACCGGTATTAGCTGCCTTCCTTGATAGGAGATAACGCACATATGAATATGCATTGGATTTCCACCAGAAACGGTAAGATTACCGTTGTATTTGTTACGCCAATTCTTATTGCACTCTTACTGTTCGTCTCAATTAGGCTGATCCATTCGGACTCTTCGGCTACAGAAACTGACAGCCCGAAAACCCCGATAGAACAGATTAGTCTATTCGCCCTTGACGGTCAGAGCGTCCACAGTGCCTATAACAAGATTGGTTACCCTGAGCTAGCTCGCAATACCAGTATCAGCCTCGTAGACCTATCTCAATCCGAAATGGGAAATGATCTATCTGATATAGAAAATTTGACCATAATTTCTACATGCTCAACCTGGACCAACACCTGGCCTATATCAATTTGGTTTGGTGTAATACCGACATCGCAAGTGACACCAGAAATTAGTGATCAGATTGCCAAGCATGATCTACAACTGAGGGAACCTCTGATTCAGAAAACTGGCTGCCGAGATATTTTCGGGGGGAGCTGGCAACCCTAGTATGCACTAATTAAACACCAAACTACAGAAAAAATTGCAGTACAAAAGAATTGAAGAAATAAATAATGAGTGTAAGGCAACAAACACTGGGTGGTTCGTGCTTCTGCTGTAACAGTTTTGGTTCTCTTGCTGTGGTAACCAACGTTTCTTGGGCTGGCCCTACTGAGGACTGTCAAGCAGTGCGCGATCGTGACCATGCTATTTATTGCAGTTGATCGCTGCGTTGCCACCGGGGCCACCTATTCCCCCAGAATTATTAACCCGTGCATTGAGGAACCGTCAACAACACCAACCACCATTGCACCAAACATCTTTGACACCACTACCCCGGAACCCTGAGCATCACCGTCCAACCAGGAACTCCTCCTGTTTCACACCAGATGACTCCGACACCTTCGACTGAAACAGTTCAACAACCGAGCGGGCTACCTGGAGCACCCCCAAATCAACCCGTTGCCTATAAAGATGGATTTTGCCTCTTCGGGCATGTCGACGATTCACCGGATTCACCTTGCAGAGCTGGAAACTACGATGAATGTGGCTATTCACCTAATGCTATTCTTGATTCACAGGTAAATGCCTTGATTGCCCAGGTATTGAGCAATGCTTCCCCAGAGGTTCGTGGATCACGAGATGCTTCACGAGCGATAGAGAATGCCATTCGCCGAAGTCATGTCGAGGGCGGAACCTTAGCAGACATGCAAAATGCCGGAGATAGAGAGAGCCATCGCCAATGGGCTTTTATTCACAATAATCGAAATCGAAAAGCTTAGTGTGACAGTAATAATCACATAGTAGATTGCGAAGGGCCTGTAGCAGTGTGTGCCCAAGGATGGGACAGAAACCCAAGAAGAGCTAGGCGAACGAATAGCTTACATCGGACGATCAAATGATGTCATAGCGAAATATGGACCTCTGCCCCATGTATCTACTGCTGGACTTGAAAAACTCAAGGCAGCATCAGTAGCAGCAGAAAGGGCCTTACATCCTGACTGGTACACCCCTGTGACTGATAAGCATCCCGGCCATGTCCCAGATACAACTTGGGACGGTAACTCGGAACTGCTTGGTGGATTCATACCTATGACCCCTAGAGTGAACCAATCAATAGGTAGCCAGACTACCCAGTACCCTCTAGGCTATCGTGTAAATCTTTTTGTTACTGGCGTTTGGGGTCCGTCCGGATGTGAAATCAGTGTTTACTAGCATCGATAGGGAGTGTTATGACTACTAACAATTGGGAAGAGTTGGTTGACCGTGTTCATCAGGCGGCTGTTAAATATCTATCTGATCTTGAACCTGCTCCGGCACCCTTGGGAGCCACTGAAGATCAAATCTCGGATGCCGAAAAACGTTTGGGCTACGCACTTGATCCTGAATATCGCGAGTTTCTTGCCGTAGCCAATGGTTGGGCAAAATATGATGGCATGACAACACTATTTTCTGCCGAACAGTTTGGTGTAGAAGGTATTTGGACTCAGCAAGTAGCTCTGCTTCGCGAGGTTATTAGTGTGTTTGATGCCAGTCATGCAGGTTTCGGGATTCCTGTTGCATTACTAGGGTTTGTGGAAGATTTTCTGCATATTGTTGTTGTTGAACAGGCTCCTGGAGGAAAGGTCCATCGTATTAATTCGGGAGGCATAACAACCTTTTCTGGGTTTGCAGAATTTTTAGAAAACAAACTAACCGTGTTCGCACACATGCAGTGAGCTACCTAAAATCAATTTGAAGCTTCACCGCTTGAGCCTGTTCGATAAGGAAGGTACTAACTATGGACGAAAACATTTCTACAACTGCAGGAGTTAATTCGCCAAGTTCACGCCGTAAGAATTTGTTGGTTCTGACTGTAGTTATTGCGGTGGGTATTGCTATATCTCTCGGGGTATTCTTTGCAGGACAGGCATATATGGACAAATCAGATGCGAGAGATATCTCAAGTAGTGCATCATTTACCACCGGGCAGATTGTAAGTATGTCATCGGAAGAATCTGAAATCCGTACATCAATTGAGAATATTCTTCTCGCGTATTCAGTAGGCAACGTCGCGGTTTTAAAGAATGAAACCTGTGGTGGTTTAAAAGAAGAGTTCGCTTTAGTTTCCGATCAAAGTTTGCGTGAGGAAACAGCAAAAGCTTTCCAAGAGCGTAGTGGAGCTTTTTTATGGAGCACCGCATCTACTGTTAAGGATGCCCAAGCATGGGTGAAGGCAACTATTGGCTACGATAAGCCGATAGATGAAAGCAACAGCCATAACTCTGTTCAAGCAACTTTCGTGATGAATAATTCTGATGGAGTATGGCGAGTTTGCGGGATGAAAGCTGACATTTAATCCTGATATGGTTCACAGACCCCCAAGGTTTCCACTAACCCGAAGAACATTAGGCCATAAAACGGCTGAACAACTAAAGGGGAATAATTTCAACATTATTGGGGCAGATCTTATCTGCCTACCGCTAGAAGATACTCAAAACAAAGTAGGATATGCACATCCCTCGACAGGAAACCTTGGCTGGCCTGAATATTGGACGTAATCATCTCTTGCCTTAATACGCGGGCGACAGCCAAGACCCGACATCAAGTCGTTGCTCTTGGTGCAGTTCAAAATTCGGCGGTAACCCCACAAATTATCGAAGTAGGAAACGTGGAGAATACAACTACCTCTTAAAAGAGTGCGGACAAAAGGTTCAACTCTGTTAGCTAAAATCAGCCCTCTATAAAATGGAAGAACAAGGCTTGCTATCTCTTCCCATAACAGCGGCACCCAAGATGGAATAGATGAAGTCATCATGGTGTTATTACGTGCGTGACTAGTGCAACCAACTCCGCTATGACGGTTTACTCAACCACCTGGTGTGGCTATTGCCGACGCCTGAAGGCCCAGCTTAATTCAGCCGGAATCAAGTACACCGAAGTGGATATCGAAGCCAACCCAGAAGCTGCCGAATTTGTGGGGAGCGTCAACGGCGGAAACCATGTGGTACCCACAGTCCAGTACTCAGACGGTTCTACAGCCACAAACCCACCTATTGCTGCGGTAAAAAGAAAACTGGGAATTTAACCGATCACCCAGTTAATCCGCTATAGCGGCCCAGGCCTCAAGCATTCCTCGGGCAATCGAAATAGCACCGGGAAGCAATACCGGAGCGTCAATTGAAGCCGTCCAGTCCCCCAATGCCAAAGCATCACGCACCTGCTCCCGCGAACACCACATCGCTTCAGCGATCTCCCCATCGGCAAAAACCATAGGGGCTTCTGGGTCGGCTTTAGCATGAAACCCCAACATAATTGATCGTGGAAACGGCCACGGTTGGCTACCCAAATATTGGATATC
>JBOFCS010000076.1:0-10310 GCA_051646185.1 Mycobacteriaceae bacterium | reverse complement strand
GATCTTTGAACCGATCCAGATCATTAAATATTTTTCGCTTCGGCTAGTGCCAAAGCTTACCCAAAACCGCTCATCTGGCTCATGGAATACTGCTACATCCAAAGAATTATCAGTACTGCCCACTGGATGTCGCCAAACGGTGTCCGGTCGCCAGGATTCATCTACCGTCTGATAGAAGATATACCCACCATCGCCAGACCAAGTAGCCCCATGTGAAATACCAGGTATGTTGTCCGGCAACAGTATTCCAGTTTGAAGATCTTTAATTCGTAAGGTAAACCGCTCGTCACCAACAAGATCAACGGAATAAGCTAATAAATTGCCGTCATTGCTCACCGAAAAAGCACCTAAGGCAAAAAAATCATACCCTTGCGCCTCACTATTGCTATCAAGCAATACTTGTTCACCTGGTATTATCGCATCAACGGTAAGCTCCGGCGGAGTCCAATCCTCCTTATCGGCAATGGGACAGCGGCAATGCACTCCATACTGCTTACCTTCGAAGCTCCGCGAGTAGTACCACCACTGACCCCGACGCGTCGGAACAGAAAGATCTGTTTCTTGAGTACGCGCCTTTATTTCCTCAAAAATATCCTCACGCAAAGATTTAAGCGGATCAGTAAAGGTTTCAGTGTATGCATTCTCAGCTTCCAAATACGCAATGACTTCTGGGTTTTCTTTATCCCTAAGCCATTCGTAGTTATCAGTAAAGCTATCCCCATGATGAAGGCGTACATGAGGAACCTTTTTAGCGATAGGTGCGGTCATTACTTTACTCCGATCCAGTCGGCAAACTTCAATCCAGTGAGTCGCTCATAGGCCTCGATATACCGAAGCCTCGTCTGAGTAATCACCTTTTCAGGTAGCGGCGGAGGCGGCGCATCACTTGACCGGTCCCAACCAGATTCTTTGCTAATTAACCAGTTTCTAACAAATTGCTTATCGAAGCTTGGCTGCACAGAACCTTCTTGATAGCCATCCGCCGGCCAAAAACGAGAAGAATCAGGGGTGAGCACCTCATCGGCAAGAACTAATTCACCGTTTTTATCAGTACCAAATTCAAACTTGGTATCTGCCAAAATAATGCCCTGCGAAAGTGCAAATTCGGCAGCTCGAGAGTAAATATCTAATGTTTTAGTTCGCAAAGCTGTGGCAGTGCTCTGCCCCACCACGGAAACCACTGAGTCAAAATCAACATTTTCATCGTGCTCACCCAGCTCAGCTTTGGTTGCTGGAGTAAAAATTTGACGTGAAAGTTTGCTTGACTCAACCAAACCGGCATCCAACTTTATTCCACATACCGATCCGGTGCGCTGATAATCCAACAATCCCGAACCAGTTAAATACCCACGGGCGACGCACTCCACTGGAACCATATTCAGTTTTTTCACCACCAGCGCACGGCCTAATAGTTCAGCAGGTATCCGCTCATCATCGACAGGCCCGGCAAGCTGGTTGGCACCACCAAGAAGAGAAAACCAAAACACGCTCATCGCGGTCAGCACAGCACCCTTATCAGGGATCGGAGAACTCAAGACATGGTCAAAAGCCGAGATCCGATCACTGGCCACCAGAAGCAGATGCTCCTGGTCAATCGTGTACAGCTCACGTACTTTGCCGGCGGTTAAATGGGTATAGGAATCTAGTGTCGGACGCACAGTTACCTAGCCTAGCTGGCCTGCCACACCTACACCTTGCCCCTATCCACAAACCCCCCTATAAAATTGGGGCGGGTACGTAGCGGGCTGCTTCTGGATGCTTATCCACCAATGCTTGTACTCCCAGGACAACATTTGCCACTTGGGCTTGAGCTGCCCCAATAAAAGCAACCTTGTCAGTAAGCGCAGCTTCTAAAGCCGGTCGATCTAGAGGCATCCGTTCGTCCGCCGCTAGCCTATCCAGAAAGTCTGGTTCACGACCTTCTTCTCGCATTGCCAGCGCAACCGCAACCGCATGCTCCTTAATGACCTCATGCGCTTTTTCACGACCGACTCCAGCACGAACAGCAGCAATCAGAAGTTTAGTAGTGGCCAAAAATGGTAAGTATCTATCTAATTCACGCTCAATCACTGCCGGGTAGGCGCCAAACTCAACAAGGACAGTGAGGAAAGTTTCTATCAGCCCATCGATAGCAAAAAAAGCATCAGGCAACGCTACTCGTCGCACTACCGAGCAAAAGACATCGCCCTCATTCCACTGCGCTCCGGCTAATTCAGCTGCCATGGAGCCATAACCACGTAAAATTACTTGCAGTCCATTTACTCGTTCACATGATCGAGTATTCATCTTATGCGGCATCGCTGAAGAGCCAACTTGACCAGGCTGAAAACCTTCAGTAACTAATTCATGCCCAGCCATAAGTCGGATCGTGTGAGCAAAGGAGGAGGGGCCAGCGGCGAGCTGAACCAAAGCTGAAACCACATCGTGGTCCAGGGAACGCGGGTAAATCTGACCAACACTTGTGAGCACAGTAGGAAAACCTAGATGAGCCGCAACCCTACTCTCAAGTTGTGCCAACTTTGTGTCATCACCATCAAAAAGATCTAACATATCCTGGGAAGTTCCCATCGGTCCCTTAATTCCGCGTAGTGGATAGCGGTTAATCAATTCGCTTAGCCGGGCGATAGCTACCAGTAACTCATCGGCTGCAGAAGCAAAACGCTTACCCAATGTGGTGGCCTGAGCGGCGACATTATGGCTTCTTCCGGCCATAACTACTGAGGAATACTCTGTGGCGCGCTCAGCCAGCCGCGCTGCAACAGACACAGCGTGGGAGTGTACATACTCCAGAGATCGTAAAATTTGTAGTTGCTCAACATTTTCAGTGAGGTCTCGACTAGTCATGCCCTTGTGGATATGCTCAAAACCTGCAAGATCACAGAACTCTTCGATACGGGCCTTAACGTCATGGCGAGTGACTCTCTCCCGAGCTGCGATGGAATCAAGATCCACCCGGTGGATAACTGCCTCATACGCCTCAATTGCACCTTCAGGAACAGTAATCCCTAAATCGCTCTGTGCTTTAAGAACTGCAATCCACAGTTGTCGTTCGAGAACAATTTTATGTTCTGGTGACCATAGAGCGGTAAGTTCCGCGCTGGCATAGCGAGTGGCAAGGACATTAGGTACACGAGTAGCAGTCACAAATCCACAGTTTAGTAGTACCAGCATTTCACTGCGGTAATGCAGTCATTATCTCAATGCTGCGGCGCTACTATGTCAATAATCTCAACTAAAACAGCATGCACCAAAGCGTGTGGTTGTGCATTACCTTCAAGCAAAGCACAGAGCACTGCACCCTCAACAACCGATATCAGGAAACTCAAGTGAACCGGCGCTATCACCCTAGAAGATTTTTCTATGAGACACCGTAGATGAGTACCAAGCTCTACTCTTAACCTGCGTTGAACTTCATGTAGTTCAGGATTACGAATAAAAGTAACTAACCGCTCATAACGAGAAATAAGCTCTTCGTGATTTCCAGCATCTCCGAGTTCTCCAATAACTAAATCAACAATAAGTTCTGACATAACTTCGGCATCCCGTTTGTCATACGACATTGTTGTTATCTGACGTTCTACTCGCTCAAGCTCCATCCGACCACTAAACTCAACAGCTTGAACAACAAGATCATGCAACGACCTGAAGTAATAGGTAGTTGACGCCAAAGGTAATCCAGCTCGAGAGGCAACAGCACGATGCCTGACCGCATCTAGCCCTTCTTCTCGAAGCAATTGCGAGGCGGCCATAACTATTGCCTGGCGTCTGCGTTCCCCTTTTGGAGTTAAATCGGAAGTCACATTTTGATGGTGCCAGCACTAGACCGAGAACACTATACTTTTACAAAAAGTGTGCACTTTCCTCGAACTGGCAACTTGTCCAACATAATTGCCGTTAAGCATGCTAGGAGAGGGCAAGCCCGGATCTGATCATACGATCCAAGGCTTGATCAATATCAGCTGACCGTCCGGCGAAGCAAAGTCTAATTGTTGTTAATCCTCGCGCTGTATCAAAATCAATTCCCGGAGCTAAAGCCACCCCCGTGCGTTCCAATAACGATGCACACCATTTCGTCGAATCATTCGTTAAATGACTAACGTCAGCATACACATAGAAAGCACCTTGAGCCGGAGCTATATTTGTAATTCCTTGTTCAGCAAGACCATTAATCAATATTTCTTTATTTCTAGAATATCTATACACATGCGATTGAAGTTCTTGAATGGACTCAGAACCAAAGGCAGCCACCGCCGCATACTGCGAGATCGCGGGAGGGCAAACAGTCATATTGGAAGCAAGCCGCTCAACACTATTCTGCAAACTCTCAGGCACCAACATCCAACCTAGTCTCCATCCCGTCATAGAAAAATACTTGGATGCTGAGCCGAGTACTACCGAGCGCCGCGATGCCTCCCAGGCACTCATAGTCCGGACGCCTTCATAACTGATTCCATGGTAAATCTCATCAGAAATAAGGAGGGTTCCATGTTCATCGCACCACTGAATCACAGCAAGAAATTCCCGGGGGTCAATAACCGCACCAGTAGGATTAGCTGGACTAGCAAGTACCACCCCTTGAGGTGGCTTTTCACATGATTCAAGCATCCCTACTGTTAGCTGATATCCGGTCTCCGGGCCACATGGCAATTCAATAACTTGGCAACCCAAAGCTTTCAAACTATTTCGATACGCAGGATATCCTGGGCTAACTGTTACCACAGTATCGCCAATATCAAAGGCCGCGAGAAACGCTAAAGTGAGACCGGCTGAAGAACCTGTCGTGACAATGACTTCATCGGGCTCGACAGTGATACCAGATTTTTGGGAGTGGTACTGTGCGATAGCTTTACGCAATTCAGGAATACCCAAAGATTCTGTATAACCAAGCAGCTGAGAGCCCAGCGCTTCTCGAGCCGCTCTGAGGACCGGGGCAGGCGCTGGGGTTGATGGTTGACCAGCCGCAAGAGTCAAAACATCCCCATGCGTCTGCTGCCGCTGCGCAGCAGCCTTCCACATATCCATTACCCGAAACGGCTCAATTGCCGATCGCACCGAAGGACTAGGCGTAGGTCTGATCGAAAAACTCATCAGTAACAGCTACAGACTAATCCGACCTTCAAGGGCAGCCAGCCCTATATCTGTCCGAAAATGGCTACCCACCAATTTAATTGAACTTAATTTCTGATAAGCATCCGACCTTGCTTCGGCTAAATCAACTCCACTTCCTACAATGCTGAGCACTCGACCACCAGAGGAAACAACAGCGCCATCGGAGCGCATAGTCGTTCCGGCATGCAGTATTCCTGGCCCTTGTGCACCACTAATGACATCACCCGAGCGTGGGTGCCCTGGATAATTTTCCGCAGCCAGAACCACAGTGACCGCAGCACCCCTTTTCCATTTCAATGGCGCTACCCCCCCAAGAGTATGGGTGGCCGCAGCATATAAAAGCGCACCTAAAGGTGAATCAAGCAGTTCAAGGACAGCTTGCGTCTCTGGATCACCAAATCGGCAATTAAACTCCACCACCGCAGGTCCTTGCTTACCGATAGCCAATCCAGCATAAAGTAGTCCAGAAAATGGGTTTCCTCTTCGCACCATTTCCTTAGCAACAGGTTTCACAACTTCTTCGATAATGCGAACTAACACCGATTCCGGCAACCAAGGCAATGGCGCATAGGCACCCATCCCTCCGGTATTGGGCCCGGTTTCGTGATCCCCAACCCGCTTATGATCTTGCGCCGGTAACAGCGGTACCACATCTTCACCGTCGACCACACAAAACAGAGATACTTCGGGACCGTCAAGGAATGATTCCAACAAGACCGGATGTCCGCCGTCTAATAGTGAAGCAGCATGGGCCCGAGCCTGATCGCGGTCAGAAGTGACAACCACACCTTTTCCTGCTGCCAGACCGTCATCCTTGACAACCCAGTTCGGACCGAATCTATCAAGCGCTTCATCTAATTTTGCCGGGTTATCCACAATCTCACTATGAGCTGTGCGGACACCCGCAGCAGCCATGACATCCTTAGCGAAAGCCTTTGACCCCTCAATGCGCGCCGCAGCAGCAGAAGGCCCAAAACAAGCAATACCTGCCGACCGCACCGCATCGGCAACACCTAACACCAAAGGCACCTCGGGACCAATAACCACCAAATCCACTCCAAGCTGCACCGCAAGCGCTGCCACTGCAGAGCCCGAAGCCACATCAACGAGATGATGTTCGGCAAGATCCCTGGTCCCAGCATTTCCAGGAGCTATATAGAGCTTCTCAACTTGCGGATCGCGACGAAGCGCAATCAGCAAAGCATGTTCACGGCCACCAGATCCAATGACAAGTACTCGCACAGTGTTCAGCGTATCGGCTTCGATAGTATTTGCGATAATGGGGATAGCCTCCACGCTTGGCACTCAATGCCAACGTGCCAGTAGTTGTCGGCACTCAAGAGCCTGAATTTTTGGGTATGGTCAGGTCATAAACTGTGACTATGCCCACGGTCTTAGCGATGAATGTTTCTTCCACCCACGAAGCTATCCCATTGCCACTAGCAGAATTTCCTCCCATGCCAAAGCCACTGCTAATAAAGTAATGGATCTGGTGCGCAGCCACGTAACTTTGGAACTGAGCCAAGCTCGGCGAAGGGTCGGAGCCGTTAAAACCACCGATCGGCATAACTGGGTATTCGGTCGCCAGCTGAAATCCTGAAGCACTATTAGATCCAATAGCCGCAGCAACCCAAGTGAAATCATCAGCATCTGCGAGCAACAACTGAATAAGATCTGCACTCGGTTTACTTGCATTCAACAAGCCACCAGCACCACCGATTGGTCCAGCCGGTAACTCACCTGGGAAACCAGGTGGCATCGCGCCAACGCCCTCTCGGCGAGGAGGTCCATCACGGAAACCATCTGGACCTGGGCCTCGACCAGGGCCAAAACCGCCAGACACCTGCGGGCCCGCTGATGGAATCGAACCCTCATGAACATGTGTAGCCGTGGTCAGCGCATAGGCTGTTGGACCAGATAAACTGGCAATAATCAGAGCAGCTATCCCAGCTACAGCTAGCTGACGCGGTGCCCAACTTTGCGTTGATATCAGGAACCACACTGCTGCGACCACTGACGCGATAGCGATAACCCATTTAAGCCAGGGCAAATAGTCCGGGCTGCGATCTAGGAATACATAGGCAGTAACTCCAGTTGCAATAATTGCAACTGTCAATATTATTCGTACCCAAAGTTTCTCACGATTACTCCAGGAAAGTGAAAATCCAGCTCCAATAACTGCGGCAAGCGCAGGAGCAAGAGCAACAGTGTAGTAAGCGTGAAAAATGCCCTTCATGAAACTGAACACCAACCCTGTTGATATCAACCAGCTACCCCAAAGAATCATCGCGGCACGTTTGAGATCTATTAACGGAGCTTTGCCCCGCAAAATAATTCCAATGCCAAGTAAAACCAAAGCCGCTGGAATAAGCCAAGAAATTTGTCCGCCCTGTGCTGAATCAAATAACCGAGTAATTCCCGATTCACCCCACATACTTCCGCTACCACCTGGCATATCTGCGGCACTCATACCACCCCCGGCACTGCCTACTTCATTTCCATTGAGACGACCAAAACCATTGTAACTCAAAGTTAATTCAAGAATAGAATTATTCTGTGAGCCACCGATCCACGGTCGTGAGGAAGCTGGCCACAGCTCAACAATGGCAATCCACCATCCTGCCGATACAATCATTGCCCCCAATGGGACAAGTAAATTCACGCAGCGTTTCAGTACTCCCGACGGACCTGCAACCAAATAGGACAAAGCTAATGGTGGGATAATAAGAAAAGCCTGTAACTGCTTGGTTAAAAAGCCAAATCCAACAAGCACTCCAACAAGCACCAGCCATTTAATCTTTTGGGATTCGATCGCCCGCAACATCGCCCAGGCCGCTGCGATCATCAGCAGAACCAACAGAGCATCGGGATTATTAAATCGGAACATCAACACTGCAACCGGAGTCAAGGCGAGCGCAAGTCCGGAAATAAAAGCCGCTAAGGGACCAAAATATCGGCGCACCATAAACCACAGTAATGCTACTGAGGCAACCCCCATGAGAGCCTGAGGAACAAGGATACTCCACGAACTTAGCCCGAAGATTCTTACCGATAATTCCATGGGCCACAAAGACATTGGAGGTTTATCTACGGTAATTGAATTTGCCGCGTCAGAAGAACCGAAGAAAAAGGCCTTCCATGACTGCGATCCAGCTTGTACTGCAGCAGAATAGAAAGAATTGGCCCAGCCTGAAGCGCCTAAGCCCCAGATGTACAGTACAGCAGTTCCTATGAGCAGGAACGACAATGCAAGTTTTTCTCCTTTACCCGAGTCCTTGAAACTTTTAATTCCTGCAGAATTACTAACAATTGTCATACGGATTCTCCATTATTTTTGATCGAAATACCCACCGCAATGCAATAAATCGAGTGAGAGTAGAAACCAAATTTGCAAGGACCAGTACCACTAATTCCACAAACTTTGTCACCCCTGCTGTCCATTGATGTAAACAAAATAAAGCACCACTGGTCAGTAGGAGTCCAAAACCAAAGATCACTAACCCCTGAAGTTGTTGTTTTGCCGCACCTTCTCTTCCCTGCACCCCAAAGGTGAAGAATCGATTAGCGGCCGTATTGCCAACAGCGGTGATAAGCAATGACAAAAAGTTGGCCAACTGCGCACCGAGCAATGGATGTAACGATAAATACAGCAAAATATAAAAGAAAGTGCTTGCAATACCGATAATTCCAAATCTCATTAACTGCGCAATCATCCCTAGCGGTACTCCAGAAACAAAAGGTTCACGGCCAAAACTAGCCCGCAAAGCAGTAATCGGCAATGTCCCGGTAGCCAATGCTCGGCCCACCCGCCAACATCCTTGGAGATCTTTAATAGCCGTGTCAAGAACATTAACACTCGAATCTGGATCATCTATCCAATCCACTGGAACTTCATGGATTCTCAATCCCACACGTTCAGCCAAAACTAATAATTCAGTATCAAAAAACCAGCCAGTGTCTTGCACTAACGGTAATAATTGTTTAGCAATATCAGTTCGGATAGCTTTAAATCCGCATTGAGCATCAGAAAAAGATGCACCTAAGGCTCTACGCAAAATGAAATTATAACTACGCGAGATAAATTCGCGTTTTACTCCACGAATGACCCTGGAATTATGTTTCAATCTAGAGCCGATAGCAAGATCAGAATGCCCAGAAATAACTGGCGCAATCAGCGGCATCAATGCATTAAGGTCAGTCGATAAATCAACATCCATATAGACAACAACCTCGGCCGACGAATTCTCCCAGACCGTACGCAAGGCACGGCCTCGCCCTTTTTCATCAAGGTGAATTGCCTGTACATTCTCAAATTCTTCAGCTAATCGAACCGCTAAGCCAAAGGTGGCATCCGTACTCGCATTATCAGCAATCGTGATGAGCGTGCAGTATGGTACCTGGGTAGTCAAATATCTGTGCAGGCGTTGAATACACTTTTCTAGATCTCTTTGTTCATTAAAAACTGGTATGACAACTTCTACCGTTGGCGCCGTGATCTGGTTGCGAGCTGCCACAGTCGATTGACTTGCCAATGCGGTAGTCCGTATACGATCTGCATTCATATTGACAGCCTGGACCCTGGTCCTGGACTAGCGCTGGTTACTCACTGGAGATTGCCTGTGAGTAGGTTAATTGGGATTTCTGTAGGCTTGGGTGAGTGTGTAGTTAGGCTGCGGTAGCACCCCTGGTTTATTCTTTCGTACTCGATGGGGGTGGTTTTCCCAGGGCTCTTTGCTTTCTCCTTCTGTGGTAGGTCCCTTGGGACTGCTGCAGGTTTTGGTGACACGGTCACCTCAACCTGCAGCAGTCCCCTGCCCAGACACCCACCCATGGGTGCGGGCCGTGACGAACCCTTCCCGAGAAAACAACCCCACATTCAACGGCGGAACAGCATTCACCACCTCAGAGTCAATACTCGTAGTTAATACCCACCCATCGGAGATTATTGTTGAATTATCCACCGGTGCAACATCAATCGGCACAGCACCCGACACCCCAGAAACACCCAGCAACGCGGCAACACTCACAGAACTAGTTATGGCTAACCTAGTAAAAAAACTCATACAATCCCCCTCGGGAAACATTACGAATGCCAGCTACGAACGTTAGCTAACTAATAACAACCCTGAAGCTACCCCCCCCCCCGAAAGAAAAAATCAACAGCAAAACAACAATCCACAAAAACGTTACCAAAACGAGAC
>JBOFCS010000026.1:0-20374 GCA_051646185.1 Mycobacteriaceae bacterium | reverse complement strand
CAAGTGTCACTACCCAAAGCACAGGTAGACGCTTTAGCGATTGTGTTGCTTACCAAGGACAACCTTCCGGCGTATCACCGTGAGTTAGTGCATCACTTCACTCTTGAGGGCCAGTGGGGTCAGTGGATTGGTCGTTGGACCGGGGAAGAAAACCAACATGCCATCGTAATTCGTGACTACCTCATGGTGACTCGAAACATAGATCCGGTTGCGCTGGAACAGACTCGAATGCAGCATATGGTTCAAGGTTATCGCCCGTTGGGATTTTCTGGTCTTGAGACTTTGGTATTTGCGGCTTTACATGAGCGGGCACTATCAGTTCTGCTTGGTCAGATTCGTCAGGTCACTGCCGACCCTATTTTGCGGAACATCCTTGATCTGGTGCTGGGTGATGAGGACTTACATTTTCAGTTCTTTTCTGAGTTGGTGAAGTTTGGGCTTAGCCGATGGCCTAATGGCATGATGCAGGCAATCAATGCGCGGGTTCATGGCTGTGAACTTGTGGGGGCGAGTATCGTTGGTTATGCAGATCGGCTGCAGGCAGTTGCCACCTCAGGTATTTATGGGGCGCAAGTGCACCATAAATCGGTGCTTAAGTATGCGGTGAACCAGTGGGATGTTTTTGTTCGCAACGATCTGGATTTGGTTGGGCGGGCTGCACAGGCTGAACTTTCAACCTTTTTGGCCGTATAGCTAAGAGAAATTCCATCAGTGCTTGCATTCGGTCACATACAGCTGTTGACAATGCGTTAACAAGACGTTCACCGACACACCTTGCTTCAGTTAAGTCCGGCTCCAGTAAAAGGAGTACCGTCTGAGTTATCCGGCAGCGGGGAAGCTGTCGGTGCGGAAGGTCTAATCGTGACGAAGTTATATATCGCGAGAGGGCCGGACCCGGCCCTGGTGTTGATAGCGCAAGCTTGACACATTCGGAACCGACCGGTCAAAGCGAAAATGGGCTGCACGGGTCCGGGCAGCTGTAGGAGTACCACGTGACTTCTTCACGCGCTGTTACTGCAACTCGCACTTATGTTTTGGATACTTCGGTGCTACTTTCAGATCCTTGGGCGGTCAACCGTTTTGCGGAACATAACGTGGTCCTGCCTCTTGTTGTTATCAGCGAGTTGGAAGGCAAACGACACCACCATGAATTGGGGTGGTTTGCCAGGGAGTCGTTGCGGCTTCTTGACGATCTTCGGCTCAAGTATGGTCGGTTGGATCAGCCTATTCCGATCGGTACCGAAGGTGGATCTCTTCATATTGAGCTCAATCACACAGACCCATCAGTACTTCCGGTTGGCTTCCGTACTGACTGCAATGATTCTCGTATTTTGGCTTGTGCGCTTAACCTTGCCGCAGAAGGCAAAAATGTCACTTTAGTAAGCAAAGATATTCCACTGCGCGTGAAGGCCGGTTCGGTAGGCTTGCCTGCTGATGAATACCGTGCACATAATGTCGCTAACTCAGGTTGGTCGGGAATGGCCGAGTTGGATTGTTCTTCTGTCCTCGTTGATCAGCTCTATTCTGAAGGCATTGTAGATCTAGAGGAAGCGCGGGATCTGCCCTGTCATAGTGGAGTTCGACTACTGAGTTCCACTTCCAGTGCATTAGGTCGGGTAACCGAGGGGAAGCAGGTACAGCTGGTTCGGGGAGATCGAGAAGCTTTTGGCTTACGAGGAAGATCTGCCGAACAGCGTGTGGCACTTGATCTTCTGCTCGACGAAACAGTAGGAATTGTTTCGCTTGGCGGTAAAGCAGGTACGGGAAAGTCGGCTCTGGCTTTATGCGCTGGACTAGAAGCAGTTTTGGAGAGAAGAACTCAGCGTAAAGTTGTTGTTTTTCGCCCTTTATACGCTGTAGGAGGTCAGGAGCTTGGATTTTTGCCAGGTAGTGAAAACGAGAAAATGGGACCTTGGGCTCAGGCGGTTTTTGATACTTTAGATGGTTTGGCGAGCCCAGCAGTGATTGAGGAAGTTTTGTCCCGAGGAATGTTGGAAGTATTGCCGCTCACGCATATTCGTGGTCGCTCTTTGCATGATTCTTTTGTCATTGTTGATGAGGCTCAATCGCTTGAGCGTAATGTGCTTTTGACGGTGCTTTCCCGATTAGGATCAGGTTCTCGGGTGGTTTTGACTCATGATGTGGCGCAACGAGACAATCTTAGGGTTGGCCGCCATGATGGAGTTGCCGCAGTGATTGAGAAATTAAAAGGGCATCCACTTTTTGCACATGTCACGTTGACGCGTAGTGAGCGTTCGGCAATTGCAGCCCTGGTGACCGAGATGTTGGAGGAGTTTGGTCCTGGCGGTGCTGTGGATTAAGTGAGATACTTCCCACAGAGCGGGAGCAGACCAATGGGGTGTTTTTGGATATGTAACGGTGTGACCTGCGTTGGCGATTAATGTACTGCGGATGTTGCTTGCTGAGAATTTTCTTAATGGTTATTTGCCCCTGGAGTCTGGGCAAAGTAGCCGCTAGAGTGACAGCCGTGGATCACCAAGTACGTGCAAGGTTCAATGAGAAAGCAGGGGGCTGTGCCCAGTTTTTTATCGGTCTTTAATGTTCAATCTCGCTCGAAGCTTCGTTTAGCTTCTTTGCTTGCCGTCTCAACAGTGCTTATTGGTTCTGCAGGGGTGCATCCTGTTAGTGCTGAGCCTGCTGATATTGATTGCACAAAAGTGAAGTGTATTGCGCTGACCTTTGATGATGGTCCTGGCCCGTCCACAGACCGATTGCTGGAGATTTTGCAGCAAAACAATGCTAAGGCCACGTTCTTTGTTATCGGGAACAAGGTTGTAGCTAATCCAGGGCCGGTCCAGCGTGCAGCAGCGGCTGGACATCAGATTGGCAACCACACTTGGGACCATCCAAACATGACCCAGATCGAGGCTCCTTGGGTTACTTTCCAGCTTATCGCGAGCCAGCTTGCGATTCAGAATGCGATTGGCACTGCCCCAACGATTTATCGTCCTGCTGGAGGGTTGTCTAACGATTTTATCCGTAGCGAGGCCAGTAAGTTTGGTCTGGCCGAAATTCTTTGGGATGTTATTCCGTTTGACTGGATGCATGAGGGAAATCCCGGCAAGACCATGGAGACCTTTAAGTATCAGGTATACCCAGGTTCAGTAGCGTTATTCCATGATACTTACTGGGACACGGTGGTAGCTATTGATTTGTTGTTGCCATGGCTCAAAGAGCAGGGCTACCACATGGTTACCGTCGATAAACTTCTTGGCAAACGTGCTCCCGGCAGTACTTATGGTGGTCGGGTTTATCAGGGGCCACCAGTGGCAGATTCGCTTCCTGGATCGTTGCCTGGAACCATCCCCAACCCATAACTTCAAGCTCGATAAACTGGCGCTCCTTCACTGAAGAAGGGGCGCCAGTTTTGTTATGAATATTTGAGTAAAATTGCTCAGGTGTGCACGGCGAAGGTAGATATAGGGTTCAGCTTATGATGATCGAAAAAACTCCCGGTAGCGCACTTGCCAGAAGTGGCGCTTTTGCAGTGGCTTTTGTGCATCTACTAGCTCTTGCCGATCAGATCTTATATTCGGACCGGTGGGGGGATCTGGAACTCTACTATCTCACTGGGGTAGCGGTGGCCTTTAGCTTGCAGATATGGGCAGCTGTCCGTGTTCTTGGTGGGATAAGGACAGTACGGTATATCATTATTTCTTTGCTTGTTTCATTATGTGTCATCTTTTTTGTAGCGATCATCTTATTATTTATTCTGGCGGATTCTGCTGGAGACTGGGTGTTGTTCGTTGCAGGTATCTGGACGCTTATACTCACTCCAATTATCTATTCTCTTGTATCTTTTGGGATTATCCATTTTATGCTTAGAAAGCAATCCTCCAGGGTAGGTGTAATTGAGTAAAATTGCTCAAGCGTGGCAGACGGATTTGAGTTAAGTTTTTTATATGACAGATAGCAACCAAAGGGTGATGAGGAATTTCAATGATGCAATAATTGCGCGGTTTGCAGCATGGGGAATGTTTTTTGCTGAACTTGTAACGATTTCTTGTGGAACAATGAATTATTATTTCTTTCCTGGTTATTTTCCTGTTTTTCCGAGCCTGATGTTAATAATGATTATTGCTGTCATTACCGCTTTTATGGTGCAAGTGGTAACAGCGGACAGAGTACTTGGCACGGTTGGCGCAGTAAAGTATTTTGTTATCTCTTTAAGCGCCACCACAGTGATCGTTGGACCGGCATTTGAAAGGGCGATGAATAGATGGGATCGATATGATTCTGGGGCGGGTGGGTTAACTGTTATTCTTATTGCTTTTATGCTTACCCCGGTTATCTATTCTCTTGTTTCCTTTGTGGTTATTCACTTCATGCTTAAAGGGCAATCTGTTATTGCGAAGTAGTTTTGGCAAGCGATGGATTAGGGGAATTTTTATGAATGAATCAAAAGTTTTGTCTACCAAGGCAATATTTTACGCTAAATTAGGTGCATTGCTTCCGTTGGTTTTTGCTGGTTCACCATCATTATGGGCAACGGCATATACCAGTTTATTGTCTCACGACGAACACTCGATTAGCTATTTCTGGCTAGTGATTGGGATGTTGTTTGTAGTCGGTACCCAAGCATTCTCAAGCCGAGAGGTACTGGGAGGTGTTTGGGGGATTGGGTATTCAATATTTTCATTACTATTATCTTGTGCGATTATTTTTTCTTACTCCGCTGTACTTATGCGTTTTGATGACGGCAGCGGAGAACAGAATAGTTGGGTGCTGCCGTTATTCTGGTGGACGCTGCTAGCGGCTCCGCTGATTCACGCCGGAGTGTGCTATCTGGCGCTCACTCTGACGATTAAAACGCTAGGGGCGGGTTATCTGATCGCAGAACCAGATAACCCGCCCCTAGCGGTAAAGTGAAAAGCCTAGGCGTCTTTGACCTTTGCCATGGCCAGCACATCAAGGCGCTTATCAAGTTCAGCTTCGCTGAGCTTGTCGCCAATAAGCCCGCGATCAATAACTGTCTGACGAATAGTCTTCTTTTCCTTCAAAGCCTGCTTGGCAACGGCGGCAGCTTCCTCATACCCAATAGCGGAGTTTAGCGGAGTAACAATAGAAGGTGATGATTCGGCAAGTTGCTTTAAGTGTTCCACATTGGCGACCAATCCACCGATGCACTTATCGGCAAATAGCCGTGAAACATTAGCCAAAAGGGTAAAAGACTCAAGAAGGTTGCGCGCCATCATGGGAATATAAACATTCAGTTCAAAAGCCCCGGAAGCGCCACCAAAGGCTACTGCGGCATCATTGCCAATGACCTGAGCGGCAACCTGGGTAACAGCTTCCGGCAGAACAGGATTAACCTTTCCTGGCATGATGGAGCTGCCTGGCTGTAAGTCGGGGAGCTGAATTTCGCCAAGCCCAGTCAATGGACCAGAGCCCATCCACCGCACGTCATTAGCAATCTTTGTCAAAGACACCGCAATGGTGCGAAGTGCCCCAGAAGCTTCCACTAGACCGTCACGTGCGGCTTGTGCTTCAAAAGAATCTTTGGCTGGCGTAAGAGCAGTTACCCCGGTGGATTTCACTAGTTCAGCAACAACTTTGGCGCCAAAACCATCTGGAGCGTTGAGTCCGGTTCCTACCGCGGTACCGCCAATCGGTAACTCCCCAAGGCGAGACAGGGTGGCCTCAACACGTTCAATCCCAGCTTCTATCTGTCGGGCGTAGCCACCAAACTCTTGACCAAGAGTGACCGGTACCGCATCCATGAGGTGTGTACGACCCGATTTCACAACAGTTTTCCACTCGCTAGCCTTCGCTGCCAAAGCATTGTGCAGATATTTTAAAGCTGGAATCAGGCTTGTTACAGCAGCTTCGGTAGCTGCAACATGGGTAGCGGTGGGGAAAGTGTCATTGGAAGACTGTGACATATTGACATGATCGTTCGGGTGAACAGTCACTCCCGCAGCGGCAGCAATGGACGTAATCACCTCATTGGCATTCATATTGGAGCTGGTACCAGAACCAGTCTGGAACACATCAATAGGGAACTGGTCATCATGCTTGCCTTCGGCGATTTCTCCAGCTGCGGCGATGATAGCGTCAGCGGCTTGGGCATCAAGCAATCCAAGGTCCTTGTTGACCTGAGCGCAAGCTGCCTTGAGTAGGCCCATAGCACGGATTTGGGTGCGTTCTAGGCCGCGTCCGGAAATCGGAAAGTTTTCCACTGCACGCTGAGTCTGGGCTTGCCAGAGCGCGGCAATAGGTACCCGGACTTCGCCCATAGTGTCGTGTTCAATGCGGTACTGAGGCTCATTGTTCTCGGTCATGTTGAGTGAGTTTGCCATTTCTGGGTGGGCGCTTGTCCACTACCCATCGATTCGGAAAGTTTAAAGTTTGATGTTGAGTGCGATAGGCGCGGTCAATCAGGGCATCGGAAAGTTTGCGGCACTATCGCCGTCAAAATCCACCATCGAGTATTCGCGTAACTTTGTGAGTCGATGGTAAGCGTCAATCATGCGAACAGTACCCGACTTTGAGCGCATCACAATGGACTGTGTGGTTGCCCCACCGCCAAAGTAGCGCACCCCTTTGAGGAGATCGCCATCAGTAACACCGGTAGCGCAGAAGAAAACATTCTCCCCAGAGACTAAATCTTCAGTGCTCAGAATTCGGTCTAAAACATGGCCGGCATCAATAGCTTTTTGTCGTTCGTCATCGTCAGTAGGTGCTAGTTTGCCCTGGATAGCTCCACCCATGCAGCGCATGGCAGCGGCTGCGATGATGCCCTCAGGAGTCCCACCGATGCCCACCAAAATATCGGTGCCAGAATCGGGTCGAGCAGCTGAGATCGCCCCAGCCACATCGCCATCTGAAATGAGACGAATACGAGCACCAGTATCGCGTACATCGGCAATGAGCTGTGCATGTCGCGGGCGATCAAGAATGCAGACAGTGATGTCAGAGACCGAGTACTTACGAACCTTGGCTACTCGTTTGATATTTTCCGCAATGGGCGCGGTGATGTCGATGACATCGGCGGCATCAGGACCAACGGCAATTTTTTCCATATAAAAAACTGCAGAGGGATCAAACATAGCGCCGCGCTCAGCAACAGCAAGTACCGAAATAGCATTGGGCATACCTTTGGCCATCAGGGTGGTGCCATCGACGGGGTCTACCGCAAAATCGCAATCCGGGCCATCGCCATTACCTACTTCTTCACCGTTATAAAGCATCGGTGCTTCGTCTTTTTCCCCTTCACCAATAACAACGACGCCCTTCATTGACACTGAGCTGACGAGTTCTCGCATAGCATCGACAGCAGCGCCATCCCCGCGTTCTTTCTGACCACGGCCAACCCAACGGCCAGCAGCAAGTGACCCGGCTTCGGTAACTCGTACCAATTCCAGGGCGAGGTTCCGGTCTGGGGCTTCACGATTTCTAGTACTCGTAGTTTCTGACATGGGAGTGTGCCTCCTGGCAGGGTTGAAGTCGGTTCCTGGGTCATAGTGCGGTTGGGTGCATTCTCCCAGAGGCGGCTTAGGCTGTTGCGAGCGGATCGCGGACGGCTAGGGGTTCTCGATTCATTGTTTGGCGCTAAGCCTGCGATAGTGGTGCTTGTGGCTTCCGATAAACCTCGTATTTTGCACAGCAACCGCGACATGATCTGGTCGATGGTGCCGCTCGTTATTTTATGCATAGTCATCGCTGGAATTGCTGGGCAATGTGCATTTAGCCCAGGTGGAAAGAAGCAAGGGACTATACCTTCCTTCGACGCAAAGGCTGCCCTGAGTGCCGATGCCCGACAAATTGGTTTCCCGGTGCGCTTGCCGGTGGTGCCTCAAGGATGGAAATCTAATTCGGGAAGCACCAGCACAATTTCTGGCAGCGGTGGTGGTAGGCAGACCACAGTTGGCTACATCACTAATTCAGGTAGGTACCTTTCGCTCACCCAGAGTAATGCAGTGGAGCAGGTGTTGGTGCGTGATCGCACAGATTTTGCTGGGCAGCCATCTTCGGTTGTTGAGATCGATCAAGTACGGTGGTCGATTTACGAGCCAACAGGGGAAAAAATTTGGCTGGCAGATTTGGGTGCAGTACGACTGCTGATCACCGGAGCGGGTAGTACCGAAGAGTTCACAGATCTTGCGCGGGCCACTACCGGGCAGGATCCGTTAGCCTCAAGCTGAAACTGCGGCAGGGTTGGTTGATACTGGATAGCTGGTGCTAACACGTTCAGCAAATTTGTGCGAAGCAAGTACAGTTGAGTCAAAGACTTAGCAATGAGCGAAAGAAGTTCGGCATGCGACGCTTATCAGCACTGTGTTTGATCGCCACGGTTATGTTTACGCTCCTGACTGGATGCACCTCATATGTAAAGGGCAAAGCCGTAGCAGTCTCGGTGGGAGGTGATGGTTCCTGGACTGCAGATAAGTTACTACTAAAATCGGGTTCAGAAACCTCTTTGGGTGTGATGCGTGAAGCTGTTTTTGTGGTTAATTATGAAGGTGCTGACCCTCGGCAATGCGAGGCAGCTTTTAGAGAAGTTGGTTCGCCACTTCTTCCTAAAAATTCTATTGATCATGCCGATATTAATATTGAGGCTGAGGATGTTTCTTTAAGTAGTTTTGAGTCTATTGATATTGTTTCTGAGCCTTTTTCAGTTGATGAATTTCTCTCTGAGGTGCAGTCGCAAGTGAGTGCTTGCCCGGGCGGTAGTCCGCTCGATCGTAATGGTCAAGAACTTGGTGTGGTCGCGATGGGTAAAACTGAGCGGGTTGACAATGACATTCTGATCTGGTCGACCACAAGTGCAAGCTGGAATTGTTCTTATGGCGTGGTGTTAGTCAACGACATTATGCTCTTTACCTCACTGTGCGGCCCGGTTGCCGATGTCAAGATGTCGGATTGGATGAGGGAGCGAAGAGAGGACCTAACCTTGTCGGATCTCTAGGAATATTGAAGGTTTCCTAGTAGGGTCTCGGCTATGAGTGTTAGAGAATTTGATGTTGTTGTTTTTGGTGCGAGTAGTTTTGTTGGCAAGTTAACAGCAGCCTATCTGGCTGAGCATGCCCCGGCTGGCACCAAAATTGCACTAGCTGGGCGTTCTGAAAAAAAGCTTATTGCGGTGCGAGACAGCCTCACTGGCGCTGCTCAGTCATGGCCAGTAATCATTGCCGATGTCAGCGTTCCGTCAACGCTGGATGCCATGGTCGCTAGAGCTCAGGTGCTGTGCACTACTGTTGGCCCGTATTTGAGGTATGGCGAAGATGTCCTTGCTGCAACGGTTAACGCTGGCACCGATTATGTTGACCTCACCGGGGAAGTTCCTTTTGTGCGGTATTCTATTGATAAGTTTGCCGACCATGCTCAATCTAATGGTTGTCGTATTGTCCATTCATGTGGGTTCGATTCTATCCCTTCAGATTTGGGCGCTTATCTGCTGCATAAAAAAGTCAGCGCTGATGGCGAAGGTGCAATGGGGGATACCACAATGGTGGTACGCAGCATTAGAGGTGGGGCCAGCGGTGGTACCGTGGATTCGATGCGAGTGATCGCCGATCTTGCATCTGACCCACAGATTCGGCGCACTTTGCTTGACCCACATGCACTTTCGACCGGACCCGGTCAATGGTCAGGCATTAAGCGGCATCAGGAACCCAGTGATATTGCACCGCTGAGTGCTCGTAAAGTGCACCACAGCTTAAAAGGAACATTGGCACCATTTTTCATGTCTAGCTACAACACTCGGGTAGTTCGCAGGTCTAATGCATTACTCGATGGTGCTTATGGGGATAACTTCCATTATGGGGAAGCAATGTATGTGGGTGGGATTCCGTTTGTATCGGCAATTATTGCTGGTGCGGTTTCAGTGGGTGCCGGTCTTGGTCTTGGTGTTATGTCGGTAAAACCTCTACGTCGGCTTGTTGATCGTTTTTTGCCGAAGCCAGGTGAAGGTCCTAGTGAAACATCTCGCAATAAAGGACATTTCACCACCGAAACCTATACCACAACAAGCACCGGAAAACACTACCGCTCGCGGATGAAAGCTCAGGGTGACCCTGGATATAAGGCCACGGCGGTTATGCTTGCCGAAAGTGCACTGTCGTTAGCTCTGGAACGTGATCGGCTTCCTAAGTTGGCGGGCATTCTCACCCCAGCTGCAGCTATGGGTGATGTCCTTATCGAACGCTTGCGTGCTGCCGGGTTTGAGATTGAGGTCAGTCAGATCAGCTAGTGCGCATCATGAGGCGATCGCGTACCTCAGGCCATTCTTCGGCAATGATAGAGAACATTACCGAATCTCGTACTGATCCGTCGGCTCGTCGAAAGTGGCGGCGCAGCGTCCCTTCATATGTGGCGCCTAGTCTGTGGATGGCTTGTTGAGAGCGGTGATTACGGACATCGGTTTTAAGTTGTACCCGACCAGCACCAAGGGATTCGAAGGCATAAGTGAGTAAGAGCAGTTTAGTTTCCGGATTAACTCTACTACCCCATACCTGTGGCGTGTAGGCAGTGAAACCAATTTCTAGACGGCTATCTCGAACCTCAATATCAAGGTAAGAACTCATTCCTATAGCAGTACCGGCGGTAATTGAGTCAAAGTCATTATTGATGCGGATTGTCCACGGATGCCATTGGGGGTTCGCGCAGTACCCGGCAAGTGTGCTGAAAAATTCTTCAACACTGCGAGGTTGGCCGGGAACATGAGCCCATACCTTGTCGTGGTTGAGCGCCGCGAAGAGTTCTTGGGTATCTTGCTGAGGGTCCAGGGGAGTTAACGTTACGGTTTTTCCGATCAGTACCGGATCGGTAGGTATTGGCCAGCGTATGGGCGGCCAAGGTTTTTCCTCAGGTCGTGGATCGTTAATCGGAGTAAAGCGTTCTGGCTCAGAAAATTCAGGCACGATTCTCCTAAGTGTTTGTCTCTAAAGCTTTTTCGACGCGTTCCCGGGCTCCGGCAAGATGTTCTTCACAACGTTGCGCCAGTGCTTGGCCACGCTCCCACAATGAGAGTGAAGCGTCAAGATCAAGCCCACCTTGTTCGAGTAGCTTTACCACATCCACTAGTTCATCCCGGGCTTGTTCGTAGCCAAGTTTAGCTGTGGAGTTTTCAGTGTTGTTCTGGTCTTTTACGCTCATCTTTCATCCTTCTTTTCTATTCCCATAACAGCTGCGCGTAGGGCGCCATCGGCTATCCGAACGCGAATTTGGGTTCCCGGTGCTGCTTCAGTTACGGATCTAAGCACCGGATTAATTTCTCCAGAATCACTGTTAACCCGTTGTACCACAGCGTATCCTCGGGCTAAAGTGGCGGCCGGCCCTAAGGTGCTCAAGCGTGCAGCAAGATGATTGAGCTGGTTGCTTTCGGTGTCAACTAGCCGGGATATTTCGCGCCGGGCATCTGAGGTTAACCGCAGAATCTGTTCTGCCCGCCCCTCAAGGGCGGCGAGGGGATCGGCTAATGCTGGACGGCTGCGTAGCTGGGCTAAGGCTGTGGTTTCGCGGGTGACCCAGGTGCGCAAAGCTTGGGCGCTGCGGGCCTGGAGTTCTTGTACTAAAGCCAATTCGGCTGCGGCATCAGGAACTACTCGCTTTGCTGCATCGGTTGGGGTGGCAGCACGCAGGTCGGCAACAAAATCACTGAGCGGATTATCTGGCTCGTGCCCAATGGCGCTGACCACTGGGGTTTGGCATTGTGCTATTGCACGGCAAAGGTTTTCATCAGAAAATGGTAGAAGGTCCTCGACGCTACCGCCCCCTCTGGCTACAATGATGACATCAATGTTGGGGTCCGCATCAAGCTCTTGAAGTGCTTCGATGATTTGTGATACAGCGGTAGGTCCTTGAACCGCAGTATTGCGTACTTCAAAGAGTACAGCAGGCCATCGAGCACCAGCAACACTGAGAACGTCATGTTCAGCTGCGCTTGCTCGTCCGGTAATAAGCCCAACGGTGCGAGGCAAAAAGGGTAGTGGTCGTTTACGGTCAGGATCAAAAAGTCCTTCGGCGGAAAGAAGCTGGCGAAGACGTTCGATGCGAGCTAACAACTCGCCAATTCCGACAGCCCGAATTTCGGAAACTTGTAAGGAAAACGAGCCACGCCCAGTATAAAAAGTTGGTTTGCCACACATAATGACTCTGCTGCCTTCGGTGAGAGGCACCGGAGAATTTTTCAGTAGCTGCGGGGAACAGGTTACCGATAATGACATATCGACTGAAGGATCACGAAGGACTAAAAAAGCGGTCCGGGTTCCAGGACGGGCATTGATCTGGGTGATCTGCCCTTCAACCCAGACTGTGCCTAGTCTGTTGATCCAGGCGGAGACTTTGGTGGAAACTGTGCGTACCGGCCAAGGATTGTCTGGAGTGCTTGGTCCATCGGGATTGTGTGCAGCGGTGGTCACTTTGTTCCGGCGCTGGTGATTCGATTAGCAAGCATGGTTTGAAAAGGAGCACGAGCGTGGGTGCGCTCTTCAAAATCAAGCAATTCTTCAAGCTCCTCTACTGACAATGATCGTAATCGTGCACGAAGTTGAGCCAACGTGAGGTTGCTGTAATCAAGGTATTCGGCGATCTCAGGTGCTGCTTCAGCTTTTTTTGCCTCGGTGTTGGCAGATTGGGGAGCAGGTGGCGGGGTGGAGTACAAAGCATACTTACCGGGTGAGCTTGCCGAGGTTTCCTCTGGCTCGGGATGCACTCCAGGGTGATCCAATGTTTGCTGTTCTTCGTTGTTGTTTTCATCTTCATCAAAGGTTGCCCACTCCGGTTGCTCCTCCGCTTTGGCGAATAGCTCGGTGAGTGCCTCATCGCCTTTGATTGCCAAAGTGGTAATCGACTGTTGTAAGCGCATGGCATTTTGCAGAGTCTGGCTGATGGCGGTCATCGGTAAGGTTACCGCTGTTGTTGGTAGTTTTCGGGTCTCTTCAATGGCGGTGACCGCGATTCCGGCGAGCAATCTCACAGCAAAAGGAGGACGAATCATTCTGTAAGCCTGCCTTATCTGTACAAACTTTGGTAGAGCAGGTTCTAAAAGTTGTGCTTAGAGCATTATAAGGTGTTACTAACTGGTGGTATTTGAGCTGCGCACGTACGGTGGGAGCATGGCTGTGGCAATAAACATGGGTATCCCTGGAGCGGTGAGCTCCCTTGTGAGTCCGGTATCAGGTAAGCGTGTCTTGTTAGCCGAACCGCGCGGATATTGCGCAGGAGTTGATCGTGCTGTGGAAACTGTCGAACGAGCATTAGAAAAACACGGCGCCCCGGTCTATGTGCGTAAGGAAATTGTGCACAACAGACATGTGGTTGAGACCTTATCTGACCGTGGGGCTGTTTTTGTTGATGAAACAGATGAGGTTCCGGAGGGGGCATTAGTTGTTTTTTCAGCACACGGTGTAGCCCCTTCGGTACACGCAAGCGCTGCCGAACGTAACTTGCGCACCATTGATGCCACTTGTCCTTTGGTAACGAAGGTTCATCAGGAAGCAAAACGTTTTGCTCGTGATGATTACGATATTTTGCTTATCGGGCATGAAGGCCACGAAGAAGTGGAAGGGACTGCTGGGGAAGCTCCCGATCATGTTCAGGTGGTTGACGGCCCGGATTCGGTGGATTCGGTGGTTGTTCGCGATGAAGCAAAATTGATTTGGCTTTCACAGACCACACTCAGTGTTGATGAGACGATGGAAACGGTAGAACGATTGCGTCACAAGTTTCCTGGTCTGCAAGACCCGCCAAGTGATGATATTTGTTATGCAACGCAGAACCGTCAGGTTGCGGTTAAAGCAATGGCCCCGGAGTGTGAACTAGTTATTGTGGTGGGTTCACGCAATTCGTCGAACTCAGTTCGCCTGGTTGAGGTGGCTTTGGGGGCTGGGTCCCGGGCGAGCTATCTGGTGGATTACGCCAAAGAAATAGATCCGGGCTGGCTTGAGGGAGTGAACACGGTGGGTGTTACCTCCGGTGCTTCAGTTCCGGAAATTTTGGTGGAAGGAGTGCTGGAGTTATTGGCTGAGCATGGTTTTGCTGATGTGCAACCGGTAACAACCGCAAATGAGACTTTGGTTTTTGCGTTGCCGCGCGAATTACGAAATCCACGAAGCTAATTCCTAGTAGGTTAACGCTTGCGCGGTTCCCAACGCGCAGTCTCGCCTTGTTGGCTCAGTGAGGTGTATTCGCCGGTATAAGACTCTTGGTAGGGGCTTTCTTGGTAGGATCGCGATGCTGGGCGTCCTGAACCTGCTGTTGGTGTTTTGCGAGTTGCCCGGCTGCGGCTTTGGGGCGACCGAGTTGATAATTGACGTGATTGATGGCGTACGTACATACGTGCGGCACCGAGTGCCAGGACCATCAAGGTGGTCCACAGCATTAAGGGAAACCGGTCAATTAGGGGAAAACCCATGGTGAAGATAATGTTCTTCCGGTCAGTTAAAGAAGTTCCTTCAAGAACCTTGTAAGACAAGGGAATAGCAATAAATAAGATGAGTGGCGGTTGGACCATAGCGCTGAATAGGCTGCGTTGTTGTACCGCGAGGATAGCGATGATGCACCCCGCCGCGTATAAAAAAGCAAAGGTAGCGGTGAGTTGTGAGCCGCGAAGATTGTCAAGAACAAACCCGAGGAAGGTGGCTCCAACACCAACAGCTACGGCAGCCCACCAAGGGATACCAGGCACGGTGGCGAGTACGGAGCGCTCATCGACTGGTACTCCGGAACGGGCGCGCTGAGTGGTTGACACATCAACGACCGTACCGGTAAAACCTCAACCTGGGCTGCTGCTGGGCTCCAATACGTCGTTTGTGTCGCCCCCGATGACCGCCCGAGGACGTAATTCCACTTGTCGGATAGTTGTTGGTGCCACTTCGGAAATCTTCAATTCATGCAGCTTACGGGCAGTGACGTTGACCCTGGATTCCACTGAGGCGACGGTGGAGTTGAAGGAATCTACTGCCCGACTTAATTGGCTGCCAAGTTTGTCGAGGTGGCTGCTGACCGTTCCTATACGTGCATATAACTCACGTCCAAGTTGGTGGATTGTCGCAGCATCCTGTGATAAAGATTCGGAACGCCACATATGGGCAACAGTCCGCAGTAGGGCAATGAGGGTGGTGGGGGTGGCAAGAACAACATTGCGGGAAAAGCCGTACTCCAGTAGTTCTGGGTCCATCTGCAGTGCTGCATCAAGAAAGGAATCTCCCGGTAGAAACAACACCACAAATTCCGGGGTCTGGTCGAAGGAGAGCCAATAAGATTTTGCTGAAAGTGTGGTTATGTGGGTGCGAACTTGACTGGCATGGCGTTTGAGTGCAGTGGTCTTAGCGGGTTCTTCGGTTTGCTCTACCGCATCCAGGTAAGCGGCAAATGGAACCTTTGCATCAACCACAATGTTTTTGCCACCGGCTAGATGGACCAGAAGATCTGGCCGCACCAGTGATGACTGCACCCCTTCTGCTGATTCGCCGGACTGTTGGGTGCTGAAATCACAATGCTTGGACATGCCGGATAGTTCAACAACACGTTCAAGTTGTACTTCGCCCCAGCGGCCACGTACTTGTGGGGCGCGTAGTGCAGTGACTAATTGCCCGGTCTGGGTTGATAAGGATTGGGAGGTCCGATGCATTCCGGCGACCTGCTCTTGCAGCCCGGCGTAAGCGTGGATGCGGTTACGTTCCACGTGATCTACCTGTGCGGCTAACGATCCGACAGTTTCCCGAAGCGGACCGACGATACTGGCAATCTGTTCACCAATGGCCCCGGAAGCGCGGCGGGCGGCGTCCTCATTTACCGCTGACAGAGATTGGGTGAGCAGTGTTTCGTTATGCCGCAATGCAGCAAGTTGAGCCTCAGCACGCACCGCCCGTTCCCCGCTATAACTGGCATGGGCAAACCAACCAAGGGCGACACCCACAGTCAGCGCTCCAATAAGGGCAATCACTACAACAGTGCTCATAGTGTCATCGTGCCTAAGGGCACCGACAAACTCAGTCGGGAAGGGGTATAAAGCTCTATCAGAGCACAGTCGAGGTGGTGCGTTGCTCAATTACCTCACTCAGATAACGGATTATTACTGCAGCAATAGCAACCACTGGAACAGAGAGAAATGCTCCTACCACCCCAAAAAGGCTGCTGCCCGCCGTGATCGCGAGCAACACGATGGTTGCATGTAAGTTCATGCTTTTACTTTGCAGGATTGGTTGCAAGATATTGCCTTCAATCTGCTGCACCACGATGATCAACAGGAGTACAAATAGGGCAGTGGTCACCCCATTTGACACTAGAGCGATAAGTACTGCAACAGCGCCGGCAACAAAAGCTCCCACGATAGGGACAAATCCGCCAATGAAGGTAAGTACTGCTAAAGCCGGTGCTAGTGGGACTCCCAAAAAGAGTAAACCGACACCTATGAATACTGCATCAATCAGGCTAACGATGGCTTGAGTACAGATGAATCCGCCTAGGGTATCCCATATTCTGCTCAGAACGATATGAAAATGTTTACCGATTTCAGGGCCGCTTACCTGCTCTAGCCAGGGCAAAAACCGTGGCCCATCTTTGATGAAGAAAAATGACAGCATAAGCACAAGGCTGAAAGTGACAAGGGCAGAACCAGCTGCACTAACTCCGCTGAACACCCCTGCTGCAATGGATTCTGAGCTTGATTGAAGTTTCTCGGTAATCGCATCAACAGCTGAGCTTATTTGTTCGTCAGCGAGATTTAGTGGTGGGCCTTGTACCCAGTCCTGAACTTTTTGCACCCCCTCAGTGGCTTTGTTTGCCAATTCTGTGGACTGTTCCACAAAAGAAGGTGCAATAAGAGCGATGATTCCGACTAGCAAAGCGATAAAGCCAATTAACGATAGGGAAGCCGCGGCTGCAGCAGGAACCCCTCGATTAGTGAGAAATCTTGTTGGCGGCCATAACACTGTTGCCACAACTACTGATAATGCGACAGGAAGGAATACCACCCACAGTTCCCCGATTGCCCAGCCGATGGTCCATGCTGCTATGGCGATGAGAATAAATCGTAAACTCCACTGGGCGAGCCATTTTCCACCCTGCCCTATCACTTCAGTTCGACTACGAATGCTAGGTGTAGAAGCGTGCAGTTCCGGGGAAGAAACGTGTTCATCCATGGTGAGACCTCCTGTGGTTATGGGTTAGGCGGGCAACAGGGTGGTAACTACTGCGGCGAGTTGTTGGGCGTTGTGACATTCGTGCATTGTGATGTCAGCTTGGTAAACAAGGGCGGCGGAATCTCCAGCGCCCCATTGACTCTCTTGTTCCGGGTTGAGCCAATGGGCGTGTTTAGCCACCGATGTCAGCTCCTTGAGGATATGAGAATTGTTATGACGATAGTTGCTGCGCGCATCACCAATGATGAGCAAGGTGGTCTTGGGGGTAATGGCGCTGAAATATTTTTTATGAAACACCTCTAGGGTATGGCCGTAGTCAGAGCGTCCATCGGCTTCAACGATACGGGCGTGAGTGTTGAGCTGAGCGATAGATTCGCCAAGGTGGGAACCAGCTGTGAATAAGGAACTCACTTCGTCAACAGTATCGATAAAAGCAAAGATTCTGACCCGTAAAAATTCTGCTCGCAGTGAATGCACCAGAAGTAGTGTGAAATAACTGAACTCAGCAACTGAACTAGACATATCGCAGAGCACCACAAGTTCGGGTTTGTTTTGTCGGGGACGTCGGCGGATGAGTTTAATGGGAACTCCGCCGGTGGACATAGATTTTCGCATGGTTTTACGCATATCTATTTCCCCGGCCCTGGCCTGTCTGCGCAATGATGCGTTGCGGCTGGCGAAAAGTTTTCCCAGTTCAGTTACCGCATGGTGGATTTCCTGAATATCTGCGAGATAGGATTCGGGAAGTGTTGCAGTCGATCCTGATTGTGGCACGGCGTAGCTGGCAACTCTTTCCTTCCCTTGGTGCTGTGCCACTAACTGCTGTGTTTGTTGTTCAACAAGGGTACGTAACTTTTGCAGCTGTTGTTCCGCGGCCCGTTCCGCTAGCCGGGATTGGCCGAGAGAGTTTCCCGGATTTTTCGCTGAAAAAGACTGCTGGATAAGCATTCCCATGGTTTGCTCATCAAGTTGTCGCATAGTGTTGAGAGCCGAGAAGGATATTCCACTAGCAGAGTTGTATTCCCCAAATTCCAGCACGCTATTGCTTATTAGTTCTTCCAGTTGTTGCCCGGACTCTGTGGACTGACTGGTGAGCAGATCAGCGAGTTGTTCTTGTATCGCAGAAAGTTCAGGTGTGTCAGTATTATTTTCTGTTGCTGCGGTTTCTAGGATGCGAGGAGGAAACCACAGCTCAAATAGTGCATAAAATGTTTTTCTCTGCACTTCTTGGTGAACCATTGTGCAGCACAGTGATTCACGAACTTGTTCGCGGTCTCCTAAGGAGATTTCGGCGATTGCGTCACTGCTGTCAATGGCTTCAGACAGTCCAACGGGGACTCCTTTTAAGCGCAGTGCGGCAATAAAATCAATGAGGTAATCGAGCAGAAAAGTGGTGGTGCCGCCATCATATTTTGCTAAGGAGAGCAGTACTTGGCTCCAATTGCTCTGGCTAGTTGCAGTATTAATAGTAGTGATCTGGTGCAAGATTTTTTCTTGGGCGATAGCTGTGCGGTCAAAAATAATTCTGCGTTCAGTTTCTGGGGTAGGGCTTTCCAGATATAGGTGCAGACAACGTCTTTTAAGTGCTTCGGAAAGTTCTCTACTTGCATTGGAAGTAATAAGTACCAGCGGTCGTCGGTGAGCGTGGATGGTTCCACATTCGGTTACGGTGACCGAAAAATCACTAAGGACTTCGAGAACTAGAGCATCAAATTCGATATCAGCCTTATCGACCTCATCAATAAGCAGCACGGTAGCCGAGTCATCAGTTAACGCCGCTAGCAGTGGTCGTTCCAATAAGTATTCTCTGCTGTAAATATTGCTTGCCTGTTGCGTCGCTGACTGTTGATCGGACTGCATGCGCAGAATCTGTTTGGCATGATTCCATTCATAGAGGGCTTTGGCTTCCCCAACTCCTTCGTAACATTGAAGCCGACGTAACTGTGCTCCGGTTGCCCGGGAAATTGCTTTAGCCAGTTCCGTTTTACCCACCCCGGCTGCGCCCTCGATAAGTAATGGGCGACCAAGAAGGTCAGCCAGAAAAACTGCTTGAGCGGTGTGGGTATTGGCCTGATAGCCAACACTGGACAGCGCTTCGGTGACCGACTGTGGGCTACTAAACAGTGGGGTGACATTAGCGGGGGAGAGCGTGGAAATATCAATACGGGGAATAGCTGTGGACGGTTGTGACCGCGAGGAAGATGCTAGTTTACGGGCAAGACCAACCACCATATTTGCAGTGTTGTGGTATCTGCTTCGGCCGACCATAGCCCAAAGTCTAGCTGGTGATTGTTATGAAGTCTGTGCGCTTGATTCATGATGGAGTAACCACTCTTTTATCGCCAGTCCATAGCGGAATCCACCAAGGTTTCCGCCAGTACGCACCACCCGATGGCAGGGCACAAAAAGCGCAGCAGCATTTTTGGCGCAAGCACTGGCGGCGGCCCGGATAGCTGGAGGTCTTCCGGCGAGAGTGGCAAAATCGCTATAGGTAATGGGGTTGCCAGCCGGTACAGTACGCAGTGCTGCCCAGGCGTGCATGAGGAATGGGCCAGATTGTTGCTGAACGAAGATGGTAGCTATCGGATCGAGCTCACCCTCGTGATAGGCGGTGATGGCCGCTGTAATGGCACCAAGGTCTGCGGACTTATGCAGGCGCTCTGGCCGTAGGCTGGGGTGGATGAGCGCGGTCAGTTCGGTTAGCTCTGCGGTCCAGCCTGAGGCCAGCACCTGGTCATCGGAGTCAACAATTATGGTAAATGGACCAACGGGAGTGCTGGTTATGGCGTAATGTGCGGTCATGGGTTACACCTCTCTGATGTAAAGCATTACACCACAACTCTATTGCACTAGGGTGAGAGTATGAGTAAAACCCGGTGGAGTCGTGAGCGGACAGCAGTAGATTCGCAGGCCTATGTTCAGCATTTTCGCCAGTTACACCAGCAAGGGGTGGATACTGACGGGGAAGCCCGGATGGTTGATGCGCTGCTTGGGCGAGGTGCAATTGTTCTGGATGCAGGTTGTGGGACAGGTCGGGTGGGTGCAGCCCTATTAGCTCGTGGGCATCGGGTGACTGCGGTGGATGCTGACCCCATTTTGCTTGAGGAAGCGCGGCGACAGGATGGCCTTGAGGTTATTGAGGCAGATCTTGCTGAGCTTAATCTTGCTGGTCGTCAGTTTGATCTCATTGTGGCCGCAGGTAATGTGCTAGTTTTTCTTGAACCAGGCACTGAAGCTGTTGTGGTACAAAAGTTTTTTGAGCACAC
>JBOFCS010000185.1:0-5120 GCA_051646185.1 Mycobacteriaceae bacterium | reverse complement strand
CCACAAGCATCAACCGTCACATTTGGTCGGGCTTCATACACAATACCGATAACACCCAAGGGGACGCGTTGTTCACGTAGTTGAAGTCCGTTAGCCAAAGTCGACCCCCGTAACACCTCCCCAATCGGATCAGGCAAGTCGGCAACTTGACGTAGACCAGAAGCGATACCGTCAATTCGCTCTGAGGTTAGCCGCAATCGGTCTAATAAACTTTCCTCAGTCCCACTAGCTCGGGCTGCTGCAATATCCGCGTCATTGGCCGCAAGTATGCTCTGACGTGCAGCAAGTACTGCATCTGCTGCAGCAAGCAATGCGGCGTTTTTGGCGGTTGTGGTCAGCAGCGCAAGCTCGCGGGAAGCTACCCGGGCTAAGCGCGCCGACTCATGAACCAACTCGCGAATATCCACTGAACCCGGCGTTAAGCCCAGCTCTTCGTCCCCAAGAGAAGTGGTGAAGGTCTGCACAGTCATATCAACAGGGTAACCACCAGCTTTATACCAGCCTTGGCAGGTCAAATCTGACGATGCCAGAAACATTAAGCTCATAGAAGTTCACCGGTAATTTGAGGTAAGGCACGATAGGCACATGGAATCTATCGGGCAGGCTCGCGTTCAGGTCGCTCCGGCCGAAGCTCAAGCGATTTTATGCCAATTGGCTGGTCCGCAGACAGTGCTTCGGGATGACCAGTGGACCGCGATTGAAGCGCTCGTGGTGTTTAAGCGCCGAGCGCTGGTGGTGCAGCGAACCGGCTGGGGCAAATCAGCGGTGTACTTCATTGCCGCCAAACTCTTAAGAAATCAGGGTCACGGTCCCACCATCATTGTGTCTCCATTGTTGGCTCTTATGCGCAACCAGGTTGATGCTGCGCAACGGGCTGGAGTTCAGGCGGCAACCATCAACTCCAGCAATATGGTGCAGTGGGATGAGGTTCACTCACAAGTTCACGATGGAGCCATCGATGTATTACTGATAAGCCCTGAGCGGCTCAATAATCCAGATTTTCGGGACAGCATTCTGCCGTCATTATCCGCAGAAGCGGGCTTAGTGGTGGTAGACGAAGCCCATTGCATATCTGATTGGGGACACGATTTTCGCCCTGACTACCGCAGAATACGTACACTCCTCACGGAGCTGGGCTCAGATATCCCGGTACTTGCCACCACCGCGACTGCCAACGACCGCGTCGTTACTGATATCGCCGAACAGATTGGCGGGCAGAGCAATAGCCAAACACTAGTGCTTCGAGGCAGCCTTGACCGGGAATCACTGCATCTTTCTGTAGTGAAAATTTCTTCAAGCCAAGCCCGGAGCGCGTGGATCTGTGAACAACTCGGGAACTTTAGTGGCTCTGGAATCATTTACACGTTAACGGTTTCCGCTGCCCAGGACCTCGCGCAGCTCCTTACCGAGCAAGGCTATTCGGTGGCCGCCTATACTGGGGCAACCGATAATGCCGAGCGCGAACAATATGAATCAGATTTATTGGATAACAAAATTAAAGCTTTGGTTGCCACTTCGGCCTTAGGGATGGGCTTTGATAAACCCGATCTTGGCTTTGTCATTCACCTCGGCGCCCCCTCTTCGCCTATTTCTTACTACCAACAAGTCGGCCGTGCTGGACGTGCTACCGCCCGTGCTGATGTGGTGCTACTACCTGGCACTGAGGACGCTGAGATTTGGTCATATTTTAGTTCGCTCGCCTTTCCTCCAGAGCCTTTGGTCAACAAAGTTATTAACGCTCTTAATCTCGAAAAACCACTTTCCACCCCGGCCCTTGAACCGCTCGTTGATCTCAATCGATCTCGACTTGAGATGGTTCTCAAAGTTCTTGATGTTGACGGCGCAGTCCACAAAGTCAAAGGTGGATGGCTGCGCACGGAACAAGAATGGACTTACGACACTGCACGCTATGCAAAACTCGCTGAGGCACGCTCGGCTGAGCAACAAAGCATGCTCGATTACGAAACAACAGCTACCTGTCGAATGAGCTTCTTGCGAAAGCAATTAGATGACCCAGCTTTGGCAGACAACACCAACTGCGGCAGATGCGATAACTGCGCAGGAGAACAATTCTCTTCTCAGGTAACCAGCGAGGCGCTAAGAAAAGCAGAACAGTATCTTCAGCGACCAGGAGTAAAACTAATTCCCCGTAAGCAGTGGCCCACCGGAATGTCAAAGCTCGGAATTTCCCTGACTGGGAAAATTACCCAAGGACCAGCCGAAGGCAGAGCTATCGGGCGACTCACTGATCTGGGATGGGGAAATAGCCTTCGCTCAACGCTTTCGGCCACAGACGGACCTGTCTCCCCTGCGTTGCTCACTGCTGCTGTGGCAACCCTGGCGGCCTGGGATTGGGAGCAACGCCCAGTGTCCATCCTCGGCCTTGATTCCCACACGCACCCGTTATTGATTGCTAACCTGACCGATCGACTTGCCCAGCTTGGCCGATTATCTCACCTAGGCATCTTGCGTTACCACCAACATCACAAGCACAGTGTGCAAGAAAATTCAGCCTATCGGGTTGCCGCACTTTCCGAAGCCTGGGATGTTGCGAGCTTACTTTCTGCCCCTAACGCCCAGCAGCTTGCCTCAGGTCCTGTCCTTCTTATTGATGATTTCACCAATACCGGTTGGACTTTCACCATGGCAAGTAGAGCACTGCTGGAAGCCGGGACGCATTCGGTGCTGCCGTTTGCTTTAGCCGCTTACACCTAAAATTCAGGCAGAAATTTTGGCTAGTTTTTTCTCGATAGCAACAATCGAATCAGCTTCAATACCTATGCTATCTGCTGTTTTCAGCATCATGATTTGTGCTGGAACACCATTAGCGGGGAATTGAATGTTCTCACTTTTGAGCACTACATCAACAGAGACACGTTGGTTGTCAGCTACTTCCACTCCCCGCACCGATATGGACATCGGACTAAAACCTTTTTGGGTAATGGTCGCATCCAGTTGAGTGATCGCCGCTTCGCTGGCGGCCGCATCACCAATAACAAATTTTTGTTTCTCCGCCACCGCAATCTGCGGATCGAGCAGAGTCTGCAATATACTGCTTTGCTCAGTCAAGCTGGGTATTAGTGGATGCGATGAATCACTAGTACTGCTCGAACTTGAAGCAGCAGGGTCAGTGTCATTCCCGGAGCTGCAAGCAGTGAGGACAAAAGCTACAGCAGCCAACATTAGCATGACTACCGAACTGGTGATTTTTTTCATACGATCGTTACTCCCTAGGTTAAAAATCTTTTAATTACCTTACAGATGTGCTAGTTACAGTCCGTCAACAATTTTTCCATCCACCATCTCTAAGACCCTATCAGCATATTTTTTTGCCAACGGATCATGAGTAGCCACCACAACAGCAACCCCACTCTCGGCAAGAGTGCGGAAAAGCCCAAAGAGCGACATCGAGTTTTGGCTATCCAATGCTCCCGTTGGTTCATCGGCCAACAGCACCTTCCGATCCCCCAATAAAGCCCTAGCCACACCCACTCTTTGGCGCTGCCCACCGGAAAGCTGCCGGGGAAATCGTTGTTCCAGACCTGCTAAACCCACCTTTGCCAACACCTCGATAGCCAAGGGCGAGGTTGCTTTTCGGCTACTGCCTCCGGTAACTACCGGCAGAATAACATTTTCCAGTACGGTGAACTCTTCAATAAGATTGTGTTCCTGAAAAACTACCCCAACAACTTCACGACGCATTTTTGCTCTCTGGTCAGCATTTAACGAGCTGACCGGTAAATCTGCCACAGTAATATCGCCGCTATCACAAACATCTAGCCCAGCAAGCAGATTCACCAGGGTAGTTTTCCCCGAGCCACTGGCTCCATACAAGGCCACAAACTGGCCTGGCTGCACACTGAGGCTGATGTTATCGACAGCATGCACTGTATCAAGACCAGATTGATAGTATTTTTTTGCCGAGCGAATGGAGATAGCCGAAGAAAGCTTAGTAGTCACCATCATTATCAACTTTCATTAGTGAGAAGAGTTTTGAAGAATCTGGGGAATCAATTTACTTTTTCGCTCCTCGGTGCAGCCGAAATGCCACCAACCAGTAGGCCAATAATGCACCGACCACAAAACTGAGGATAACCCCCTGAAACATGCCCCAGGGCACGTTCCAAGGAGTTAAAGAACGGACGCAAAATTATGAGCCAATTTTCTGAAATCGCTTTCCAATTGAGCTGAATGAATCCAATGTAAACACCCATCTTTTAGTAACCTGTTGCAATATAAGCTGAATAGGAGTTCCGTGTGGCGGAAATTCTGCATTTTCACTGCGGAATAGAATATTTACCGACCACAAATTACCTACTTCGTCTTCCACCATCATCCCCACAATTGACGTAGTGATTGGCGCAAGAGATTTTCCCTTAATCACGTCAGAAAGCTGCAACAATGCTTGATCGTTAGACGCTAAATCACCACCACTAAGATAAGCATGTTTGAGCATCAAAGATGCTGTAGGATCACATAAAACTGCTAAAGCAGCTTCAATCCATTCTTTACTGGGAGGTTCACTAGCTCCTTGACGCGCACTTTCGGATGACTGTGATGAAATCGATTCTCTAACAACAGAAGAACAAGAACCTAAACCCAAAACTAAGATCAACAATCCTAGTTTTAAAATAACATTTACTCCTTCTAACCTATTCTTCTCTTTTCTCACTTTACCTACCTCCATTTGGCAAACACCGACTTCTACTGAACTCAACCTCAGGCATAAGGATTACAGATTTAAAGCGATCTGCCCGTCAACTATTTCGCTGTCACACTTTCTTTAGGATGGGCGATGAGCAACATCGACAGACTACTTTGCCTTATAGTCTGACTTAACGAGTAGATTTCTCTACCAGCCACATAGACAGTTCTCACATTGGCGGCATCAGAGCCCGACATTTCATTAATGAGAGTTATTTTCCCTAAACTCCTTGCTCCATTGTCGCTAATATTTCCCATTTCACACTCTCTCGGTAGCGTTAGTTCTCTTGACCTAATGAATATGTCAACTATGGTGAGCTAATGCTCACACTCTCACAGCGGGCCGCAATCGTTTAGCGATGAGCCAATAGGACACCAATGCGCCAGTAACGAAACTACCCGCAACTGCAAGGTAC
>JBOFCS010000065.1:0-6596 GCA_051646185.1 Mycobacteriaceae bacterium | reverse complement strand
ACAAAAACGTTACCAAAACGAGACTTACGGCAATATGAGTAGGCGATATTCATTCCAATAATTAACTATTGCAAACAGTAGCAATCTTAATTGAGAGCTTGCTTCTCTTAGCACTCCAACATCAGACACTGACGTTGTTGTTCATTATAAACCAGACTGATCACCCAGCTTGAAAAGCTACTCGCCGAAACAGTCAAGGACTTAGCCACCGAGACCCACACTTAAAGCCATGAGAATAGCTGGGCAACAACGGTGCTGACGCATTTTATTAGGAAATGACCCGAAAAACCTTTGATATCTACATACCAGTTTTATAACCCTGCCAGTGCAGGCTTGAGCTGGAAAACTGATATCGTTGCTGAAGCTGTCACTTCAAAAACTTCAGGAAGCTGTGCAATGGCAACCTCCCGCTCTGCTGATTGATGTCTTGCCGATGGCCCCATCGCAACAATATCTTTAATGTTATTGGGAGATAAAGGCATCTTATATTCAATGTGATTCTGGTTGATGCAGGTAAAATGGGTTGACAATGATTTTTCTAGCCGCTGCGCTTTAGATTGATCAACCCGCACTAAGTCTAATAAGTCAACTATCTCGGTTAAATGTGTGGAGTTTGGGGTTAATACAACCAATATTCCATCATGAGTAAGTACTCGGGCTAGCTCACCAATATTTCGGGGCGCAAATACTGAGAGTGCCACCGAAATAGAGGATTCCCTCATGGGGAATCGAGCCCATGCATCTGCCACCACCACCCCCCATTGTTTGTCCAGCTGCGCTAGCTTCCGGGCGGCTGCTTTTGACAGATCAACGGCTATTGCCCGTACCTCAGCATCGTGGGTACGAAGCGACTGCAGAGCAGAATTGAGATAGTGGCCAGTTCCTGCCCCCATTTCTAGCACCACTGATTTCTCTACCCATTTACCCAAAGTAGTTGCTGAACTGACTGATTCAATAAAACTGTCAAAATGTCCGGTAGTTAAAAACCGATCACGCGCAGCAATCATGTCAGCAGTATCAGAACTTAAGCCGGTAGCCGAACCTGAAAGCAGATTCACATAACCCTGACGGGCTACATCAAAACTATGCCGCTGCGGGCAGACAAGTACTTCGGATGTCACTGTCATACCCAAGTGACATACCGGACAGGTCAATAGGTCAACAATGGCATCAAGGGCCATACTGCCTTCTTCTTAAATATGAACTCCCAGCGATACCTACTGGCAGCAAAAACATCGGTCCACACTGAGCTTGCTCAGCGAAGATGAGGACCGATCACGCAATCACGCTGCTAACTGGTGACGCCATTAAGCGCTTCACCAAGAGCCGCTGCCTCATCTGGTGTCAATTCCACTACAAGACGCCCTCCGCCTTCTAGCGGTACCCGCATAACGATCCCTCGTCCCTCTTTAGTTGCTTCGAGGGGACCATCACCGGTCCGGGGCTTCATCGCCGCCATCGTGTACTCCTCCAGTTCCGTGTCAATGATGTCTGACACCGTAGCCGGTAGTCGGTTGCGTGCAGCGTGTGCTGCAGTTCTTTAGTCTATTGTTCCCTATGCCGCTTAGGGAACAATAGTTGACCGCTAAAACTGCCCCATTGCCCTCCACAAAACCAATGTCCAGCTAAGTGGGTAGTCCTCATTCCAGTCGCCTATATCAGAACATATTCTATGGTCGAGCCAATGAAACGGAATCCTAAACAGGCCAGTTCACAAGCCATCGCAACAATTGTAGGGTGATCGACAGAAACCCGTTTCCTAGATGGCTAACCAGTAGGCGGATAGGGTCGGAGAAAAACAAGAGCAAATTCCCACCCGGATACATCCGCGCTCTGCGACAAACCTCAGCCTGAGAAATTGCCTAGGGCAATTTTCCCGATTCATCAGTGCCATTGACTACTGACTTCAGGGTAACGACCACCAAGTACCTGTCAAAATAGGCTCATATTTGCGTGGCCTATCCCTCCAAAACATCAAAGGTAGCTGATTCAACTGATCTCGAGTCACCCACTTTTTGCTCCTTGAGCTGATTACGTAATAAATCTATTTCACGAGCAAGACGGTTCAGCACCCAGTCAACTTCGCTAGTTTTGTAACCTCGAAAACTTTGCTGGAACAACACGGCATCAATATCAGCACCTGTGACGTCGTCAGCGGGTAGCGCTGTTGCAGTCGTGCCTTTAGGCAAAGCAGGCAATTCTTCGGTGCGACCAAATACCGCACTGACAATAAAAAAGAGCACTCCTGCAACAACTACCGTGATAACAAAATATTGCAGAAGAGTAGTCATTGATTAATCCTGTCAGTTCGCAATTACGTCTTTACCCAAGACTAACCAAACATCTCAGGTCTAGTACTTCATTATGGCCTAATCGTATTCATTGCTGGCCGATCGGCTAACTCCACATGCGAGGTTCGTGGCGTAAACGTGTCACCGTCGGCAAAGTATTGGGTTAGACCAGCACCAGAATCTTCGATGCCACAACGCCTAAGCATGGTGCCAACAATTTGCCGACTCATTACCCCCAGCTCAACTAGTGGACGATTGCGATGTTTACGAACACCCAGGTTAACTTGACCGATCCCGAATAGACCAAGCTTATGATAGGTATCCAGGAGTAAACCAATCTCTACCCCATATCCCGGAGCAAAAGGCACTGCCGATAACAGCTCCCTTGTCCCGGCATACTCACCACCCAAGGGCTGTACAACAGCAGTCAACTCAGGGCGTAAAGCGGCAAGTAGTGGTCGCGCCACAAGCTCGGTCACACGACCACCACCATTAGCATCTTCAGCACCACTAATCCTAAGCGGTCTCCGATAAAACCCCTTGACCAAGTGGATACCATCAGCGGTGAGCAAAGGACCCAATAGCTTAGGGACAAACATGGGATCTGGATTAATAAGATCCGAATCAACAAAAGCAATCACATCACCCGATGACGCCGCAACCGATCGCCATAACACCTCACCTTTGCCCGGGTTTGGCGATAACTCTGGGACAGCTTGCTCCCGACTAATAACAGTCGCTCCAGCATTACGTGCCACTGTGGCCGTATCATCGGTTGACCCCGAGTCCAGCACAATAAGTTCATCAACTAAACCACCTAACAGCGGCCTAATTGTGCTAACAACATCGGCCACTGTCTCTTGTTCATTGAGTGCCGGCAACACCACTGATACTGATCGTCCAGCCTTAGCAGCTACTAACTCAGGGATGCTCCAACACGGGTGATCCCAGCTATTTTCTTGCTCCCAGTTCATTTCAGTCTCGGAAATTTGTATTGCTGTCATACCAGTCCTCTCACCGTTCGGGCTGGAAGCCTGGAGCCGCTAATCGCAGCCACCATATCGACCACTCGCCGTGTTGATGCTACTTCGTGGACGCGAAAAATCCGGGCTCCAGCAGAAGCAGCTAAAGCCGTCGCCGCTAGAGTTCCTTCTAACCTTTCGGATAAACCCACACCCAAAGTCTCCCCGATAAAGTCTTTATTACTGAGCGCCATCAGGACCGGCCATCCGGTGTTAACCAAATCGTTTACCTGGCGCAACAGAGCGAGCCCGTGAAAAGTATTTTTCCCAAAGTCGTGGGTAGGATCAATTATTACCGATTCAGGGCTTACCCCGGCAGCCACTGCACGCCGAGCCGCAGCGGTCACCTCCGCAATAACATCATCAACAATATTGGGGTACTGCACTCGAAATGGTCTGGTCCGTGGAATAGCCCCACCGGTATGCGAGCATACAATTCCTGCCTGAAACTGAGCGGCTACCTCAGCCAGACTCGGATCAATTCCGGCCCAGGTGTCATTGATGAGGTCGGCCCCTTCTTGGCAGACCAGTCGGGCAACCTCACTGCGCCAGGTGTCCACACTGATAAGCAAGTCCGGGTACGCACTACGAACTGCTGCAACAAATGGCACTACCCTGCGTATTTCTTCTGCGGTATCAACATCTGCCCCTGGGCCTGCCTTCACCCCACCAATGTCAACAAGATCAGCACCTTCAGCAACTACTCTATGCACGGCGCTCATCGCCGCATGATCGGTGAAGGTGACTCCTTGATCGTAAAAGGAGTCAGGGGTCCGATTGACTATTGCCATCACTAATGCACGATCAGTCGCCACTGGTTTACCGCAGAGAGTAGCTGCCGGTAACCTTTCTCCCACTGACGATTGATTAGCCACTTGTTTATCGTGGCATGGATACCCGAACCGGGCGAGTCCAGTCCTGATTATTGGTCAGGACTGAGGTGCTTGTCCGGTTTGCACTTGCTCAGGATATTGATCATGACTAGGCACATAGCCATCAGAACGGCCCTGTAACACATATACTGGGTCCGCAATTTGGTACTGAATCTGATTAAAGCCTTCGTTTCGCAATTCAACCTTGCGGCTTTTAAATGTTGACGTGTGTTCCAAGCTATCCACGATCCGCACAAACAATGGAAAACTGTAGGCAGGCAGCTTGTTGTAAACATGCTCAGCTAAAGCCTTACCATCAAAAGCAATGCCGTCCTTCAATTTGATTGCAGCCATACCAGCTTTACCATCTGTGCCAGGAACCAAAACTCCGTAGACGGTACATTCTTCTATTCCGTCAAAAGCAGATAATGCCCCCTCAACCTCAGTGGTGGCAACGTTTTCACCTTTCCACCGAAAAGTGTCACCCAACCGATCCACAAAAGCCACATGCATCCAGCCTTGTTTACGAACTAAATCGCCAGTATCAAACCAACAGTCGTTCTTAGCGAACCCATTTCGCAATAATTTGCTTTCTGTAGCCTTATCATCGGTATAGCCATCAAAAGGAGCCCGGGAGGTGATTTTTGATAGCAAAAGGCCAACCTCACCCGTTTTTACTTTTTGCAATTTGCCATTGGCTCCTCGTACCGCCTTACCGGTATCCGGGTCGTAGGCAACTACAGTGAAAGGAAGTGGACAGATTCCTGCTGTTTTTCTTAAATTTAAAGCATTGATAAAAGCAATATTGCACTCGCTAGCTCCGTAAAACTCAGCAACACGGGTGATGCCAAACCGAGAAGTGAACTCATCCCAAACTTCTGGTCGCATCCCATTGCCAACAATAGTGCGTACTTTATGGCTGCGGTCGGTGCTTTTGGCAGGCTGATTAAGCAAATAGCGGCATATTTCGCCGATATACACCGCAGCGGTAGCGTCGTTACGAATGGCATCATCCCAAAATTTTGATGCTGAAAACGAACGCCCAATAGCCAACGTCGCGCCCGAAGAAAGCACCGAAGAAAGCGAAACTGTAAGTGCATTATTGTGATAGAGCGGTAGACAACAGTAAAGGGTGTCACTCGACTTTAATCTGACCCCCATCGCACCTAGTCCAGACATGGATTTGAGCCAACGGAAATGACTCATCAAACTTGCTTTTGGCAACCCGGTGGTACCGGAAGTGAAAATATAAAAAGCTTTTTCTTTTGCTTTAATCTGTGCGGTAACAACAGGATTTTCCGTCGACTCAGACTTGGCAAGGTTTTCCAGCTCTTCCCCCGACAACACTTTATCGGCAACAATTTCATCAGAAATTGAATCTATCGCTTCTTGTCCACCTTCGCCTACAATGAGCACCTTGGAATGCAGCAAACCTAAACTATGACTCAATACCTCACCGCGCTGGTTATAATTCAGCATCCCGGTAACTGCGCCCAATTTTGTTGAAGCAAGCGCAAAAAGTAAGGTGCTAGGCGCGTTTTTCCCTACTAGTCCAACAACATCTCCTGGCTTGACACCGTGCTTAGCTAGCGCAGCTGCATAACGATTAACCCTAGCGTTAGCTTCGCCATAGCTCATGGAGCTACCTTCAAAGCGCAAAAATGCTCGACCGGAATGCTTAGCTGCCTGTTGCTGAAAGATTAAACCTATCGAAACCTTATCCTCAGGTTTACGCAAAAATCCGGGTAGCCCACGCAGCAAAATAGGAGCATCTAACGCAACCTTGGGGACCTTAATAATAAGTTCTTTTAGGCCAATATTTGATGTTACGGTTGTGGCAGACATTGTGTCCCTTCATTGCCATACTGGACTTACGCGCCTGACGTACAGCCCTAACCCTCTTACTGATATGCAAGCACTGATACCCCTAGCCTAGCTAACGGGCTCAGCGCACCATCGCAGAGCCACTTCTAGATCATCAGTGACTCTCAATCTACTCAGAGCTTGCTCAGTAACAAATCCCTTAACCTGCAAAGATGTGAGCCACGTCAGCAAACCAGCATAATGCCCAATGGGATCCAGCAAAATCACCGGCTTGTTATGCATACCCAGTGAACCTGCAGTCCAGGTCTCAAATAGCTCTTCCAGAGTGCCAATGCCGCCAGGCAATGTTAGAAAAGCATCGGCATGTTCTTCCATCACACGTTTACGCTCTCGCATGGTGTCAGTAACAATAAGCTCATCGGCTGCGGTGTCGGCTACTTCGCGGTGCACCAAAGCTTGAGGAATGACCCCAACCGTGTGTGCCCCACCAGCCCTAGCTGCTTGGGCCACTGCGCCCATCATCGAAACGTTACCGCCGCCAGAAACCAAGCTCCACCCACGAGCCGCAATTGCCTCGCCTACACTCC
>JBOFCS010000179.1:0-6199 GCA_051646185.1 Mycobacteriaceae bacterium | reverse complement strand
GGTTATGTGTTGGTCCTGTTACCGACTTTGCCGCTGCGCCAGACCTGGAACGATTTGGTTGGCGCAGCGGCAGGAATCTCAAGGATGCAGTCCACTATGACAGATTTAACGGTACTGCGGATTCTTGATGGAGTCGGTTTCAGAGCTCATTTGCTACCTTTACCAGCCCTCGACCGGTGAAGGTACCTTGTTTAATTGAATCTAGCGCAGTGGGTACTGTGCTTAGATCACAATTTACGGCAAGCTGATTGAGGTGTTTTGGTTTAAGGTCCGTAGCTAGCCTGTCCCATAAGGCTTTACGCGCTTGAAAGTTTTGTTGGACGGAATCAATTCCGATCAGACTAACTCCGCGAAGGATGAATGGAAGTACGGTGGTGTTGAGCGAAGGTCCGCCAGTTAATCCACTCGCGGCAACCACACCTCCATAGTGTAGAGAGCTAATTACTTCAGAAAGAGTATTTCCGCCAACACAATCAATCGCAGCTACCCATTTTGCCTTACCCAGTGGACGAGGTTTCGCTGCAGGATCTTCAGGTAGTCGTCCGATAATTTCTGCAGCACCCAATTCGCGTAGCAGTTCATGTGCGGTGACTTTTCCAGTAGAGGCAACAATTTCATAACCAGCTGCTGCCAACAGATCAACAGCAACACTGCCAACGCCCCCGCTTGCCCCAGTGACTAGTACTGGCCCAGCTGAAGGTGTGATTCCTGCATTAGTGATCGCAGCTACGCTCATAGCTGCGGTGAATCCTGCGGTACCAATTGTTGCAGCCTCAGCCGGAGAAAGGCCATTTTCTAAGGAAATCACTTGATCCGCAGGTACTTTTGCTATTTCTGCATAGCCACCGTGGCGGGCAGTGCCAATATCATGCCCATGGGCAACCACCAATTCCCCAATCGCGAAGTCACTTCCTGCGGGGTCGACAACCTCACCGGCAATATCAATTCCAGGAATAATAGGGTAGTTTCGTACTACTCCGCCGCGAGGTGAGAGGGCAAGGGCATCTTTATAATTGATTGAAGAATAGTGCACTTTTATGGTTACCCCATCCTCGGGGAGGAAGCTGCGATCTAAGGTCTCGATATTGAGATCTACAGTATCTGCTAAATTATCATTTTGACGTGCAACTAGGGCTTGAAAGCTATTGCTCATCTTCATCTTTCCGTATGTATGAGTGGATAAATTGGGGTTATAGATCGTATTGGTTTTGTAAATGCTGAGGAATTAGCTCTCGATATTCGGGGTTTTTCCGCACAAATGTGAGTACAAAAGAGCATGATGGCAGTATCTGAATGTGGTTTTCCTTGCAATCGTCTAGCGCAAACCTAGTGACTACTCCAGCAACCCCTTGTCCTCGATAGTCGGGCATGGTGAGCGTATGATTAAAGTTGCGAATCCCGGATTGCTCAGTATATTCACAAAAGCCAGCTAAATTCCCATTGCGCTGTAATTCATATCGATTGTGCTCAGGTGCATGCACACTAACCGAATCGGTAGGGGTTTGACCGTGACTATTCATATCCTGAAAGTTATATGACAAAGTTGAGTGAGTCTACAATGGCCGCGCCAAGGTGCTGATCACCAGCAATCTTTATTTCCCCTGGATGGGCTATGCTGGTGGTTCGACCAGCGCATAAACGAGTGAAGAGCCCGGAATCAAGAAGAATCGTGGTTGTTGGATCGGTAGTGAATTGGTCAACCAGCGTCGCCCTCTGATCGACCGAAACAAAAATTTCTTGTGCAAGAGGTCCAGAAAGTTCAAATTTAATCCGGCTACCTTGGGGCGCTTGCGCCTTTTTCCCAATGGTGAATCCCAGTGAGCTAAGGATTTCAGCAAAAGCTAAAGACCCTCGTTTGCCCCCTTCATTTCCTGATATTTTTAGGGCATCTCGAATATCAATTTCATGAATCCAGCAATCAAATAAGCGAATACGCATAAATCTTCCGTATGTTGCTTGCCCGGCAGGAGTTGCTGCCGGGGCTTCGAACTCTTCATCACTAAGCGCAAGCAGCATGGTGCGCCGTTGGTTGATGATGGAATAATAATTTCGCAGAAGCTCAGAAGTAGATTTTTCGCGTAGTCCCAAAACCCAACGCTCATTAAACTCAGCAATTTTATTGCGCACGTGACCAAGTTCTTTGGTGTCGGTAGTTATCTTTGGTGGTTGCAGACCTGCCAACAAAGATTCTGTTCCGATGATATGTGCTACAACATCACGCACGGACCAGCTTTCGAGAGCAGTTTTGCTGTTCCATTGGGTATCGGTAAAATTTTCACAGAGTGTTGCCAGCACCTCCCATTGATCGAGTAGTGCGTCAACGATTGATGCTCGATCTAAAGAAGTCATTGCGGTAAGTTCCATTCTGCTTGGGAGTTTATGCACTGTAATCCTTTACGAACTAAATCACCAGTGCTCGATAGATTGGGGTCATTGCGGAAAAGGAAACCCTTAGCAAAATCAAGTCGGTCGCCGTGCTGCCGTGGTATCACATGTAGGTGGGTATGGAAAACAGTTTGGAACGCGGCTTTGCCATCATTGATAACCAAATTTGTGCCATCGGAACCTAAAGGGCTCAGGCGGAGTGCTAAGGCTACTTTATGTCCAGCTTGAAAGAGTTTGGCTCCTTGCTCTGGAGGTAGGTCTGAGAGGTTAGTGGAATGCTGTTTTGGTACTAAAAGAGTGTGGCCTCTTCTTATTGGCCGAATATCAAGGAACCCGAATACAGTTTCGTCTTCGTACACCTGAATTGACGGTGCGTTCCCGCTAATGATATTGCAGAAGAGGCAGCCCATGGCTTCAGCATAGGACTCAGGTTTTTGCACATGACGATTAGGCTGGTTTTGTTTTTGGGTGGTCATTCACGGCTAGTTCGCGATGATTACCCAATAACTTTAGCCGGGGTCTTTTGCCGTTCATCCAGGTGCCGACTGTTGTTCAAGGACATGTGATAGCTTTTTCAGACTAATTAGGTTGGGTCGAGTTCATAACTTACTTGTGAGTCAGTTTAGGATCGGTGAACTCAGGTCGGGCTTCGAGATGCAGAGTCGGGAGCTGAGATAGCCACCAGTGGCGCTGACAGGAGTTACCCCCGAAGCAGTAAGGTCAGTAAATGCAGACTTCACAGAGCAGTAACAACCAGTGTGTTGTTGGCGTAGTCCGAGAGTCGAATGACGGAGAGCGCCGCGTTGCGCTTGTTCCGAAGGTTATTTCTAAGTTGATAGCTTCCGGCGTTGATGTGGTTGTTGAGGCTCAGGCCGGGTCAGGTGCGCTCATTCCCGATGAGCTATATCGAGAAGCCGGGGCAAAGATCGGTGACCCTTGGAGCGCCGATGTTATTGTTAAGGTTGCGCCACCAACTAATGCTGAGGTTGCAAAAATAAAAGTTGGCGCAACATTGATTGGTTTCTTGGCGCCACGTAACGCTGATAATCAGATTTCTGCGCTTAAAACAGCAGGGGTTCAGGCCTTTGCAATGGAAGCTATCCCTCGGATCTCTCGGGCACAAACGATGGATGCGCTATCGAGTCAAGCTAACGTTGCTGGGTACAAGGCAGTACTGCTTGCTGCTGATCAATCCACTCGCTTTTTTCCAATGCTGACTACCGCAGCAGGAACAGTGAAACCGGCCACAGTATTAGTCCTTGGTGTAGGGGTGGCAGGGCTACAAGCATTAGCTACCGCTAAGCGGCTAGGCGCTCGCACTACTGGCTACGACGTGCGCCCTGAGGTTGCCGATCAAGTCCGGTCTGTGGGGGCGCAATGGCTTGACCTTGGTATTGATGCCGCTGGTGAGGGTGGATACGCTAGGGAACTCAATGAGCAGGAACGTGCGAAGCAGCAGGGTGCGTTAGAAGAGGCGATTAAAGGTTTTGACGTTGTCATCACTACTGCGCTAGTGCCCGGGCGTCCAGCGCCCCGGCTGGTCACCGCCGCAGCTGTTGAGGGGATGAAGCCAGGGAGTGTTGTTGTTGATCTTGCTGGGGAAACTGGGGGTAACTGTGAACTTACTGAGCCTGGTCAGGTTGTTGTGAAGCATGATGTCACTATTGCTTCCCCTCTAAATTTGCCAGCGACAATGCCTGAGCATTCCAGTGAGTTGTATTCCAAAAATATTCTGTCCCTTCTTGAACTGATGATTACCGACGGAGTACTCAGTCCGGACTTTACCGATGAGGTACTGGCGGCATCTTGTGTTACCCGTGAAGAGGAGAACTGATGTACACCTCGCTGCTGGCAAATATTGCCATCCTGGTGCTTTCTGGGTTTGTTGGTTTTGCTGTGATTTCCAAGGTTCCTAATACTCTCCATACGCCGTTGATGTCTGGTACCAACGCTATTCATGGCATCGTTGTTCTTGGCGCTTTGATTGTTTTAGGTAAAGTACATGATGCACCTTGGGGATTGAAGGTGATTGCGTTTATTGCCCTGATTTTTGGAACTGTCAATGTGGTAGGTGGCTTTGTGGTGACAGATCGCATGCTTGGCATGTTTAAGGCGAAGCCTGCCGTTGGTAATGTTGCTGGGCAGAAAGAGGCTGATTCACAGTGAACAATCTAGTAACAGTCTTATATATTCTGGCTTTTGGGCTTTTCATTCTTGGGTTATCTGGACTTACCGGGCCAAAGACCGCGGTGCGTGGTAACTGGATTGCTGCTACCGGTATGGCTATTGCGGTGTTGGCAACGCTTATTGATATTCGCCATACCCAAAACTGGATTCTTATCATTGTGGGTCTGGTTATTGGTGTTATTGGTGGGGTTCCTCCAGCTCGTAAAGTCAAGATGACAGCTATGCCTCAGCTGGTTGCCCTGTTTAATGGGGTTGGTGGCGGTACGGTTGCGCTTATTGCTTGGTCAGAGTTTGTTGATACAGCTGGCTTTTCGGCTTTTAAGCATGGTGAGTCGCCAACAATCCATATAGTTATTGGGTCATTATTTGCTGCCGTTATTGGCTCAGTCTCATTCTGGGGCTCATTGATTGCCTTCTTAAAGCTGCAAGAACTGATGAATAAGAATGTGGAAAAAGCCTTTGTTGCCAATGCCAAAGTTTTCCAACTAGCAAATATTATTTTATTGCTTTCTGCTATCGCTGCTGCGACTTACATCGGGATCAAAGCGCAGCCAGGCGAGGGTAGTTCGCAGTGGTGGATAGTGGCAGTGTTGATTCTTTCGGCAGTTGTTGGTTTGTTTGTGGTGCTGCCTATTGGTGGTGCTGATATGCCGGTGGTTATTTCGTTATTAAATGCTCTCACCGGATTATCAGCCGCTGCGGCAGGTTTGGCACTTAATAACACGGCAATGATTGTGGCCGGCATGATTGTTGGTGCTTCGGGAACAATTCTGACCAACCTCATGGCAACGGCTATGAATCGCTCTATTCCGGCAATTGTGTTTGGAGCCTTTGGTGGTGCTGATGCCGCTGTCGTCGCAGGCAGTGCTAGTGGGGGCACGGTCAAGGCAACTTCTGCCGCGGATGTGGCTATTCAAATGGCTTATGCCAACCAGGTGATTGTGGTTCCTGGTTACGGCCTTGCGGTTGCCCAGGCACAGCATGTGGTCAAAGACATGGCAACCATTTTGGAAAGTAAGGGTGTTGAGGTCAAGTACGCCATTCACCCAGTGGCTGGGCGGATGCCGGGGCATATGAATGTGCTTTTAGCTGAGGCGGATGTTCCCTATGATTCAATGAAAGAAATGGACGATATCAACGGTGAGTTTGCCCGTACAGATGTCACCATTGTTATTGGCGCAAACGATGTTACCAATCCTGCGGCTCGCACCGATCCGGCGAGCCCAATTTTTGGAATGCCCATTCTCAATGTGGACCAGTCGCGTTCGGTGATTGTGCTTAAGCGTTCGATGTCTTCTGGGTATGCAGGAATTGATAACCCGCTCTTCACATTACCCACATCCTCCCTGCTTTTTGGCGATGCCAAAAAATCGGTCAGTGAGGTTATCGAAGAACTGAAGGCACTGTAAGGATTTGTGATGCCCTTCCATGCGGGTACGTGATGAGAGCCTCGGCGTATTTTTGCTCTTGTTTTTGTGCTGTTTGTTAGGCGTTGTGTGTCATGGGTGGTTGGGGTCGTTCCAGTCGCCGAGGACGGGGGGCCAGGCTTTGATGGGTGGGCCGATGAGTTGGCTTCCGTTTTGTACGGTGATGAGGTAGTTGGGGTGGTAGTCGCGTTCGTTTTCTT
>JBOFCS010000172.1:0-15960 GCA_051646185.1 Mycobacteriaceae bacterium | reverse complement strand
GAAGTTATTCTGGCGCTTGCGGTTCTCTTTATTGCACCCTTCTTGAGTGGTTCAGCCCGTAATCAAGAATTTCAAGCTCAACACAGTTCTCTTACCCAATCAGCATCCCTCAACAATGCCCAGGTGGAGTTCACCCCCTCCGGGCTACAACCAGGACTGACTACCTACACCATCGAGATTGCTGATTCAACAGAAAAATTTATACAGGTTGAGTTTAGTTCTCCACTATTGGGAATTGGCCCAAATAGCGTTACTGCCACCCAAAACACCGCCGGAGAGTACACAATGACCGGCTTCTACACCTCAGTAGTAGGAGCCTGGAACGCCGCTGTCATTTCCGGTAGTGATCGAGTAAATTTCCCGATCACTATAACTGAAAAAGCTGCGCCACTGCCTAAAGCTCCCGCACCCAAGGTCCGCTGGACCACTTGGGCAGCTGGCATTGCTGAAACAGCACTTATCATTATTGGATGCATCTTACTGCTAAGGCTTTCCGGAAAACGTGCCCAACGCCGAAGCAGCATTAAGAGCTAGGGCATTTTTGCGTAGCGGCCCGCAAGACCGCAGCCGAAGGCTCAGCTTCTCTAGTTAACTGTCTTGCTCAGATCCAGAACTGAGTCACAGGCCTGAACAACATGATCATTATGGGTAGCAATCACTACTGCCACACCATTTTTACTCATATCTTTTAAGACCTCAACAACCATGTCCGCGTTGCCATGATCGAGGGCTCCGGTAGGTTCATCGGCAAGAACTATCCGCGGTTGTTTTACCATCAGTCTTGCCAAAGCCACCCGCTGTTGCTCCCCACCGCTAAGCCGAAACACTTTTTCTTTGGAGCGACCGGCGAGCCCCACTCGGTCCAATGCCTTTTCGTATTCCTTTTTTTGAGCAGATCGAGCCGCGATTGACAAATTATACGCTACCGAAGCATTGTCAATCAAAGCGTAGTCTTGAAACAAATACCCAAGAACATCACGTCGCAATAAGCGGCGTTGTCGGGAACTGTTATTCACAATATTCTTTCCATATACAAGTACCTGCCCCGAATCGAAGCTTTCTAAAGTTCCCAAACAGTTCAGTAAGGTAGATTTACCTGAACCACTCGGGCCAACAATGGCAAACATTTGACCTTGCGTTACCTCAAAATTTATATTTGACCAGAGTGCCCTAGTTCCAAAGGATTTGTGTGCTTGCATTACTGAAATCATCATTTCCTCTCTCAAAGCTACATATCATACTTTTTTAAATGGAATCGGTAGAACGATCTCTAACTAATATTTTTACCTGCCGAGAAAAAATAAAAAGAAAAACCAAAAACCCGAGCACTGATACCCCACCCGAAATTACCAACCCCACAACACTATCCGACTTTACAAGAATCTGCGCCTGGGTGATATTTAATGAGTTAGATCCGACATTCAGGTCTTCTTGGACTTCTAAAAATGCATATAGATACCAGATAATCGGTGCAAGCAAAAATATTGTTTCGCCTATGAAAATCTGGTAGTGCCTCCGCCAAAATGGCCACCCTAAAATATATTGCGAGAAAATATTCTGCGCCCGCTTACGTGTAGCCGCCACTGCAATACCTGCAGAGGAAATCAAGAAGGCAATAACGGCAATAACCAAGCTATAAAAAATCACTTGAAACGCACGAAGCGCATCTCGGTAATTCTGCCAAGCAAGATCATAACTTGTTGTTACCGAATAAATAAAACGATCCAACCCACGATCATGCGCAGAAGATAAAGCTTTTTTCTGATCTTTAAAAGTAAACTTTCCGCTAGAAAACATCCAGCTATAAAAACTTCCAGATAAATAATTTGCCCCATGCTGATATAGCACAATCATGGAATTTTTTGTTGTATCATCACCACTAAAACCGTATGGGTTATCATATAATGGTAGTTGTTGATGCTCCTTTATTGGTTGATGAATAATTTTTAACTCAGAATGATCATAATCCGGTGGAAGTGACACCTTAATCTGAGCTTTGATAAAATTTTCAACTTGATCTATCTCTTGGACTGAACCATTCGGGTATAAAATCTGTACAATATTTTTATCTTCACTAGGAATAACAGGTTGCCCTTCATTATCCACCACCGGATTCATCTCAAGATACGCGTCATTTATTGTCAGTATTGGAATCCCATGGAGTTTATCTTGTGAACGAAGCATCATCCTTTCTGCTAACACCGCTTCCCCTGCAATGTCCGTATCCCTAAGCCAAGCACCTACAGTATTATCTATTTCGTTTTCAGTGCCTGAATATCCTTTAATCAATAAATAAGAAACCGAATCCGCCCCCACTCTCTCTTTCATTTTTTGGGAACTAGACCGAAGATCCAGTAGGGAATGCAATGCTGACACCAATACTAAAACCACAAGAACCGCACTTGCTAAACGTGCTGAATACAGGCCGCAGGTTATCCACCGGGTACGCATTTTACCTTTAAGCGCAGTAATCAGCAGGGCTCGGTAGACAATAAAGAGCACTACACTATGAGTGAACACGGCTACCGAGAAGAGGAGAACGGAGAATATGACAGCCAAAATTGCAAAGGTAGAAAATTGATTAAGAGAGTTATAAAACCACAATCCAGACACAACCAGTACAGTTAAAAGCGAAGCGGACAGCACTAAAGGCCTAAAAAGTTGGCGCAGATCACCAACAAATACCGTAAAGAATGATCTTCCTTGAAGTCGTTGAATTGCATAAGCTTTCACATTGAGAACAACGCCAGAAGTAACAATTACCATCAATACAACAATGCTCAGCAAAAAGCTGAGCAACATAGGCCCGCTGCCATAATATTCAAGTTCTGAACCAAGATCAAAGGTTGGCTCTAAGTAGCCAACCCAGCCGTGATCAACGAAGGTTTGCAGTAATTGTTCTGCGGCATAGTGAGAACCATAAACCATATAGATACCACCGGGGTAAAAATCTGGATTATCTCGCCATGGTATAACGGTTGTCGTAATTTCTCGACTAAAATCTGGGTAACCTTCAAGCAACCACCGTGAACTTGGTAAATTTTCATTTCCTACTGAGAGCTGAAGACTTCGAAAACTTTTAGGATGTAAAGGATCTGATATTTCTCGGCCAATATTTGAATGCGTAGCTCGGGCAACCTGCTCAACAATATCGTTACTATTTACCGCCTGAGGCGTAGACTCCGTTATTTGTACGGTGTAGTCAGAACCGGGTATCTGAGTTGAGTTATACTCAACAAGAAGAAAAAAAGAGAAAAAAAGAGAAAAAAGCGCAATAGTCGCATAGCCGATTTTGGTACTTTTATTTAACACGAAGCTCCTTTTATTTGTTTGGGGTGGCCAAAACCAACCACCCCAAACATTTCACTGATCTACCGAGTCAGCACCAACTATAAAAGCTTTCGTTCCCCCAACGCGAACGTGGAGCTGAAGCCTCAGACCAATATCCGGGCGCAGTCGGCCCAGAACTTGCGTAGAAATTACCATTAACACTCGAACGGTGGCACTTAAAGCCGTGATAATAGTTTGACCAAACTGTGCCACTACTTGCAAAGTTCCCGCTGACTCCATAATCCCAGACTCCACCATCGATATTGATAGTGGTTGCGGTTGCTACCCCAGCACCTAAAACTCCGACAACCAGAGCCGTTCCCGCTATCATGCTTTTCAATTTTCGCATGTGAATCCCCCTTCGTGGGATGAAAACCCCAGATACCCCAGGGTTGCCGTACATGAAACAGAACACCAAAGCCATAAGCGGCCTGCCACTCTGATTTATTTACCTTGGCGAAGTTACTATATATCAGAATACCCACGCCTGCGCCTATGATCTACAGCACAAAATGTGCGAAAGGTATTTACGCACTAGGGCATTTTTGCGCAGCGGCCCGCAAGACCGCAGCCGAAGGCTCATCGACAGGAAGATGATAACCCCGCAAAACCTCAATAAATTGCAACGCATACTGGCAATGAAAAGCCTCACTACTGGGCATCCACTGAGCCGGAGCCTTATCCCCCTTAGCCTGATTTGCCTGCCCGTCAACAGCAATCAAATTGGCAGGATCATTAGCAAAACGGACTCGTATAGCCAGCGGCCATGACTTCGCCCCCAAATCCCATGCTAAAGCTAATGGCACAATATGATCAATCTGAATCTTTTCACTAGAGGTTTCCCCACGCGAAAAATCAATAAACGCACCCGTATAAGGATCGTGTAACTTCCCAGATGCCACCGCCATTGGACAACGTGAGGTAGTTACAAAAGACATCTGCGTCAAATCTCTAGCTAAAATATCATTACGGGTATCACAGCCGTTATGACCACCAGGAGCATCACTATCATCAGTCCAAGAATCCCCAAATTCACTACGCCGATAATCTGAGCTTCGGTTCCGTTTAGCAATCGTTTCCAGTCCAGCAAGTGGGTCTATCCCTGGCGCTAAAGTTGGTATACTTCTTTGGGTAATAACCCTATTCGCGGGAATACTGCCCCTGGAGATTTGATAAACAACTAGTACCGCAGTTGCCGAAAAAACTACCGCCCAAAGTTTAGTCGACCGCTTCACGATTTATCCAAATAATCAATATGTTGGGAATCGAGAACATTCTTCACCATCGTCGCTAAACCTGGGTACTTCTGCAGTGTTGGATCCTGCTTGATAATAGCAGAAGTAAACTCACGAGCATCTGCGATCACCTCTGCATCATCAAGGAGCGAGAGCAACCGTAAATTTGACACCGTTCCAGACTGGGCCTTACCCAACACATTTCCCTCTTTACGCTGCACAAGATCAAGTTGAGCAAGAGCAAAGCCATCATTTGTTGCCGCCACCTGAGTAAGTCGCTCAAAAGCGGGAGAACCTGGGTGTATTTCAGTAGCAAGGAAACATAAACCCGCATGCTTTCCTCGACCTACTCGACCACGGAGCTGATGCAGCTGGCTCACCCCAAAGCGATCAGCATCAAGAATCATCATCACCGTAGCATTAGGAACATCCACCCCTACTTCAACAACTGTGGTACACACCAGCACATCAATTTCTCTGCGCGCAAACGCGGTCATAGTGTCATCTTTTTCTTCTGGAGACAGCCGACCATGCAGCACCCCCACCCGCACTGCACTGAGCTCCTGAGAACTCAACCTGCCATACACATCAAGAACTGCATGTGTCTGCAATTGAGCATCATCAGTTTCAACGTTCTCAGCCTCGCCAATACGTGAACAGACAACATAAGCTTGACGTCCTTGAACAACTTCTTCCACAATCCGTTCCCAAGCCCGCTGCATCCAATGCGGTTTTTCTTTAACTGCAATAACATTGCTCACAATGGGGCTTCTACCCTTCGGCAATTCTTTCAATGTTGAAGTGGCTAAATCTCCAAAAACCGTCATCGCCACAGTCCGCGGAATTGGCGTTGCTGTCATCACCAGAAGATGTGCCGTCACCCCCTCCCGAGTTTTCGCTCGTAAAGCATCGCGCTGCTCAACGCCAAACCGATGCTGCTCATCAACAATAACCAGACCCAAATCAAAAAACTCAACATTGTCCTGAATCAAAGCGTGCGTGCCAATCACAATTCCGGCATCCCCAGTAACAGTCTCAAGCAAAGCTTGCCGTTTCCTAGCAGTCGATAACGAACCAGTCAGTAAACATATCCGAGTCGCCCGCTCAGGGGCACCTAGCTCCCCGGCGGTAGCAAGGTCACCTAACATCAACCTTAAAGATCGAGCATGTTGTGCAGCAAGCACTTCGGTAGGGGCAAGCAAGGCGCATTGCCTACCAGAATCAATGACTTGCAACATCGCTTGCAAGGCAACAACAGTCTTACCTGAACCCACTTCCCCCTGAAGTAGTCGATTCATCGGATGCGGTTGTGCTAAATCAGCACTAATCTGCTGCCCTACCTCCAGCTGTCCCGCAGTTAAGGTAAAAGGCAATTGACGATCAAAGTCCGCACATAATCCTTGAGTTTTTTTCGGACAAGCTGGAGCTGACTTTGCCGTCTCCAGGTAGCGACGCTGAGCAAGAACAAGCTGCAATGAGGCCGCCTCGTCAAAACGTAGCCGCTCGCGAGCCCGCACATACTGACTTTTTTCCTCCGGTAAGTGCACCCAATGAAGAGCCGTATCCACATCAATCATATTGCGCTGCTTACGAATATATTCAGGAAGTGGATCATCTACTGGGTCAAGTTGATCCAAAACCTGCCGCACACAAGTCCAGACCATCCAACTTTGCACATTTTTGGTTGCTGAATACAAAGGCAAAAATGGCCGGGTAAACTCCGACATCGTTACCGAACCCCCGCCTCCCAGTGCAGCCTCAGCAATTCCTCTAAGTTTTCCGCTAGCACGAAGTTTCGTCGAACCGTCATGTATCACTGAATCATCAATGGCCTCAGAAGATTCTGGGATAATGAGATACGCAGGATGCGTAAATTGCATCTCATCCCGAAAGTATCCCACCACACCCGAAAACATCCCGCGAGCACCCACTTTGATGTCGCGCTTCACTTTATGAGGATTAAAAAAAGTAGCACTTATCTCTGTTTTTCCATCAGAGAGAGTTACTTTCAAAAATTGACCACGCCGATTGCGCATCTGTCGCATTTCTTCTTTAACGATCTGAGCTATTACTGTAACATGTTCTCCTGCTTCAGGTTTACCCTGACTAAATAATTTTCCAGATTGCACGTACCGATCTGGATAATAACGGAGTAGGTCCCCAACCGTGTGCAAATTAAGATCCTCAGCGAGGGTATCAGCAACTACTTTACCTAACACCCGATCCAATTTCTCTGTAAGAGAAGTCATCTGATTCTACCTACTCAACGCCAACTTGAAGAACATCACCACTTTGACCGCCCTCATAGACCGTCAACTCAACACCAGGGTGTTGACGTCGAATATGCTCATCCAGCTGCTCGGTAACAGCATAGTACTCAACACTGGCAACCATAACAGTAACAAGCTCCCCACCAGTGCCTAACATTAAGTCCACAAGCGCTGTAATCGCTTTAATGACATTGTCGGCAACAACAAAAACCTCTTGACCAACAAGACCTAACCCATCCCCGGGCTGACAGGAACCACCCCAGGTCAAAGCTTTTTCCTGAGCAATTCGAACCGACCCCCACCTCGTTGCAGCCGCAGCTTCGGCCATCGCAAAAGCATTATCGACATCAATTCTCGACTCATCACACACTGCTAAAGCAGCAAGTCCCTGCACCATCGAAGCTGAGGGTAAAGGTATTACCTCTTGACCCCAATCACGCGCAGCAGCAGCAACAGCTACCAACTCTTGAGCTTGAATAAACCCATTCGGCAAGATAATAACTTGCGCTGCAGAACAATTAACAATGGTATCAAGTAATTTTTTTGGTATGACATTCGCACTGGAAGGGTCAGCCCCAATTCTTAGCACAATCGCGCCTTCTTGGGAAAATAGTTTTGCTGCTGCAGTCCCATCCACTAAGGCCAGCACAGCTCTTCCACTGCGCGTCGGGATCGCTGATTTTTGCATCAGCCTATCCCGCTCAGCAGCAAACGAAGTAATCCGAATTTGCCGTAATCTCCCATACGCCATCGCAGTTTCGATTACTAATCCCGCATCACTGGAATGAATATGCACCGAATGCCAGCCCTCACTCACCGGAACAATGACAATCGAGTCCCCAACATGCCCTAGCTGCTCACGAAATTCAGTGATCGTGCCGTCGCAGCAAAACAGAAACATTATTTCAAAATCAGGCTCACCGGGCTCGTTTGCACAGTGCCCAGCACCCTCAACCGAGGTGGAAACCGGGGCTACCGGAATGGTTAAATCTAACACTGTTGACTGGGTTGGCACAGTATAGCCCGCTCCAGCGTCAGTCTTCAGTAAAACTTGTGAACCTAGCGAACTGGCTTCGGCCTCAGTGAGGCGCAAGGTTGATACTGCCGACGAATACTCACGTCGGATCGGTTTCACTCCCGAAATGACCCACACCAACTCATCGAGCAAAACCACTAAGCCGCGCCCACCAGCATCAACCACCCCCGCCTTAGCAAGCTCAGCAAGTTGACTGGGGGTGTCTTCTAATGCCTGCACCGCAGCAGTGGCTGCCTTGATCGCCACTAGGTCAAGCGTCGACGCGGCTCCATCAACTACTGCCTGCGCTGCCTGTCCAGCTGCCCGCAGAACAGTTATCACCGTCCCTTCAACCGGTGCACTAAGAGCTTGAGTCACAAAAGCCTCAGCGGCGAGCAAGGCCTGCGCTAATCCACGTGCAGTCAATGTCGGCCCTGAAACAGAAACGGCAAAAGCTCGTAAAAACTGAGAAAGAATGGCACCAGAATTACCCCGCGCCCACAATGCTGCCCCCTCGGACAGCAGCGCAGCAATTTCGCCGCACTCTTTTCTCTCAGAGCTCTGATTCAGTGCTCGGTCGGCAAACTCCAACCCACCTTTAAGCGTAAAAAGCATATTTGTTCCAGTATCGGCATCGGCGACTGGAAAAACATTAAGCCCATTAATTTCCGTACATCGATCAGCCAAACCAGCTGTACAAGCCTTCATCCAAGTGTAAAACCCAGGACCATCTAGAACCTCGAGGACCTCGCCCAATGCAGACCTATCCTCTCTTTCGTTTAGTCCCGCTGAGCTGCTACGAGACTGCCACTGAGCTGCATGCTCCAGTCGATACCGCCAGCCTAGTCGGCGCCAACGACAAGCCCCATACACGCTCTCAAAGAAGACAAAGTCTGAACTCAGTTTGGCCAACTGATACTCATATGGCTATCCTTGCAGGGTTGCCTCGCGTCAGCACGATGTAAATACCAAGCTTGTATCGCTGGCACCAGGCATGAATACAGATTGACCACCAACTATCAAGGAGTTCGACGACTATGGCTGCCGTCTGCGACGTATGTGCCAAGGGCCCTGGCTTTGGCAAGTCGGTCTCCCACTCGCATCGGCGAACCAATCGTCGTTGGAACCCAAACATTCAGACTGTGCGCGCTGAAGTTGCCCCTGGTAACAGCAAGCGTCTCAATGTTTGCACCTCTTGCCTTAAGGCAGGCAAGGTTGTACGCGGGTAGGACTGATTTCTAATATGTGACTGTGCCCTGCCACTGCTAAGTGGCAGGGCACAGTCACATCTAAGGAAGTCGCCAATCTACCGGTTCTGCACCCAATTCTTTAAGTAAGTCGTTTGCCCGTGAAAAAGGTTTGGAGCCAAAAAAACCGCGCGCCGCCGATAACGGGGACGGGTGGACAGACTCAATAGTCGGCACATCCCCGAGCATCGGTTTTAATGTTGCAGCGTCGCGCCCCCATAAAATGGCCACTAGTGGGGTATCCCGCGATACAAGCGCGGAAATCGCTTGTTCTGTGACAGCTTCCCATCCCTTTTTCCGATGCGACGCTGCCTCACCAGGACGAACCGACAACACTCTATTGAGCAATAGGACTCCTTGCTCAGCCCACGGTGTTAAATCTCCTGTTGCAGGAGTTGGTAGGCCTAAGTCCTGGCTGTACTCGGTAAAGATATTTGCAAGACTGCGAGGAACTGGACGAACCTCAGGAGCAACCGAAAAACTTAAGCCGACGGCATGACCAGGAGTGGGATACGGGTCTTGCCCGACTATCAGCACTCGAACCCTGCTTAGCGGCTGCGTGAAAGCTCGTAAAACATTTTTGCCTTCTGGTAGATAACTTCTCCCTGCTGCAAGTTCATCGCGCAAGAACTGCCCCATCTGCGCAATATTGTTAGCAACAGGTGCGAGCGCAGCAGCCCAGTCTGGATCAAGTAATTCATCAAGTGGTCGTGGGGTCATAATTCCACCAATCTAGCAAGAATTTTTACTCCAACTTTGCCAACCAGCAGCACCAAGCCAAGGTTGACCATCAATAACCACGCGTGGATTACTGTCCAAGGCATGTACGACACCAATTTCTTTCCAGCCCTTAGGTAACGGGGCATCTGGAGCGAACGTAGCAGCTAATGCATGATCCTCTCCGCCACCAAACACCCAGTTCCAAAGATCTACCCCTAATGCTTGGGACGCAGGAACCAATGCCCCAGCCCACTCAGACAGCAATGCAGTTGACAGATTCATCGACACCTCAGAAGCCAGCGCCAGATGCCCAAGATCAGCGATTAGTCCGTCAGATATATCCGTCATGGCGTGCACTCCAGCTAAAGCCGCCCGGCTACCTGCACCATAAGGAGGACTTGGAACTTGGTGTAGTTCAATCAAATGAGGGAAATCAAAGTTAGCGTTTTCAAGCAAGGACAGCCCCGCCCCAGAACTGCCGAGTTCCCCTGCCACGGCAACGATATCCCCCAAGACTGCACCGGATCTAAGGATTGGGTTTTGCCCCAACAAATCCCCCAACACAGTGACTGAAATCACTAGGGAATCTGCGGAAACCACGTCCCCCCCAACGATCCCTGCACCCAATTTCTCCGCTTCCTGCCAAAGCCCCTCCGTGAGTTCATCGATAAAGACGACAGGCGTCGACTCCGGGCAGGCAAGACCTATAACGAAGGAAGTGGGAGAGCCACCCATAGATTCAATATCTGCTGCATTTTGTGCAATGGCCTTACGTCCAATCTGCCTCGGAGTAGACCAATCCAATCGAAAATGTCTGTCTTGCACAAGAACATCGGTAGAAATTAAGACCTTACCATTAGCCACCTGCACCAAAGCAGCATCATCACCTGGGCCTAATAGGGTACTTTTAGGTTGCACCCTAGCCTGCGTTTCGCGAGCAATAAGACCAAACTCACCAATATCGGCAACCGTAAACTCCCCTGCTGGCAACTCCGAACTCATCACTACCTCCTTGGCCAACCCGTCCATTCGGCTACTGACTTAAGCTGCGGTAGGTTTACCTCAGATTGAGATACTCTCAATCTGAGGTGCGATATTGAACCACTGGCATGCGTTCATAGCTTAGTGGCAACTCATAGCAGCTCACCAAACGGAAGGGGCACTGACTATGGTTCAGGCATTTGTACTGATCCAAACGGAAGTTGGTCGCGCCACAGCTATTGCACATGACATTTCTCAAATTTCTGGCGTGAGCACAGCACAGGCAGTAACAGGACCATATGACATAATCGTACAAGCAGGCGCCGAGTCTCTGGACACCCTCACTACACAGGTTGTCACCGCGATACAAAGCATCTCCGGCATTACCCGCACTCTCACCTGCCCGGTAGCAAGCCCGGTGTCGACAAAGAGTTGATAACAGTGGCACCCGGGCAATCACAGTTACCAACAGTTAATACGCCAGATAACAACGGAGATGCCTCAGATACTGCGCAGAATCCTCGACCGGTACTTATTGGTATAGCCACTGCCTTGCCAATACTTGTGCTCTTAGGGTTCCTTGTTTTTGCGGGCATTTCACAGCGCAATCCCGCTTTATCCCCCGTAGCTCTGGGTTCTGTCGAAGCTCCCCATGCCGAATCACCCGAATGCTCAATACTAGACGATGCACTTCCCCCCCATCTTGGCGATTTTACTCGGGTTCCCTTGGTAGAGCCCGCCCCTCAATCGGCTGCTGCCTGGCGCAACAAAACAGAAAATGACACCGTGGTGGCGCTACGATGCGGACTAAACCGGCCTGCAGAATTTATTGTTGGCAGCGCAATTCAAGTTATCAATGGGGTGCAGTGGTTTGAAATTAACGGTGCGCAAGAGAGACTCAATTCCAGTACCTGGTTTGTTGTCGACCGGCCCGTTTATGTTGCAGTAACTATTCCCCATGCGATAGGGGCTACTGTTTTGCAGGATCTTTCCGATGCACTGGCTCAAAACTTGGCCGTTAAAGACATTGACCCAGCACCTCTGCCCAACTGATAGGACTTTCCACACCTGGTTTTAACGCAACCCGGTACCTCTTGCAAGAGCTGTATCAATAAGTGTGGAAAGCAAAATTGGATAAGCAATTCCAGCTTCAGCCCACATCTTTGGATACATAGAAATGTCAGTAAAACCGGGCAGAGTATTTATTTCATTAATAACCGGCCCCTGATCGGTGACAAAAAAGTCAACCCGAGCTAACCCTTGGCAATCAAGTGCCCGAAAAGCTTTGATAGCAATACTTCTAATTTCATCACTAACCGCTTCATCCAATTTTGCCGGCAAATCAAATTCTGAAGTATTGCTCAGGTATTTGGTATCAAAATCATAAAAAGCACCATCATCGGTAGCATCATGGAGCACCCGAATCTCTGCAATAGCACTCGCTTGCACTGTGCCATCTGGCAATTCCAAAACCCCACATTCAACCTCTCGTCCAGTAATCGCCTTTTCGACAATGACTTTCGGATCATGTTGGCGTGCTTTATCAATTGCCTGTTCCAAACCATCCCACGTAGCTACCCGTGAAATTCCTATCGATGATCCACCCCGAGCTGGTTTAACAAAAACAGGAAGCCCCAATATCTCTTTTTGTTCAGTTGACAACGTTGCTGTCCCAGGTCGCAAAACAACCTGGGTACCCACCGCAAGCCCATCGGCATGAAGAAGTTTTTTGGTGAACTCCTTATCCATACCAGCAGCGCTTGCCAATACTCCCGGCCCAACATAGGGAACCCCAGCTAATTCCAACAAACCTTGAATTGTCCCATCCTCACCAAAAGGACCATGTAGCACTGGGAAAACCACATCAACAGAAGTAAGCAACTCCCCCGGATGAGAACCACCCAGCGCAACGAGCTCTCCCGCGCGTGCCGGATCGGTCAACATTACTAGCTCTTGGCCAGACGGATCAACATGCGGAAGCGATTGCCCCGCCGCAGAAAGGGCAGCCGGATCAGCACTACCTAGCACCCAAGTGCCCTCAGTTGTTATTCCAATGGGTACGATCTCATAGCGTTGTGGGTCAAGATTGTGAAGAATGCTTCCTGCTGAAATACAGGAAACAGCATGCTCGCTACTGCGCCCACCAAAAATAACAGCTACTTTGACCCGAGAATTGTTCACAGTGGTAGACGGTACCGGGTCAAGCTAGATTAAGCTGAACCGACAGCAATTCACTTCTTTACTCAGACTTAGTGCTCCTGCCTAAGAGCAGCTTCACCGCATCGTGAACCGAAAGACCCTCATGGCATACCCGATGCACTGCATCAGTTAATGGCATTTCAACGTCATAGCTTGCCGCTAATGCCCGCACTGATGTACAGGATTTAACACCCTCAGCCACTTGCCCATTCCCGGCTAGAAGTGCAGATTGAATTGACCCGCCTCGGCCAAGATGCTCCCCAAATGATCGATTGCGCGACAACGGGGATGTGCAAGTAGCAACAAGATCACCCACTCCAGCCAAACCAGCCAACGTTGCTGGTTTGGCACCAAGAGCAGCCCCCAAACGAATAGTTTCAGCAAGCCCTCTAGTGATAATAGCGGCAATAGTGTTTTCACCTAGCCCTACACCAACTGCAAGCCCACAACACAAAGCAATAACATTCTTGCACGCCCCACCAATCTCACAACCGATAACATCCGAATTGGTATAGGGTCGAAAATATGATGTTGTACAGGCATTCTGCACTTCAATAGCTCTGGTCGAGTCAGTGCAAGCAATCACTGTTGCGGTGGGCTGCCCTTCGGCTACTTCTTGGGCAAGATTAGGCCCAGACAAAACAGCTATTTGCAATGGATCAATCTTTGTGACCTGGGCAATGACCTGACTCATCCGCATTAAAGTGTCACTCTCAATCCCCTTTGCCAAGCTCAGCAATGTTGAACTGCTGCCTATATAAGGTGTCCAATCCCCCAGATTGCTGCGAAGCGATTGTGAAGGAACAGCAAGAACCACAATCCGAGCATCGCTAAGCGCTCTACGGTAATCACTCGCTGCGGTCAAACTGTGCGGGAGCGTAATCCCAGGAAGATACTTCGTGTTTTCTCCGGTATGGGTGATGGAATCGGCAAGTTGCGAATTACGCGCCCATAGACATACCTCGGTACCTGCTTCTGCAAGAACTTTTGCCAAAGCGGTTCCCCAAGAACCGGCACCCATGACTGCAGCTTTTACCATCTGTCATTCACCTTTCCACACCACATCACCCAGTTTTGCACTAGGCGCAACAGGCCCTACCTTATCTGTCGTCTGGGTATCAACGTCGTCCTACTTATAGCGCACTGGCAGGATACTTACCCATGGGATCTGCACACAGCATGCCGGGTACACCAGGATGGGAGTATCCGGCTTCCGATATTGCTGTTGTCATACCAGTCAAGCAACTATCAGCGGCAAAAACTCGGCTCGCCTCCTATCTATCGGCAACACAACGGCGTCAGCTTGTACTAGCCATGCTGAGCGACACAATCCACTCAGCTCTTTTGCTACCAAGAGTCAACTCGGTAACCGTTGTGACACCTGATGAAAAGGTTAAAGAGCACGCGCACTCTCTTGGGGTTCTCGTGCTGGACGACCCTCAACCTGAGGTAACGACTGAACAGCTTAATGCAGCTATCAGTTACACCACTCACTCCATCAGAAAGCGCATGCCAATAACCAAAATCATTGTGCTGCAAGCTGATTTGCCAGCACTTAAAAGCCATGAGCTTGCTGATGCTATTGAATCGGCCCAAAAATTACCAATCAGTTTTGTCGCGGACCACCACGGCACTGGGACAGCAGCTTACTTTGACTTTGATCCAAATAGTCCAATGAACACACAATTTGGACCAGAATCAGCCCGACTTCATCGCGAGGCAGGGGCTGTCGAACTCTTTGGTGAATGGCCCGGACTTCGCTGTGATGTTGACTTGGCCTCTGATCTTAATCGCGCACGCGAGTTGGGATGCGGCCATCATACCGATACTTGGTTTACTTCCAGCCAGCAAATACCAACACTAAAAGTTCACCCGTGACTGCGTAAGTAAGATGACATAAATCCACCAGGTAAGGAATGATCAGTAACGTGACCGAAAAAAGCACAACTCCCTTGCCAAAAAAATTTGGCGGAGAAACTTCACCCGCCGCAACAAGTCGAGCTCTTCCGATTGCGCCCCCAGCTGCTACATCGCTAGTTGATACAGCCACAGCAGGTTTACCTGAAGATCGCTATCTTAATCGCGAACTAAGTTGGCTCGATTTCAACTCGCGTGTTCTCGCGCTGGCCGAAGACAGCTCGCTACCCCTATTAGAACGCGCTAAGTTTCTTGCCATTTTTGCATCAAACTTGGACGAATTCTATATGGTTCGCGTTGCTGGTCTCAAAAGGCGTGATGAGACTGGATTGTCAGTCCGTTCCGCGGACGGACTGTCCCCACGCGAGCAGTTGGCAATGATCGGTAGTCGTACCCAAGAAATTTCTAAGCGGCATGCACAAGTATTTTTGGATTCAGTTTTGCCTGAGCTAGCCAAAGAGGGCATCTCAGTAGTTACCTGGTCTGATCTTGATAACCAAGAGCAAGAACGGCTTTCACAATACTTCCATGACCAAGTATTTCCAGTACTAACCCCACTCGCTGTTGATCCGGCTCACCCATTTCCATACATTAGCGGGTTAAGTTTGAATCTTGCTGTTACAGTTAAGGATAACAATACCGGGGAACAACATTTTGCTCGTGTCAAAGTTCCCGATAACGTCGATCGTTTTGTCCGCGTCCAACGCCGCGCCGGCTCCTCATCAGTTGGCTCATTCCTCCCCATGGAAGCGTTGATTTCCGCTCATCTTCCCGTGCTATTCCAAGGCATGCATGTGGTGGAAAGTCATGCTTTCAGAATCACTCGTAATGCAGACTTTGAGGTAGAAGAAGATCGGGATGAAGATCTATTACAAGCTTTAGAAAGAGAACTTGCCCGTAGAAGATTTGGCTCACCAGTGCGGCTTGAAATAGCCGATGATATGACCGAAGGAATGCTGGAACTCCTTTTACGCGAATTGGATGTTGATCCAGGCGATGTTATTCAAGTGCCAGGATTACTAGACCTATCCTGTTTATGGCAGGTG
>JBOFCS010000142.1:0-2970 GCA_051646185.1 Mycobacteriaceae bacterium | reverse complement strand
TGCTTATGCAACTTTACGTCCGCTGGTCGGACGCCCATTGCCAGCTGATCCTGCTGCGCTCATTTCTCCAGCTGGAGCCGAGGTGGGTGTCTCAGCACTTGCCGATGATGCCCAAATCTGTTCGTGTAATGGGGTAACCAAGGCGGCTATCTGTTCGGCAATAGCTGATGGTGCCTGCGATGTGGCCGCTATCAAAGGTTGTACTAGTGCTGGAACTTCCTGTGGTAGTTGCGTTCCGCTACTGAAACAGCTTTTGGAAGCTTCCGGTGTGGAACAGTCAAAGTCTCTATGTGAACATTTTGCTCAGTCTCGTGCTGAACTTTTTGAAATTGTGCGAGCAACTCAGACGTTCACTTTTAGTGCGCTAATTGCTAAGTATGGCAAGGGAACAGGTTGTGATATTTGCAAGCCTACGGTTGCCTCTATTCTTGCTTCACTTAATAGTGGGGATCATGTTCTTGACGGTGAACGTGCTGGGTTACAAGACACCAATGATCATTTCCTTGCCAATATTCAAAAAAATGGCACCTATTCAGTGGTTCCTCGGATACCCGGTGGGGAGATCACCCCGGAGAAACTCATTATTATTGGTGAGGTTGCCAGAGATTTTGGTCTTTACACAAAGATCACCGGTGGTCAGCGAATTGATATGTTTGGGGCTACGGTTGATCAGCTACCACAGATTTGGAAAAGACTGGTCGATGCCGGAATGGAATCTGGCCAGGCTTACGGCAAGTCATTACGGACCGTGAAAAGTTGTGTAGGTTCAAGCTGGTGCCGGTATGGGGTGCAGGATTCAGTTCAACTGGCGATAGATCTGGAATTGCGTTATCGCGGGTTACGGTCACCGCATAAACTCAAGTTTGGGGTTTCCGGCTGTGCTCGTGAATGTGCTGAAGCTAGAGGTAAAGACATAGGTGTTATCGCCACCGAAAATGGTTGGAATCTGTATGTAGGAGGTAACGGCGGGGCCACACCTAAACATGCACAGCTACTTGCTTCCGATCTTGATACGGCAACGTTGGTGAGTTATATAGACCGCTATCTAATGTTTTATGTACGCACTGCCGATCGACTGCAGCGCACAGCCGTATGGCAAGAAGCTATTGATGGTGGACTTGAGCATATTAAGCAGGTGGTATGCCAGGATGGTTTAGGTATTGCTGCAGAGCTTGAAGAGGCTATGGCCCGTCATGTTGAAAATTATTCCGATGAGTGGGCGGCTGTACTTGCTGATGAAGACAAGCTATCGCGTTTTGTTTCGTTTGTGAATGCACCGCAGGAGAGTGATTCAACAATTTCATTCGATGAGACTGGTCCTCGTAAAGTTCCTGTACTCCTTGGCATTCCAGATGTTTCACATAAAAAATAGTTACCGTTATGTTCTCGCAAAGTTGAGTTAACAGCCAAGAAATGTAGCTGGGGTTCACTAGCTAAGTAGCAGGAGGTTTGCCATGACAGTAGATATAAGTAGTGCACAGGAACGAGTGGAGGCGCGGGTGAGTGCGGCTGAGCAGTGGACTGCTGCTTGCGCTTATGATTTTCTGATTCCCGGCAGGGGGGTCGCGGTACTGCTGAAAGGTGGGGTTCAAGCAGCACTTTTCCGTCTGGCTGATGATTCTTTGCGGGCAGTGAGTAATATTGATCCATTTGGTAAAGCTGCAGTGTTGTCTCGGGGTATTATTGGAGATCGTGCGGGTGAACCGACCGTAGCTTCGCCACTATTGAAGCAGGTGTTTTCGCTCGATGATGGGCGTTGTTTGGACGATCCAGATATTCGGGTAGCGGTATTTAGCACTAGAGTCGTAGACGGAATTGTTGAGGTTGGTTCGATGGGATTTGATAGTCAGTGAATGTTATGGGCAGCTCGGGTGCTGACGAGGATTCCACCGAAACGCCCAATCCTTTAGCTGGATTTACGATTGGAGTTACCGCCGCCCGTCGAGCTGAGGAGCTAACTACCTTGTTGGAGCGGCGTGGAGCCACTGTGGTGCATGCTCCCGCTATCAAGATTATTCCGCTGGTTGATGATGCCCAACTTCGTCGTGTAACCAGTGAAATCATTGCCGACCCCCCGGTAATTACTGTGGCTACAACCGGAATAGGTTTCCGGGGTTGGATGGAGGCGGCCGAAGGCTGGGGTATCGCAGAAGAGCTGGGGCATTCCTTAGATTTAACTAGAATATTGGCTCGTGGACCCAAAGCTAAGGGGGCGATTCGGGCGGCAGGTCTGCGTGAACAGTGGTCTCCTGACTCTGAATCTTCGGCTGAAGTATTAGATCATTTATTGGAACAAGGCGTAGATGGGGTGCGTGTTGCTGTGCAGCTGCATGGTGCCACTACCGAATGGGAGCCAATCCCTGATTTTTGTGAAGTATTGAGATGTGCTGGTGCACAGGTAATTCCAGTGTCAGTGTATCGGTGGACTCCGCCGGATAATCTGTTGCCGATGGATCGTCTGATCGACATGTCGATAGCTGGAGAACTAGACGGAATAAGTTTTACTAGTGCACCTGCGGTTGCGTCAATGTTGGGACGAGCAAAAGAGCTCAATCGACTCGAGTCCTTATTATCGTCAATGAGGGGCCGAGTAACGGCATTGTGTGTTGGGCCGGTAACCGCTGCGCCGCTCGAGTCTTTGGGGGTGCCGACGGTTCAGCCGCAGCGGTCCCGACTGGGTGCACTTGCTCGAAATATCACTGAAGAACTTCCTCGCCGTGCTAACCGGTTACAAGCTGGTGGTCATATCTTAAGTGTTCGTGGTTCCGTTATTGTTGTTGACGGAGTAGTTCGTCAGGTGTCACCGGCAGGGATGGCCTTGATGCGAGTATTGTCTGCCCAACCTGGTCGGGTAGTGACTCGTGATGCTTTGCTCGCGGCCTTACCTGGCAGTGGCGATGACACACACGCTGTAGAAACGGCTATGACCCGGTTGCGAACAGCGCTTGGGGCCCCAAAAATTATTCAGAC
>JBOFCS010000134.1:0-7829 GCA_051646185.1 Mycobacteriaceae bacterium | reverse complement strand
TCATTAAAAGAATCTTCGGGAGCTGCTGGCGTATCAAGCTGACCAGCAAGTAACGCATCAAGACCACCAAGAGGATCTACAAAGTCCTGTGAACCATCTCCGGTAATTCGTACCGCCATCGCATTGATCGTAAAATCTCGGCGAATCAGATCCTCGAGAAGACTTTCACCATAAGTGACCGAAGGATTTCTGCTCACACGATCGTAAGCATCTGCCCTAAAGGTTGTTATTTCAATCTGCTGGCCATCTTTAGTTGCACTAACCGTGCCAAAGGCTATCCCGGTATCCCATACTGCGTCCGCCCAGTCTGCGAGGAGATTTTGCACAATCTCAGGCCTTGCGTTGGTAGTGAAATCCAGGTCGTTACCTAACCGACCTAAAATTGCATCCCGGACACTGCCACCCACTAAATACAATTCAAAACCAGAATCGGCAAATTTTTTGCCCAACGGGGTAAGCAACCCAGAAAGTTGTCGCAAAGTAACTGCTGCCGCAGCTAAAAGGCGCGTTCGCCGCTCGGCTGCAGGAGTTTCAGACACGTCTGGAGAGTGTACCGAGAGACCATAGTCACCCTCTCGGTGCCAGCCCCTAAGCAATCAACCACGTAGGCTTCGCGGCGCGGGAGGAACCGAGCCGGAAGGAAGGCAGCTACCATCGCTTGGGTGTCTCCATCCGAACGTGCTAATCCACGACGTCGCCGACCCCGACGACGTCCAGCACCTGATGCTCAGACGTACACCGTGCAGTCCAGACCTAGTAATAAGGCTGCAACCTCCGATAGCACCGCAGATGCCAATAGTTCAGAGTCAAGTTCCACACAGAAAAGCGGCCCGCCACGACCAACCCCACAGCCACCCAGAAACTCCTACCAACCCCCTATGCGCACCACTCGCGAAACCTCCGCGGGTGGCTTAGTTGTTGATGGACTCAGCGGACCCAAAGACAAGCAGTGCGCAGCCTTGATTGGACGAATAGATAGACGGGGAAGACTGCTCTGGTCACTACCCAAGGGTCATATCGAGCAGGGTGAAACCGCCGAGCAAACTGCCATGCGGGAAGTTAAAGAAGAAACCGGAATTATTGGTACGGTTCTAGCGGAACTTGGGAGCATCGATTACTGGTTTGTCACAGAAGGTCGCCGAGTTCACAAAACTGTGCACCACTATTTGATGGAGTTTCTTGGGGGTGAGCTTTCAGACGAAGACATCGAAGTCACCGAAGTCGCCTGGGTGCCGCTAAGTGAACTACCCACTCGCCTAGCTTATGCAGATGAACGCAAGCTCGCGCATCTTGCCGAACAACTTATTAGCGATATGCTTGAGTCTCCCGTCGATCCCAACACCTCGACACCTCTACTAGGCTCTTCAGTTGAGCAAGCTCAACCATCAAAGGCCCCACGAAAAAGAAGGCAGCGAAGAGCATACTCACACCGAAATAAAAAGAGCGGGATCGCAGAAAAAAAATCTCATCAGGACGATAATCCATCATGATGATTCCTTTACCTAACAACGCCTTACGGAATATCGTCGGGCTAGTTACGCTTATTTTAATGCTGGTTTTCCTTGGAAGCTACAGCGGAAAAGCATATCCGGCTCCTCGCCAAACAGAACCAAAACTTTTAAAAATCGAAATATCTAGTGTAACACCAAACTACGTAATAACTACCAGCGATCCATTGGTAACCGTGTTCGGCAGCATCAGCAATATCGGAGATCGCTCAATTAGCGAAGTTTCTATTCGACTTCAGCGTGCTCCGGTTATTACTAAATCTGAAGGTCTTAGAACTGTCCTGCAACAAGATGAATCAGAGTTTTCCATTGCCGGAAACTTTGTTGATATAGCCAAAAAAATTGATATGGGCCAAAAAATTCCTTTCACCATAAGTTTACCGCTCAGATCAATAAGCGATCCATCACTTAGGATAGAACGTCCAGGCATTTATCCGCTGCTGGTCAATGTGAACGGCATCCCTGAATATAGCGGTGAAAATCGGCTCGACGAAGCCAGGTTTCTTCTACCGGTACTTGGACTTCCACAACAACCTGAGACCACGGACACGGATGCCCTAACTTCAGCTATTGCTCCAGCAACTAGTAATCCCGTAGACATTACGGTCCTTTGGCCCGTTGCTGATCGCCCCCGCCTAGCTGCGGGGATACCAGGGAAGGGCACTGTACGCCTCACCGATGACGAACTTGCCACTTCGTTAGCAACCGGTGGCCGTTTAGACCGAATCCTTTCCGCTGCCGAATTTGTCGTGCTCCCTGGAGTTGATCTGGATCAACAATTAACTAAAAGCCTGTGTTTGGCTGTTGATCCAGATCTGCTACTAACCGTTGAAGCTATGTCCAATGGTTATGTCATTAGCGATAATCCAGCAGACCCACAATCGACAACACATCCAGGTACCGGTCAAATCGTGGCCGGTACCTGGCTAGAACGTCTTCGACAACTAGCCAGCAAATTATGCACAGCACCGATGCCCTATGCGCAAGCTAATCTTGATGCGCTAAGTAAAATTGAAGACCCTGGATTAACAACTTTTGCTATCAATAATTCTGGAAATATTCTTGACCGTATTCTTGGATATCCGAGCCAACGCGGTACTATCATTTCCACCACTGAAGCACTGACTGAAGATTCACTATCCCTGCTCAGCACACAGACTCCAATAACCACCTTTGTCCCAGCCAATACCGTGACTGGCGGGCAACCTAGCACCGGACTAGCTGCTAAAAACCTTGCCTTAACTACTTTTTCCACAGATAGTTCCGCTGCTCTTGCTGCAGTTGGAAATTCCCCTCAGACCCCCTCCTACACCGCGCCCGAACTACGGTACGATTTGGAGCGAGATAGTCCGACTGCTCGTTTACAAGATGCACTTGGAGCTATTTCTTGGTCAGCACTTAATCCCGAAACATCTTCCAGGACTGAAGTACTAGTACCACCTGCACAATGGGATATCAGTACTGACGAAGCAGCGCAAATACTTTCGACTGTGGCTACCCTTATTCGATCTGGCCTAGCGCAGCCTCGGCCACTGTCTACCCTTATCCTTCAGTCCCAAACTAGCAATACTTCAGTAAACCTTACAACTGATACACCCAGCAACAGCACCGAAGTTTCCACTGATCTCAGAAACTTAGTGCAAGAACAAATTTCCTTACTTTGGCGCTTAACTGAATCATTCACCGAAGATACCCAAAGTGGACTTACTCCATTTGGGTATACCGAGCCACTAGTTGCCGACCTGCTACGAATACTAAGTACAACCAACAATAATCCACAAATCACCGCAGCCAGTACGACCGCACTGACTACTACACTCAATACCATGATCGCTGGGGTTAGTGTGCTCAATCCTGGAGGGTCGTATACCCTAGCCTCAGAACAAAGTCCGCTACTACTAGTTGTTCGCAATGACCTACCAATACCCATACGAATACGGTTAAAAATTGATGTTCCCCCTGGTATGACAGTGGCTGACATCGGGGAGCGGGTAGTCCCTTCCAATGGTCAAGTTCCGCTGACAATCCCCACTGATGCCCAGTACACCCGACAGGTTGCAGTCAATGTCTCCTTAACCACCCCCACTGGAATCGAGTTGGGTAGCCCCGTCCAAATTTCGGTGCGATCCAACGCTTACGGCAAACCGCTATTTATCTCTGTCCTTGTCGCTGGGGCACTACTGCTACTGCTTGCCGGCCGCAGATTATGGCATCGGTTTCGGGGAGAGCCTGATCCTGCAGATCTAGATCGTGATCTTTCATTTACCCGCTGGAAAACATCATGAACAACCAACCCCCTATCAAAAGAAATTTGGGATGGCGGGCACGACAGCAGCCAGCCCCGCCAATTTCCCCGGAATTAATTCCCCAGGTCGGACCTGAATCCTCAAGCCGCATAGCCCGATCAGCACCGCATAGCCCGATAAAACTTCCCTGGGATCGTGAACTTTCACCTTCTCATCTGGATAATCCCGACGAACTTACCCTGAACCAGACCCCGGCTGTAGAGCAACAGCAAACTGTTGCATCGGAGGTACCGGAACAATCTGATGCTTCTGTGGTCGCAACCACAGGATCGATTGCCCTAGCAACTCTAGTCAGTCGAATTTCAGGTTTTGTGCAAAAGGTTTTATTACTGGCAGTACTTGCTCCAGCTACTGCTAGTGCTTTTACCGTGTCAAACACCTTGCCCAATATGATTGCTGAACTTGTTTTAGGAGCTACCCTCACCGCTATTGTCATACCGGTCTTGGTGCGGGCGGAAGTTGAAGATCCAGATCATGGTGAAGCCTTTATTCGCCGATTAGTCACTATCGCTGCAGTGCTGCTGACTATGTCAACTATTGCAGCTCTGATTGCTGCACCATTACTAACTCGTCTCAATCTTGATTCTGATGGTCAAGTAAACGTTAAACTCGCCACTGCGCTTGCGTATTTACTTATCCCCCAAGTATTTTTCTATGGTTTCTCAGCATTATTCACTTCTATACTTAATACAAGAGCAGACTTCCGCCCTGGGGCTTGGGCTCCCGTGGCAAATAATGTTGTTGCGATCCTCTCCTTAGGAGTTTTTTTTCTTGTACCTGGGGAAATTTCCTTAAACCCGATAAAAATGGGGGAGCCTAAACTTCTAGTTCTAGGCATTGGAACAACCCTCGGAGTTATTGTTCAGACACTTATTTTAGTTCCTGCCATCCGACGCCATCGGATTAGCATTCGGCCTTTGTGGGGCCTTGACAAACGATTACGGCAATTCGGTGGTATGGCTGTAGCAATTATTGCCTACGTTTTGATAAGCCAGATCGGCTTATTTGCCACCAATCACATCGTTTCTCGAGTAGATGGCGGTGGCCCAGCAATCTACTCGCAAGCCTGGCTATTACTCCAACTTCCTTATGGAGTTCTTGGGGTGACCGTCTTAACTGCTGTCATGCCTCGGTTAAGTCGTAATGCCGCTGCACAAGACACTGCCGCGGTAGTTGAAGACCTATCGCTGGCTACCAGACTGACCATGTCAACCCTCATTCCGATAGTCGTACTTATGACTGTGACCGGGCCGAGCATTGGTCATACACTCTTTGGGTTTGGGGCCTCGGAATCTATTGCTGAAAGAATCGGTTTAACGATTAGTTTTTCCGCTTTTACTTTAATTCCCTATTCTCTAGTTTTACTGCAGCTGCGAGTGTTCTACGCCCGCGAAATGGCTTGGACTCCTACCTTCATCATTATTGGTATCACCGCCATTAAGATTTTACTCTCACTCGCTGCCCCCCGTTTGGCGTCCGACAACGAACATGTCGTGATATGGCTAGCCGTCGCTAATGGTCTTGGTTTTGTTGTCGGTGCCGCCATCGGATACCTACTTCTTCAACAAACTTTGGGAACAATCCAACTCACCAAGGTCCTCAAAACAAGCACAAGTGTTTTAGCGGCTTCAATTTTGGCGGCTGTGCTGGTGCTAACCATCGATTATCTGCTTACCCTTAATGAGTTTGCTACAAATCTTGGACCCGTAGGTTTCTTGCTCCGATTAGTCTTTGACTCACTACTGATGCTGGGGATAACCGCTGCGACTTTACTGAAAACTAAGAATCCAGAAGTGCTTACTGGTTTTTACGCTGTTCAACGGCTAGTTGCTCGATTGGTTGGTCGAAATAAAGAAGTTCAGGTCAGCCAACAGTGCCGTAATGAGGCTCTGGTTTCTCCCAAGCTGCAACTCCCGTACCCTGATCTAGAGCAACAGAGTTTACTAACACAACCGACTTCACCACCTGATAGCAATCAACACAGGGGTACCCGGAGTGTTAACTTTACAGAAGGAGCAAGGGTGAGCGACGAAACTGTAACTGGTTCAACGCAGGAACCGTCAACAGCTAATCCTGAAACGACTATATCCGATCATGATGGGCACATGCCCTCAACAGAGCTTCCCAGCACTCCCGCTGTATTGGGTACACCTTTTACTCAGCGAGTCCCACCCCGTGGCCCAAGACTGGTACCTGGGGCAGCAGTGGCAGGAGGGCGATATCGGCTACTTGCTTCGCACGGAGGTACTCACGGTTTGCAATTTTGGCAAGCAAAAGACATAAAGCTTGATCGGGAGGTCGCATTAACTTTTGTTGACGCTAGCCAAGATGCCAACAAAAACTCACTGGCACATGACGAAGATCCTCAAGCAGTATTATCGCGAACTCTCCGCCTTGGTCGGATTAATTCTCCAGGGCTGGCAAGGGTATTAGATGTAGTCCGTGGTAATTCTGGTGGAATCGTTGTTGCGGAATGGACTCCAGGTGGTTCACTGCGTGACATGGCCGCAACAGTCCCGGCACCAACCGGTGCCGCACAGGCTATCCGTGCCCTAGCTGCCGCAGCTGAAGCTGCCCATCGCAGTGGTAGTGCACTTTCTATCGACCACCCTGACCGAGTACGCATCAGCACTGCGGGCAATGCAGTCCTTGCCTTCCCCGGCACCTTAGCTAGTGCTAATCAAGCTTCAGATGTTCGTGGACTTGGTGCAATGCTTTATTCGCTTATCACTGCCCGCTGGCCATTGGAGTCAACAGAAACAGTGGATGGACTTGTTGGCGGTCTCGCCCACGCTGAACTTACCGGCGAAGGCACTGTTGTTGAACCACGAAATATTCGGCCAGAAGTTCCTTTTGAAATATCGGCCGTTGCCGTCCGAGCTTTACAGCCCGAGAATGGAATTCGAACAGCAGCTACCGTGCAGCATGTCCTAGATCAGGCATCGGTTCTCGATCAAAAAACCGACCTCATGCCGGCAATTCGTTTTGATGATGACCCCACTCTTACCACTCAAGCCAGCGGATTCACTAATACCCCAACAACACTAAACTCACGGATTACTGATTTTCGTAACGGAGAAAATCAGCTTCGCACTCTTGCTATCATTGCTGCTGCCATTGTTACCGCAATCGCGGTACTTGGACTACTGGGCTGGTGGGTTGGTTCACTATTTGGCCCTGGAAATACCTCAAAACCCTTGACTGAACAAAATATTGGATTAACAACTCCTGCCACTAGTCAAACCTCTCCTGATACCCCAGCTGGTACTCCGATTGTTATGAAGACCACTGCTGTCACTGTTTTTTCCCCAGAAGGAGATAAGGATAATCCCGGGAGCGCTGATCGGGCTCATGATGGTAATTCCGCTACATTCTGGGAAACCGATGCCTACCGAGATCCGACACCTTTCCCTAATTTCAAAAACGGAGTGGGCCTGCTTTTCACTCTGAATAGTCCAACACAAATTACTGAAATTTCTATCGATTCGCCGTCTATAGGAACAACAGTAGAAATTCGATCTGCCAGTAGTAGCAATCCGCGATCCCTTGACGACACCCAAGTGCTTGTTGAGGCCAAAAAATTGCAACCGGGGAAGACCGTGCTACCTATCACATCTGTTAATTCAACAAAATATTTTATTGTTTGGATTAGTGAATTAGGTAAGGACGGATCTGCCAACAAATCTAAAATTAGCGAAGTGACTGTGATGGGGATTTCCTGATTCACACTGATCAGAACCTGAATTTATTGGGAATGTCCGGTTTCAGCTAATTTTTATGGGTGTGGTTCTTTTAGTTTAACAAAGTACATCCCCAGATTTGTATCTCATATAACCCTGTTTCCGCTTCCAGTCTGAACGATTTACAGCTAATGTCGCCCTGGTGCGAACCAGTTGGGGGGAGGCCACAACCAAGGCCTCCGATGCAGAACTCCTCACCGCACACGTCGCTGGGCACCCACATGCTTTCGCTGAACTTTTAAACCGCCACTATGCCTACCTCTGGCGATTAGCAC
>JBOFCS010000122.1:0-22067 GCA_051646185.1 Mycobacteriaceae bacterium | reverse complement strand
AATGATTTTGGCGGGGATGCTGAAGATGTAGAGGCCAAGGATTGCGGTTTCGATGGCTTGGTTGAGGGTGAGGTTTTGGAGGCGGAGGCCGCTGGTGTGTTCGCCGCGTCGGATTTCTAGGAGGGTGCTGACGATGTAGTTGACCATGGGGTCGGCTACGTCGATGATGGGTCCTTTGAGTTCGGTGGTGGGGGTGGATACTGATAGTGGGCTGATGATGGTGTTGGCCAATGTGTTTTGTAGGTCGTGCAGGCTGTTGTCGAAGAGTTCTATGGAAGCTTCGGGGACGGAGGGGCGTAGTTGCCTGGCTACGGCGTTGATTACTGCACCGAAGGATGCAGTGTCGGGGGTGAGGCAGTCGGTGGTGGTGCTGGTGGTGTCTGCTGTTGCTGGTTCTTCCGCAGCAGCCACAGGTGATGTTATGAGCGTTAATAAAAGGAACATTACTGAACTGATTGCGGTGACGGTGATGCCACGAACTGAGAATTTCTGATGGTGCTGCATAGTTCCTTGCCAATCGCCTTATCGGAAGAGGAACCCGGTTGTTCTCTCCATATTCGGCTCATCACAGAATCCTGTGTAGCCAGTCGGCTCAAGGTTATGACTCAAATTGGACGATTGTCCATTCGGAATCCAGGCATTTGCCGGGTTTTACCGCATCGTCACTGTCAAGACTTCTAATGTTCATAGTGAAGTGTGGGACTGTTGCGTAATCGTTATCAATTTTTGCAGCTTCAGGTTCCTCAGGAATCGGGGGACTGGCCAGTTTGTGCATATTTGGTGCAATTTTGTGCACAAGAGTCAGTTCCTCTAGTTTTGCTTCCCGCAGTGGGCTCTACTTACCCCAAGTATTGTTCTGCAATTGCAGTCAGTGGTAGGAGTGAGTCTTGTTGAAAACTTATGTTAAACGTGCGGTGAGTGTATTGGCGACAATAGTTATGGCTGGGCTTCTTTCTTTTTCACCGTGGTCATCAGGAACTGCGTTAGCAGCGAGCACGAGATTGCCAGTTATCATGATTGACGGATGGAGCGGTAATATTTTTTACACAAATACCGCTGCTACGAATCAAAACCCTATCCCTGCCGTTACGGATGCCTTGGGTGGTTCCGTTGATGGCGTGGTTGGTGGCTGGGCTTGGTTTTCCAGTGGTTCTGTCCAGAAGAATCTCTGGCCTTTTATTCAGTATGACAACTCTGGTTATGCCAGCCTTGACGATAGTGCTAGAAATTTGGCCGCTGCTGTTCGCTGGGTAAAGCAGCAAAATAATGCTCCTAGAGTGCATTTGGTGGGATACTCAATGGGTGGTCTAGTGGCACGGGCCTGTGTGAAGTTTGGCTACTGTGGTAACGACATAGATACGGTTGTCACGATTGGTACTCCAAACCGTGGTGCTGCGGCAGCGGCTTGGAGTGGGTTGCTGCCATTTTGTTGGGGAAATCCGGTTTGGGCTTTTTGCCAAATGGCACCAAATTCACAGTTTATGAGCGCATTAAATTCCGGAGATGAGACCCCGGGAAATGCATTGAAGTGGGTTTCAATCACCGGAGTTAATGACTCCACTTCACCGCAATCGACAAGCGCACTCCGGGGTTCCTGTCACCACTTAATTACGACAGGCAGTACTGACCATAATTCACTTCCGACAAATAAATATGTTGGGTTAACTGTGAGAAATCATTTCTGGCCGGGAGTATCGACAGGCGATTGCCGTGGTGGTGTATGGAATCCGTGAAATAAAAGTTTATGTGTAACTTGAAAATTACTCTGATGCAAGGAGTGAGAAGTGAATAATCTATTTTTGGTAGTAAAAAAATCAGGAGCGCGTGCCTTTGGTGCTGTGGTTAGTGGGGTAATTGTCGTCAGTGCAGTAATTGTTAGCCCAACGGCAACCCAGGCGGTAGCTGAAGTGAGGCCAAAGGCGTTGTCAACCGCACCGGGATGCCCAACACCAGAAGCGGTTCTCACGCCGCCACGCACAACCAGCGGCAAGACGGCTAAACGCCCGGTTCTGTTTGTTCATGGGCGAGGAAGCTGTATAAATCCTGATTTTATTCTTGGGCCGACCTCGGTGTACTCCAGATTTGTTGGTTCAGGGAGTACTCCCGGTTATGGTTGGAAATCCGAAGAGATGTATGGGTTCGACTATGATACAGATTTATCTAATGTCATTACCGCACAACAACTTAAAAATAGAGTTGACGCAGTACTTGCTCGAACTGGCTGGGATACCCTCGACATCATTGCCTTTTCGCAAGGGAGTCTTCCGTCCCGATATTACATCCAGAGGCTTGGCGGCAATATGAAAGTTCGACATTGGGCAAGTATTGCGGGCCCAAACACTGGAAGCGATGGTGCCGTCTTTATTTGTGCATTAGCGTTTTATCAGGCGCAAGGATGTAATGAAATAATTCCAACTGATTTATTTCAGACGGAGTTACGAACCATTAATTATCTACCAGGACCCACGAGGTATGAGACCTGGAGATCAAACTGTGATGGGATGATCTGGCCGTCAACTCGAACTGAATTGACTGGGGCGTACAACCATATTGTCAATTACGGTGGTGCTTGTCCTACCCATGCACAAATGCCACAAAATGAACAGGTTGCTAACGAAATTCGTTTCTGGTTTGAGCAGTACCCATAGGGTGTTTGTATTAACGGGCGGTGCAAACTCGTGCAGTTCAGATGCTCCGGTATTTATTCAAATGCTAATTTCGGGTTCCCTTATCGGCAATTAATAGTTAAGTTATTTGGCTGCAATATCTTTAGATAGTATAGGTTAATCAAATATTATTGACTTTATGGAAAGCTGCTTTGTTGGGTATCCCCTGTGTAGTGCGGTTTTGCCTAAGAGATGTGGTGTTGGTAGGTGAGTCTGCTAACCGGAACAACTGGTTAAAAGTTGCTGGGATCCTTTTGGACAACTACCGTCAATAGATGTGACCCCTACAGTTGATTTTTCGCGACGTAAATTTTTACAGTCTTCCGCCGTTGCTGCCGTGAGTGTTGGCGTGGCAACATCGGCGACTGGAATGGCTTCTGCCGATTCTGGTAGTGAGACCCCATTTTGCCACGGTGTCGCTTCAGGCGATCCGGCTCCTTCGTCAGTAATTATTTGGACTAGGGTCACCCCTTCCTTTGAGGCTATCCCAGGTTCGGGTCTTGGGGGGAGTGCAAAAGTAAACTGGTGTATGGCAACGGATTCAGATATGAATGAGATTGTTGTGCAGGGTTCTTATCTGACACATGCTGATTCCGATCATACGGTCAAAATTGACGTGCAAGGCTTGGTGAGTGGGACGGTCTACTATTACCAATTTACGGTACTTGACGGGTTATTCGCTGGAGTTAAGTCAGCCATCGGAAAGACCCGGACCGCACCGGCCAATGATGTTGATATTGATCAACTTCGGTTTGGGGTGGTCTCTTGTGCAAATTGGGAATCAGGATTTTTTGGGGCTTACCGCCATTTGTCTTACCGTGATGATCTGGATGCGATTATCCATCTTGGCGACTATATCTATGAGTATGGAACGGGTGGGTATCCCGGAAAGTTTGGGGTTGTTCGTCCGGTTGAGCCAAGCCATGAGATTGTTTCGTTGCAGGACTATCGAATACGTCACGGGCTATACAAAACAGACCCTGATTTGCAGGCAGCGCATCGTGCTGTGCCCTGGATCTGCACCTGGGACGACCACGAATTTACTGACAATGCCTATGCAGACGGCGAGACTGGCGATAGCGAGTACCAGGGTTCGTGGTCTGAGCGTCAGGCAACAGCAGTTCAAGCTTATTTTGAGTGGATGCCGGTGCGCGTTGCCGGTTCAGATAATAATCGACATCTCTACCGGCGGTTGCGGTTTGGCACATTGATGGAGTTGTCGATGTTGGATTTGCGAACCTACCGTTCAAAACAGGCTTCTCTGGTCTCTGCTCAGGTGGATGCGGTGGATCGGACCATCACCGGTGCTGAGCAGATGCAGTGGTTAACCAGTGGGGTAGTGACTTCTGCGGTGCAGTGGAAGATCATTGGCAACCCGGTGATGGTAACTCCAGTGCTTATCCCGCCATTGGAGGTGGAAACGACGAGGGCGTTAACGTCACTATTAGGGGTTCCTGCAGGAGGTATCCCATATAACGCCGACGCCTGGGATGGTTATACCGCTGATCGTCAGCGACTGTTAACTGCTCTTGTTGATAACGGGGTGCAGGATACGGTGTTTATTACCGGGGATATTCACACTTCTTGGGCCTGTGATATTCCCGTAGACCCGGCTAATTATCCTGGAGCCGGAACTATTGCCACGGAACTGGTTGTCACCTCGGTAAGTTCGCCCAATATTGATGATCTCACGGGCACTCCTGAGCATTCGGTTGGTCGGGTTGCTGAGGGGGCGCTTAAAGCTGCCAATCACCATGTTCGATTCTTAGATCTTGATGCTCATGGTTTTGGGGTATTCACAGTGACTAAGCAGGCCGCACAAATGGACTACTGGTTCCTGACGGCAAAAGAAGATCCAAATAGCGAAATTTATTGGGAATCTGGTTTTCAAGTACCTTCCGGTATTGCCCAAGTGCATCCAATTGATTCTCCAAGTTGATTACAATTTGGTAACGTCTATCAGGATGAGATGAGTCGCCTACATTCCGTAGGGTGTGACATGCGTCTAGGCATGGGAGAAGCCATGGTTTCTCCGGTGAAGTCTTGGCGTGATGTGGAAGTTTAAGGAGAGCAATTTAGTGAAGCCCTTGAGTAAATCGTACAAGGCTGGAGGGTGGAAACAGCGCATCAAAGGTGCCCTTACCTCAGCAATGATCTTTCCGCTTATTGCTGGGATGCTGGCAGCGTGTGTGGTTTCACTGGCAGCGCCAGCACAGGCACGTCCCGGCGACCCTCGGCGTGAGGATATTAATGTCTATTCAGCCGCCATGGATCGTTGGATCAAGATTCAGGTGATGTGGTCGGCTCGCGGTGGTAATGCTGGGCTGTATCTCTTGGATGGCCTGCGTGGTAGGGATGACTGGAATGCTTGGGACCTCGATACCGATGCTTTCCGCCAGTTTTCCGATAACAATATTAACGTGATTATGCCCGTTGGTGGTCGGTCCAGCTTCTACACGGACTGGTATTTCCCTAGTAATCTTAATGGTCAGACCTACACCTACAAATGGGAAACTTTCCTCACTGAGGAACTGCCTACCTATCTGGAAACGCGTGGTGTATCTCGAGCTAATAATGGCATCGTTGGTTTGTCTATGGGAGCAATTGCTGCTCTCAACTTAGCTGGTCATCATAAAGATCAGTTTAAGTTTGCGGCATCGATTTCAGGCTACCCAGTTCTAGCGGTGCCTGGTATGCGGGCTGCTATTCGTATTTCAATGTTAGATGAGGGTGGTTACAATGCTGATTCAATGTGGGGCCCGCCGTGGGACCCAGCGTGGATTCGCAATGACCCAAGTCTGAATATCGATAAACTGCGTGGTCTGTCGTTATATGTTTCTGCAGCTAGTGGGCTACCAGGTGCCTATAACAATCCGCGGAGTTTTATTGATTACTTTAATACGGGTATGGGCATTGGTCTCGAAGCACTTTCTTTAGCCAATACCCGCGCCTTCCAGCTTCTGGCTACTGCTAATGGTTTGCCGGTCACTTATAGTTTCCCTGCGGCAGGAACACATATGTGGCGGTATTGGCAGGATGAGCTATGGAAAGCACGTCCGCAGATCCTCAATACGCTCAGTGCTTGGTGATAGCAAGTTTGGGCGATTGGCCTCCACAAAACTTGATTTAATTCACTTCAGTAACACGCGTAACAGCGCGGCAACACCAAAATAGAACGTCCTACGTGTATGAAAGATCATGCATGTAGGACGTTCTTTGGCATAGGATGTCAGCTTCAGTTGTTGTCCTAAGTGCACAGAATGTCACAAAATTGGTATTGCCCAGAAAATATCCAGGAGGAAAAGATGCGCGCCAAGAAGATGTGGGCAGTGGTATTGGCCCTACCTCTGGCGCTCGGACTCACCGGACCAGCTGCTGTTGGTACCGCCACCCCTGTTGCCGCAGCCCCACTGCAGGCAGCCCCGGTGTTGAGTGGAGTAGTAGTCAAGAGTGTTTTCTGGATCACTGACAGGCGAGTTCAGCTCACGGTTTTCTCACCGGCAATGGGTGCTGATCAGAAGGTGCAGATTCTCTTGGCACGGGATTGGAATAAAACTCCAGATGCAAAATTCCCGTATTTATATACCCTTGATGGCTTGCGTGCTCAAGATGATCAGAGTGGCTGGACAATCAACACTAATATTGTCGATTTTTATGCAGACAAAAACATTAACGTGCTGCTCCCGATAGGCGGCCAATCAAGTTTTTATTCAAACTGGTTACAGCCCAATAACGGGAAGAATTACCAGTGGGAAACCTTCCTCACCAAAGAGTTACCGCCAATCCTAGAAAATGATTGGCGGGCAAATGGAGTAAATGGAATCCAAGGTTTGTCGATGGGGGGTACCTCGGCAATGTTTTACGCGCAACGCAATCCAGGTATGTTTAAATTTGTTGGCTCCTATTCCGGTGTGTTGCAGACTACTTCTTTAGGAATGCCGCAAGCGATTCAGATTGCCATGCTAGATGCCGGTGGTTATGACTCATATTCGATGTGGGGCGCCCCATCGAATCCGCAATGGGCGGCGCATGATCCCTACGCTAATGCCGAAAAGCTGAAAGGCTTAAGTATTTACATTTCTAGCGGTAGCGGTTTAGCTGGTCAGTATGATCAGCCAACGGGTATCCCTGGTGTTACTACTAACTATGCAGGTATGGCGCTGGAGATTCTTTCACGACTAACATCGCAAAATTTTGCTTCAAAGCTTGTGCAGCTTGGTATCTCGGCGCAAGCGGTATATCGGCCTTCGGGGACTCATTCTTGGCCGTATTGGCAGTTTGAGATGATGCAAGCTTGGCCGCAAATCGCCAATGCCCTCAATGTTGCAGAAACACCCGGATGCTCTATTGGCGGTGCGATAGGTGAAGTGCATGCTGTACAAAGTTGGCTTGGGGGCTGCTTGACCTCAGAGTATGCGGTCCCTGGAGGATTTGCACAAGATTTTTATCTGGGAAGAGTTTTTTGGTCCGCGCGTACTGGGGCACATTCAATTTCGGGTGCTATCGGTGGTGAATACCAGTATGCCGGTGGTCCTGGGGGTGCTAGTTCAACCTGGGTGGGGGATTCTCTTGGGTTACCAACAACCGATGAATTGGGAACGCCGGATCGAGTTGGCCGATTTAATCTATTCGAGCGGGGATCAATCTACTGGACTCCAAGTACTGGAGCTCATGGAATACATGGAGAGATCCTAAAAGAGTGGGCTAGACAAGGCTATGAAGGTGGGCCTCTTGGCTACCCCACCCGCGATGAGGCGAAAATTCTTGCTGGTGCTGGTGCGGTGCAAGGTTTTCAGATCGGCGCTATGTACTGGAGTCAGGCAACTGGAGCTAAGGCTGTTCAGGGTCGAATTATGGATAAGTATGCAGCACTTGGTTTTGAAACCGGATTCCTCGGCATGCCGAAAACCAATGAAATTGTCATTAGAGACAATGGGCGATTCACCGCTTTTGAGCATGGCAACATCTACTGGAACCCTGCTACCGGCGCCTGGTCAGTACCGTTAGGTGCAATTTTTGACGCTTGGGGAAGCCAAGGATACGAAAATGGTCGTCTTGGTTACCCAGTGAGTGACCAGTTCCCGATTGCTGGTGGGTTCAGAGTGAATTTCCAAGGTGGATTTATTCAGGTTGTTAACGGCAAAGTCACCATTTCCTAATCACGATCCAGTAAGGCAGTAGACGAAGAAGTTTGCTAACGATGAGTGGAGCTTGTAGGTGTACTACAGAAAAGATTTTCAGAAGACGTTAGTCAGTGCTGTGTGTTTAGTGGCTGCACTGGGGGCTTTGACCTCCTGTGGCAGTGACGATTCCTCAGCAAGTGTGGATCCCACAAGAAAGACAACAGCTACAGCTGCAACAACAGTGCTTCCTAGCGTTAGTGGTTCGGCCAGCCAAGGGGTGCCTAGTGTTGTGGTCAGTCCTACTGCCCCGCCCGCTACTGGGCCCGCCGAAACACCTTCAGCCTTGCCTCCTGATTACCCAGGCCCTACTGCTCAACCTCGGACCGATAAGGACCTGAAATTCTTAGACTCACTTAAGGCAGCAGGTATCCAGTATTCGGGTACTGGGGATCTTGCACTCAATACTGGTACTTACATCTGTCAGGCCAAAGCGGCTGGGCAAAATGATGAACAAATTAAAATATTTGTATTGCCAATGGTCGCTTCGGAAGCGGCTGGGACAGGCGCAACAATAAATGCTGAGGATGTTTCTAACAAATATATTCAGGTTGCTTCGGCGAATTATTGTTAGGTTGGGTGTAAGTAATGGCAGGTTCAAGTAACAGGCGCAAACGGTGGGGTGTTTTAGCGGCGTTAGCAATATTCGTGGTGCTACTGGCGGTAGCTTTAGCCGTTGTTTTAGTGATTGTGTTGTTGCGGCCTGGGTCTGCTCCCGGCCCTGGGCCGGTGCCGCCGGTGGTTTCGCCCCCGGATGCTCAATCTGCGGATTGTCCTGATGTTCAATTGATTTCAGTTCCAGGTACTTGGGAATCTTCGGTCGGAGATGATCCGTTGAATCCTATTTTTAACCCGGCCTCGTTAATGCTTAATATCACTAATCCTATTAAAGAAAAATTCGCGGCAAATCGCGTTAGCGTCTATACCATTGCCTATCCTGCCCAATTCTCAAATCCACTGGCCTTTCCCCCAGATGGTCAGCAGTCGTACAATTCCAGCCGTTCCGCTGGGCTTGCTGAAGCGAATCGAGTGATTAGCGCTACTCATGCTCGATGTCCCTTAACCTCCTTTATTCTTGCCGGATTTTCGCAAGGTGCGGTGATCGCAGGAGATATTGCGTCAAATATTGGTAGTGCGGTTGGTCCGATTCCTCAAGAGCTTGTTCTGGGGGTAGGGCTTATCGCCGATGGTCGTCGAGACCCGGCTGCGGCAGAAAATGTAGGTCCATCACCTGAAGGGGTAGGTGCTGAACTTGCTCTGGGTGGGTTAAGAGTGCCGGGAATCACAATGACTGGAAAACGTCCAGGTGGTTTTGGCTCTCTTACTGGTCGGACCAGGGAAATATGTGCGGCAGGGGATCTTATTTGTGCTGCACCTAACCAAGCGTTGTCATTAACAAATATCCCGGGAAGCCTTGCGACATTAGTCGCTGCTAACGGAAATCCGGTTCATGCGATGTACAACACGACAAACTATTGGCAGTTGGATGGTCAGAGTGCCACGTCCTGGATGCAGGGCTGGTTCAGTAGCTTACTGGACTCAGCCCCGAGGCCTAGACATGAGTGATCTGATCTGTTGATAAGTTGGAGCCTAGTAGAGTTGTGTTAGGTCTAGGCCTTACTTGAGGCACTGACAGTGCTAGGGCCGCATCCCAGGCAACAGCCATGGACGATACAGAGAGAATCTACGAGCAGGAGTGCCAAGCGAATGACATCTGAGCTGCGCAAATTTCGATTTGGTGCTGGTGGTGAAGGTAATGCCGAGGAGGGTGGGGCTCGTCGTTTTGTGAAGCTTGCCCAAAAGGCTGAAGAACTTGGGTATGACACCTTTGCAATCCCGGATCATCTGGGAAACCAGGTAGGTCCTTTGGCGGCCTTAGGAGCTTTAGCTGTTGCCACCAATAAAATTCGTTTGGCTACTTCAGTGCTGGCTAATGGTTTCCGGCACCCGGTAATACTTGCCAAAGAAGCAACCACTATTGATGTGCTTTCTGGTGGTCGGCTTGAGCTGGGCATTGGTGCTGGTTGGATGAAAGAAGAATTTGATAAGGCCGGGATCGAGTATGAGAGCCCCGGGATTCGCATTAAGAAGTTGGACGAGTCTTTGACTATTCTCGACGGTCTAATGCGTGGTCAGGAAGTAACCTTCGAGGGGGAGTACTACCAGATCAGGGGATTACAGGGCAGTCCAAGGCCACGTCAAGGCCCACGACCTCCGATTGCGGTTGGTGGCGGTGGGCCAAAAATGTTGGCCCTAGCAGCAAAGCATGCAGACATTATTTCGGTAGCTACTGGCACCACTGCTGAAGGAAAACTAAAACTCAGTGATATGACTTTGACAAAAACCATGGAACGGGTAGATCGAATACGCGCAGCTGCCGGAGATCGTTTTGCAGAAATAGAGTTGAACTGGACTATCGCCACTATTGTTGTTACCGATGACCGAGAGGCAACTGCGGAAATGGCGTTAGGAGCCATTGCTCAAGGTTATCCGCCCAATATTGAAGCTGATGTGCAGCTGACTGTTGAGGACATTTTAACCTCACCATATCTTGCTTTTGGCACCTTCGAGGAGATTGCAGAACAAATCCGCAATGTACGGGCGCAGACAACAATGTCGTATGTGGGCATTTTCCCTACACAGATGGAAACCTTTGCACCAGTTGTTGAGATACTTAAAGGCGAGTGAGTAAAAAATCACACGATTAAGGCTTAACCCAAGAAATTGAATCGGTACCATCTTTAAGGCTGAGACACGTTTCGGTAGTTGGCGAGACAGAACGGGGCTGTCGGATCTTGTTACTGGTGTTTCGAGAGTTCAGCGCACTTGACAGGAGAAAATATGAACCCGTTCATCGATAAAAATGGTCGAATTACTCTGCCAGAGGACCAAACTTTGGTGGACCGTGTTGAGCTGAACTCACGGGAAAATGGCCAGACTTTGGCCTATCGATTTATGGATTACGCACGTGAACGTGATGGAGTGGCCCATGAGTTGACTTGGCATGACTTTGGCCTTCGTATTCGTGCGGTGGCTGCGCGGCTGCAACAAGTTGCCAACAGTGGTGACCGGGTGGCTATTCTTGCGCCACAGGGTTTGGACTATGTGATTGCTTTTTTTGCGGCAATTCACGCCGGTCTTATTGCAGTACCGCTATTTGATCCCGACGAACCGGGTCACACTGATCGTTTACACGCCGTCTTAGGTGACTGCTCCCCTTCAGCTATCTTGACTGGCACAAATTCGGCGGCTGGGGTTCGCCAATTTTTCCGTAGCAAACCAGCTGCAGAGCGCCCACGTATTATTGCTGTGGATGCAATCCCTGACACTGTAGGCCAAACGTGGGTACGTCCGGATAAGAATCTGGACGATATTGCTTATCTGCAATACACCTCCGGGTCTACTCGGGTGCCAGCTGGTGTGGAGATCACACATCGTGCTGTGGCAACCAATGTGCTCCAAATGATCGAGACCATTGGGCTCGATGAGAGTCATCGTGGGGTTACGTGGTTGCCTATGTATCACGATATGGGCTTGTTGACAGTTATCCTTCCTGCTCTTGGTGGACGTTATGTCACGATTATGTCTCCCCGAGCTTTTGTACAGCGACCTATTCGTTGGATACGTGAACTTGCTGCGGCCAATGATGGTGCGGGAACTTTTGCAGCTGCACCAAACTTTGCTTTTGAACATGCTGCTACGCGTGGATTGCCTCGCGATGGTGAAACCTTGGATCTGAGCAAAGTCATTGGTCTCATCAATGGCAGTGAACCGGTGACGCCGTCATCAATGCGTAAGTTCAACGAGGCTTTTGGCCCTTATGGGCTACCTAAAACAACCATAAAGCCTTCTTACGGTATGGCTGAGGCGACGCTTTTTGTCTCGACTACCCGTCCTGAAGACGAGGCAAGGACTATCTATGTGGATAGGGATGCGCTGAATTTGGGGTATGTGGTCAAAGTAGCGGAGGACGCTCCTGGAGCTGTGCCTCAGGTCTCCTGTGGTTATGTCTCCATTGACCAGTGGGCGGCCATAGTTGACTCAGAATCTGGCGCTGAGCTTGAAGATGGCCGAGTGGGAGAAATTTGGTTACATGGCAACAATATTGGCATAGGTTATTGGGGTCGTGAAGAGGAAACTCAGGAGACATTCCGAAACCGTTTACTTTCTCGTACGCCCTCTTCTCGGGCTGAAGGAGTGCCTGAAGGTGGGTACTGGTTAAGAACCGGCGACTATGGGGTGTATATCGACGGTGAGTTGTATATCACTGGGCGAGTTAAGGATCTGGTGATTGTTGATGGTCGAAATCATTACCCACAAGATCTGGAAGCCTCAGCACAAGAGGCTAGTCCAGCGCTACGCCCAGGTTTTGTTGCCGCGTTCTCGGTGAGGGCTAATGAACTTCCACCAGCGGTCTTTGAAAATAATGACTCAGGTCTGCGTAGAGATCCCGAAGATACTTCTGAGCAGCTAGTCATTGTTGCTGAACGGGCTCCTGGCGCTGGGAAAACTGAAGCGCAGCCAGTGGCAGATGCAGTTCGAGCAGCCATCTCGGCTAGGCATGGGGTGACGGTACGCGATGTACTCCTGGTACCGGCAGGTTCAATTGCCCGCACTTCGAGCGGAAAGATTGGGCGGCGGGCTTGTAAGGCCAGCTATATAGATGGAAGCTTGCGCGGTGGTTACACGCAGACAGCTTTCCCTGATAGTCCTACTGAATAACCACCTAACCCCGTAGTTTGGATGTGAACATCTCGATGGTTGAACCTTCTGGTTTTTCTGGCGCAGCAGTAACTGATATGACGGTTGCTCAGTTGCGCGACTGGTTACGCAATTGGGTGGCTGAGGCCACAGGATTACCGACGGAGCAGGTTACCGATGATCGACCGATGGAAGAGTTTGGCTTGTCTTCTCGGGATGCAGTTGCACTCTCTGGGGAGATTGAGGAGCTGGTTGGGGTAACTCTGACCGCAACTGTTGCATATCAACATCCCACTATTGGGGCACTCGCGCAGCGAATCATTGAGGGTGAACCTATTTTTGCTGAGGAATCCGCTGAGTCTTGGGAACGTACGGATAATGGATTGGTGGCCCATGATATTGCCATTGTGGGACTGAGTGCCAGGTTCCCCGGCGGAGCAAATACCGCCGAATCTGTGTGGGAGATGCTTATTAATGGCAGAGATGGGATAGTTGCTCTTCCGCAAGGGAGGTGGAGTGAGTTTCTTGGTGACGCGATGGTTGCGGAGAAAATTGCTAGTGCCAATACCTGGGGTGGATACCTTGACGACGTGAAATCTTTTGATGCCGAATTTTTTTCGGTATCTCCGTTAGAAGCTTCGATGATCGATCCGCAACAACGCCTGGCGCTGGAGCTCACCTGGGAAGCTTTTGAGCACGCCCGGATTCCGGTCAACGAGCTTAAGGGCCATAATGTTGGTGTTTATGTAGGCACTTCCACCAATGACTATGGATTTCTCATTGCTGGTGACCCTACGGTTGCTCATCCGTACGGATTAACGGGTGCGGCAAGCAGCATTATTGCTAACCGAGTGTCATATTTTTATGATTTCCGTGGGCCAAGCGTTGCCGTAGATACGGCTTGCTCTTCATCACTTGTAGCTGTTCACCAGGCAGTTCGAGCTCTTCGTGCGGGGGAAGCGGATGTGGCCTTGGCTGGTGGGGTGAACATGATTGTGGCCCCAGCGGTCACAATCGCTTATGATGAACTTGGTGGGGCGCTCGCACCCGATGGGAAAATTAAAGCTTTTTCTAAGGACGCCAACGGTTTTATTCGTGCCGAAGGTGGTGGTCTAGTTGTTTTGAAACGACTGGTAGATGCTCGCCGGGATGGTGACAGTATTCTTGCGGTTATCGCTGGAACTGCGGTCAATTCAGACGGTCGCTCTAATGGTATTGCTGCGCCCAACCCAGATGCCCAGGTTGATGTTCTTCGTAGGGCATACCACGATGCAGGTATTAAGCCGACTGATGTTGATTATGTTGAGGCGCATGGGACTGGGACTATTCTTGGTGATCCAATTGAAGCAGAAGCGATTGGTAAGGTCTTAGGCCGGGGTAGAGCAGAGGATAAGCCGACTTTATTAGGATCTGCAAAGACTAATTTTGGGCATATGGAGTCAGCTGCTGGTGCTGTTGGTCTGATTAAGGTTGTGCTTTCCTTGCAGCAGAACAAGATTCCACCAAGCTTGAATTTTTCTGGTCCAAACCCCTATATTCCATTTGATCAAGCTCGGTTGAAAGTTGTTGAAAAATCTTCTGATTGGCCAAGATACAGTGGGCATGCAGTCGCGGGAGTATCTGGTTTTGGTTTTGGTGGGACGAATGCACATGTGGTGGTGCGTGAGCTTCTACCCTCGGACTTACTTGAGGAATCGCAGGACCTAGAGGACGGCCAAAAGTTAGAAGCGTCAGTGCAAACCGAACTGGATTCACAGGGGTTAGAATCTAGTTCAGTATCACATAAGTCAGTTGCCCTTGCTGTTTCGGCGTTTGTTCCCTCACGGCGTCGTGCTGCTGCAGCGGAATTAGCGGATTGGCTGGAAAGCCCTGCTGGTAGGTCAAGTTCGCTTGAATCAGTAGGACGAACTTTAGCTAGACGCAATCATGGACGCTCGCGCGCGATAGTATTAGCCCAGAGTCATGAGGAAGCGATTGCCGGACTTCGAGCTGTTGCGTCCGGTAAGCCAGGGCCAGGTGTTATCTCAGCAGATGGTCCAGCCTCCAATGGACCGGTGTGGGTTTTTTCAGGGTTTGGTTCCCAACATCGAAAAATGGCCAAACAACTTTATCTATCAAACCCAGTGTTTACCAAGGCTGTTGACGAAGTAGATGCTTTGGTTGTTGATGAGGGTGGCTATTCCATTACGGAAATGCTTCTCGATGATGCGCAGGATTATGGGGTGGAAACATCCCAGGTCGGCATCTTCGTTATTCAGGTCGGTTTGGCGGCAGTTCTTGTTCATCATGGGGCAAAGCCGACAGCTGTACTGGGGCATTCCATGGGTGAGGTTGCTGCGGCATACGTTTCTGGTGGACTTTCACTAGAAGATGCTGTCCGGGTTATTGTTTCCAGGTCACGCTTGATGGGTGAGGCTGAGGCAACTCTCACAGGTGATGATATTCGACTGATGGCTTTGGTGGAATACTCGGCCGAAGACATTACTGCAGTATTAGCTGACTATCCCGATCTTGAGGTATGTGTTTATGCAGCACCTACCCATACAGTCATTGGTGGTCCGCAGAATCAAGTAGAAGCTATTGTTGCCCAGGCAGAATCGGAAGGTAAGCTAGCTAGAGTATTGCAGACTAAAGGGGCTAGTCATACCTCTCAAACTGACCCGCTACTGGGGGAACTTGCTGCCGAGCTTATGGGAATTGAGGCGAAGTCCCCGCACGTTGGTATTTATTCTTCGGTGAATCAAGAGACTTACTATCGTCCTGGTAGTGATCCGGTCCACGAGGTTGGTTATTGGACTAAGGGACTTCGCCACAGTGTGTACTTCACTAATGCCGTTAAACTTGCTGTGGAAAACGGGCACACTACGTTCATCGAATTAGCGCCAAATCCTGTGGCCTTAATGCAGGTTGCTGCTACGGTTTTTGCTGCTGGGCTTAATGATCCGCAACTTATCTTTACGCTTAAGCGTAAAGAGGATGAGGAACTTACCCTTCTTACTGCCTTGGCCCAGCTTTATGTTCATGGGCATCAGGTAAATCTTAAAACACTATTTTCGGATGGTGAATTTGCCGCTGTTCCGCGGATGACTTTTCAGAAAAAAGTGCATTGGATTCAGGCAAAACTAGGTGGTACGAGTGCTGCTCGTATCCCAGGAGCGCATGTAGCTTTGCCTGATGGCCGACATGTCTGGGAGTTTACTTCCGATGTTGAGGTTGACTTGTCTGAATTAGTGAAAGCGGCTGCCAATCAAATCCTGAGCGCGGCAACCATAGTTGCTGTTGAGACCAAGGCGGTAGCCCCAAGCGGTTCCTCGTTGGTTACTACCTTGCAACGGCATCCGGGTGGGGCTTCGGTTCAGGTCCACGCGCGTAGTGCAGATCAATTCCAATTATTACTCGACGCAGTAGTAACTTCTGATGCTGTTGCTCTCAAAGAAGATACGTCAGTAATTGCAACTGTGGGTGGGCAAAGCCCAGTGCCGACACAACTTACTGGCGAAGAGTTACCAGAGGTAATCGACAGTATTGGTCGAAAGTGGGATCCGGAAGGATCTGAAAGTATCGCTGATCGTTTGGCGTATATCATTGCCGAATCAATGGGCTATGCTCCTGAGGATGTGCCACGGGAAATTGCTCTCATCGAACTTGGCCTTGATTCTTTGATGGCAGTCCGCATCAAGAATCGTGTGGAATATGAGTTTGATATCCCACAGCTTCAACTGCAAGCCGTGCGCGATGCCAATCTTAATGATGTTGAAGTTTATGTTCGGTATGCAATTGAAAACCGGGATGAAGTTGCAGCTTTGGCAGAAAAACAGCAAGCGGAAAAAGAGGCCGAGCGAGCAGCCGGTATAGATTCTAGTGCTGTTGCTACAGAGCCCAATTCTTTAGTTGAAACTAAAGAAGAGTTAGCCGAGGTTGAGGTAGCGCCCGAAGCTGTTGCTCAGCAGAATCTCCCGGACCAGCGTGAGCTTACTGAGGCAGCCGGAGGTGGGGTACCACCTCGAGATGCTGCTGAACGCCTCACTTTTGCAACCTGGGCAGTGATAACAGGAAAATCAGCTGGAGGCATTTTTACTCCATTACCGGTGCTTGATGATGATACTGCAGAGAAACTGGCAGCGCGTTTATCTGAACGTGCCAAGGGGGAAGTAACCTTTGACGATATTCTTGATTCTGGGACTATTGAAGAACTAGCTAATGTTGTTCGCCCGCATTTAGAAGGCGGTGAGATTGAAGGTTTAGTTCGAACACTGCGGGCAAGGCCGGAAGGCTCTAACGAGATTCCGGTTTTTGTATTTCATCCTGCAGGTGGCTCAACGGTTGCCTATGAACCTTTACTGCGCCGATTGCCTCCGACCACTCCGATGTATGGTTTTGAGCGGGTTGAAGGTTCGATCCAAGAGCGGGCAAAAGAGTATGTGCCGCTACTTAAAGAGATTCAAGGTAAGGGTCCTTTTGTGCTTATTGGCTGGTCTCTTGGTGGTGTACTTGCGTACGCGGTTGCCAAACTATTGACCGATGATGGTGCAGATGTGCGATTTGTTGGTCTCATAGATACCGTTATGCCTGGGGTCAAGGTTGAGGATACAACTGAGGAAATTCAAGCTCGCTGGCAGCGGTATAGTGCGTTTGCAAAGAAAACATATAATGTGGATTATCCACTTCCTTACGAAAAGCTTGCTGCCACAGATGATAATGGCCAGATTAGAATTATTATGGATCTACTCAAGATGAGTGGTGCAAAGATTCCCGGGGGAATTATTGAGCATCAGAGGACTTCTTGGTTGGATAATAGAGCCATCCAGACTGCCCAACCGGAGATTTATGACGGTGCAGTGACTTTGTATATGGCAGATCGGTATCACGACGATGCTATTGCGCTTGAGCCGAGTTTGGCTACCAGGGAATCGCATGGAGGGTGGGGGCCGTATGTTGAAAATCTTGAAATTGTCCCCATCGGTGGCGATCATATTGCAGCGATTGATGAGCCGTACATTGGTAAAGTTGGCGCTCATTTAACAACAAAGCTAGCTGAAATTGAGGGTAAATAAAGTGAGTTCAACAACTGCACAAAAATTAGCCGAACTCCGCGAAAAACTTGAATTGGCTAAGGAGCCGGGCTCTGCTCATGCAATTGCAAAGCGGAATGAAAAGGGTATTCCCACTGCTAGGGAAAGGATTTCAGCCCTACTTGATCCGGGAAGCTTTGTTGAATTTGGCGCACTTGCAAAAAGCCCAGGAGACCCAAATAATCCGTACGGTGATGGTGTCGTTACCGGACATGGAACCATCGATGGTCGCCCAGTTGCATTATTCTCGCATGATCAGACTGTTTTCGGCGGAAGCGTCGGTGAAACTTTTGGTCGTAAAGTTTCTTATGCCATGGAGTGGGCCGCAAAAATTGGGTGCCCATTTATTGGTATTAATGACTCGGGCGGAGCTCGAGTGCAAGATGCAGTGACGTCATTGGTGTGGTACGCCGAATTAGGCCGTCGAAATGAGCCGTTGTCTGGAATGTGCCCGCAGATTTCGATTATTCTTGGAAAGTGTGCCGGTGGAGCGGTCTACGCTCCGATAAACACGGACATTGTTGTCGCAGTGGACGAACAGTCGTACATGTTTGTTACAGGACCAGCAGTACTGAAAGAAGTTACAGGAGAAGATGTTACGCTAGAAGAATTGGGTAGTGCTCGTAATCAAATGGAGTACGGCAATGTTCATCACGTTGCTCCATCTGAAGCAGCTGCTTTTGATTGGGTTCGTAAGTACTTAAGCTATTTTCCATCAAATTGCCAAGAGCTACCTCCGGTGATTAACCCTGGTTTGGAACCTGAGATTACCGAGGATGATCTGTGGCTTGATACTTTTATGCCAGACTCAGACAATATGGCTTATGATATGCATGAGATCCTGCTGAGAATTTTTGATGATGGGGATTTCCATGAGATTACCGCAGATTTTGCACAAAATATCATTACCGGATTTGCCAGAGTCGATGGTAGACCAGTAGGCGTGGTGGCCAACCAACCATTAAATCTCAGTGGCGCTTTAGATACTAAGAGCTCTGACAAGGCCAGTCGTTTTGTGCGTATTTGTGATGCTTTTAATATACCTTTAGTTTTTGTTGTCGATGTTCCGGGTTTTCTTCCTGGTGTTGAACAAGAAAAAAATGGAGTGATTAAGCGGGGTGGGCGATTCCTTTTCTCTTATGCGGAGTCTACTGTACCTAAGGTGACCATCGTGGTTCGGAAAGCCTATGGTGGAGGTTGGGCAGTGATGGGCTCCAAACAGCTTGGCGCAGATATGTATTTAGCATGGCCAACAGCTCGAATTGCAGTTATGGGTGCGGAAGGTGCCGTTAGTCTGTTGAAGCGCAGAGAGATTGAAGCTGCTGGTGAGGGTGGGCCGGCACTACGCAAAGCCTTTATTGATTTTTATAATGAGTATGTCGCTACCCCTTATACTGCTGCTGAACGTGGATATATCGATGGAGTAATTGAGCCACATCGCACCCGTTTGGAAATTCGTAAGGCGTTGCGGATATTGAGAGATAAAGAAGTGCAACGTAATCCACGTAAACATCATTTGTTACCACTGTAATAATTCTCTAGTGGCGAAGTGCTAGTCCCAGTTGAGGGTTGATTGTATGGGGGTTTCTGGGTGTGGCCAGTGTTGGCGTTCTCTGAGGTGCCAGGGTGTGGGGATGCTGTGGTGGTCGTAGTAGTGCAGGAAGATGGGGATGGCTTCGGTGGCGGTGAGGACTTCTGAGGGTCGTACGTTTAAGGGGGTGTCGGCGTAGTCGATGGTTTCGGTGGTGTCGGTTTCGGTTGCGGCTTCTGGTCTTCCGATGACGTATTGACGGTAGCCGTCGGGTTCTTCGCGGCGTATTTCTACGGTCATGCGGTGGGGGTGGCCAGCGGCTTGAATGTATTCTTGGCCGGGGTCTTGGTGTTCTTGGTCGGCTCCGGGTAGTAGTCGGTACATGATGTAGTGAACGTCGGCGTATCCATCTTCGTCTTCCACACCTAGATTATTAAGACCAGCGGCAATGCAACCATCGATTTCTTCGCGGAACTCACTCATCCATGCCGCAGTGAGGTTTGTTTGCATTCCATGAGTTTTCATAGGACTCTCCGTACTTCCGTTGAGGTGATTTTGATGGTTTCGATGATGCCGTGTTCGTTGGTGATGGTGGCATACGCTGGGTTGTTAGGAGAGATGGTGTTGTCGAATGTGCGTTGGGCAGCGCTTAGGCTGGCAGAGCCGGACTTTACCTCGATACCTTCATAGGTGCCATCAGCTTTACGAGCCAGAGCATCGTAAAAACGGTGGTGGTCTACACCATTAACGGTGGCTTTCCGTTGTTCAGTACTTACCCACCGACTAGGATTTTTCTGTTGGTACTGTTTAATGCCACGTGCTTCAGCCTCTTTGCCGTATCTGGAGCCGCTTCCAAAGCGCCCATAGTCATCACGGTTTGCCCAGGCGGATCACTGGTATGCCGCATCTCCATGGGGTTGATTGCGTATTTTCCGACTGCGGTGTCTGCTGCGATGGTGAGTCCGCCGTAGGCGGTGCTGGCGGCACCGCCAATCATGAGCCCGGTACTAGCAGCGTTGACAGCCAGACCTGCCGGTGCCCCAACGCCGGTGGTGTCCAGTGCTAGTCCACCGATGTTGCCCCCGGCGCCGAGGGTTATCATGCCGATTCCTGCGGCAGCAGCGATCACTGCGTCCGGGTTATGGGCAGCGGTGTTCAGCAGGGATGCGGCCCCGTTGACGATGCGAGCGATATCGTTGTAAACCAAGTCTTCTAGTGGTTGCAACACCATATGGGTATAGCTGGACATGATGCTGATGACAGTTTCTGCCACCGTCACGATCGGGGATAAGAGGGTGGCTTGGGCCGCGACTTCTTCAGCAAAATTGTGGAGTACCGCAGTGACCTGTGCGGCTAATTCCGTCATGCCGCTGGCATCGCCGGTGAACAGTTCAACGATATCCCCCAGAAGGCTGGTGGGGGAGCTCAGTGTTGACAATACATCGAGAAGTTGCCGATGAGTCTGATCAATGAAGGTGGCGTACGCAGCAAGAAAACCTGACAGTGAAGATGCTTGCTGCGCAAGGGATTCCCAAGATTGTGTGGTAGTGGTCAACGCGGTAGTGATGTGGTCCTGTTCGGGGACCAGTTGCTGATCGAGAAGTGGACGGGCAGTAGCTAAACCGGTGGGGGCCACAGCTGCCGCAGCTGAGAATGCTTTCCATGCGGCCGCTGCCGCCCGCAACTGAGCGGAGTTCCCATTGGGCCAGACCATCGACACTGCCGCCGATAGTAACGACCATCCTGGCGGGCCACCACCGGTTCCGCCGTGTGCTGAGGGTGGGGCAGGCACACTCACCGCCGGTGTTGCTGTAGGACTGGGTAATACCGGGGTGACGGTCCCATCGGGGTGCGAGGCAGCGTCAGCGGCAGCGTAATTAGCTGCCCCCATCACAATGGCATCGCCGATCCGTGAGGTTCCATTGACACTTTCGACGATAGCTTCGATCAGTGATTGAGCAGAATTATCATAGGAACGGGCGAATACTGTTCCCGCTGGGTCACTCCCCGCCATCGCAGCGCACCCGCCCAGTATCCCGGACAGTGAATGTATGGCTGCGGACATATCCGTGGATACTGAAATGATCTGTGCCCCGGCAGTATTAAGCTCAGTAGGGGAGCAAGTAATTGGGGCCACTACGGCCACATCCTGGTATTAACGACACTGCTGGACGTGTAGTTGTGATGCGCTCCAGTTCCGGTATCGCGTAATTGTGTTAGCGCTTCCCGCATGTCCTGGGCACCACGAACCCACCGTTGATGCGCGTGGTTGTGGGCTGTTGCGGCTTCCCCTTCCCAGCTGATATGCAGTTCAGCGATAGTGGCATCAATGCGATGGAGTAGTTCTGTTACCCGGTGATCGAAAGATTCCATCAACGCCACAGCATCATTGAGGCCACTGGGGTCAATATGAAAATAATCGCTCACTTTAGTTCCCCTACCAGGTGAGGACAGGAGTATCGGCAATGGAATGGGCTGTCAACGACTCGGTATTATGCTGCTCGGTAGCAGCAAAACCATGCCCGGTCTGAGCGAGTACCTGGGCGGCATCGGTGAGCCCGGCCTGTATTTCGGCGCATCCGTGATGCCATAGTTGCCAGATGTGTGCGTACACGCCGCCAGAAGCGCCTGTCCACCCTTGCTCTAAAAACCCGGATACTTGAGAATCTAAAGTTGCTAATTGTTGCTGCAATTCCTGAGACGCTGCCGATAACTGAGCACTGACCCCCAAAATTCTTTCCGGCGACGCTCGAAAAAACTGATCAGACACTCTAAACCCTCCGCATCAAAAACAAAACAGCCAGTCACAACCTAACATCAACAGCCGCACCCTGACAATAGGCAATGAAAAAGAGGAAACACTCTCGAATCGGATTGCTCTGGTATTACACGATTGAAGTTAGTACCCTACTCGTAT
>JBOFCS010000069.1:0-9864 GCA_051646185.1 Mycobacteriaceae bacterium | reverse complement strand
ATTCCAACCAGATCCCCGCGCCTGAATCTGAGTAATCTCAACGCCGGTATGTACCTGAGCACTCTTAGCTAAGGCTTCAACAAAAACTTGATACCCGGCGGCAAAAGCGCCAAAAACTGCACCCTGCTGTTGTTTTGGCAATGAAAGACGAACCGCTTCGGTCAGGCTCGCGGCACCAGAATCTAAGGCGGCAGCTAAGGTCGGCAACGCCGCCCGCACACCAATCGACTCAGCATAGCCCGAATACACACCACCAAGAAAAGGGTCCACCAACCGACGCACAACTTCTTGGCCAAATCGCGAGCCGACCAGATCCCCTACCGTCGCATCCTGACCCGGAGTCCAGGTTAGCGGTATTACCGGCTCATCCTCGATACGGCGCAACTCGGTGTCATCAAATAATTCTGTTACTGAGCTAGCAGAAGACGGTATACCCATCAGAGTTTCTTGAGGAAGCTGATGATGTTGGCCTCGCGCATATATCGTTGGCGTCAGCCCCCTTGGATGCACAATCGAATCTGTTAGGCCTAACTCTTCGGCAAGTTCTAACACTTCCGGACGACGACAGATAAAAGACTCTGCACCAAGATCAAAAGGTGAATCTGCTACCTCAGCTGTGTATAACTTACCGCCTAATCGACTTGATGCTTCAAAAAGCACAATTGAAGCGGAATCACCTAGCGCCCTTCGCAATTCATAAGCAGCGGCAAGCCCTGAAATGCCGCCACCTACTATAGCTACCGAGGTCACAGCGAATGCACCAACTCCACAACCTGGGTCACAATCTCTGGATCAGTCTCGGGAAGAACCCCATGCCCAAGATTAAAAATATGGCCTCGCGCACCATATCCAAGGGCACGATCAGATTCGGCAATAATTCGACGAACCTGTTTTTCAATAACAGGCCACCCGGCAAACAACACCGCTGGGTCTAAATTTCCCTGTAAAGCTCTCCCGGACCCAACCCGCTGAGCCGCCACATCAAGCGGTACCCGCCAATCCACCCCCACCACATCAGCTCCAACCTCACCCATAGCCCCTAACAATTCACCCGTGCCAACCCCAAAATGCGTTGTGGGCAAAACAGATCCAGAATTTAACTCTGAAATTTCGGCAAAAACCCGCTGCGAATGCGGCAGTACAAATTCACGATAATCCGCCAGTGTAAGAGCTCCGGCCCAAGAATCAAAAAGTTGAATGGCATCTACACCAGCGTTAATCTGAACTGAGAGAAAAGCAATGGTGATATCGGCAAGCTGAGAAAGTAGGGCATGCCAGGTTGCCGGATCAGCATGCATTAAGGCCTTGGTTCGCTCGTGGTTACGGCTAGGGCCGCCCTCTACCAGATAAGAAGCAAGGGTGAAAGGCGCTCCAGCAAAGCCGATAAGTGCGGTATCGCCAAGCTCACTGGTCAACAGTTCCACCGCTTGAGCAACCGCATCTACTTGATCACCTCCCAATTGCGGCAAAGCACAAACATCTGCCGCAGCGCGGACTGGGTGTGCAATCACCGGTCCAACACCTGCAACTATATCCAAATCAATTCCTGCAGCTTTAAGCGGAACCACAATATCGGAAAATAAAATCGCGGCATCAACACCATGACGCCGGACAGGTTGCATGGTGATTTCACACACCAAATCTGGGTTAAAACAGGACTCCAGCATGCCCACATTACGACGTAGTTCCCGATATTCCGGCAAGGAACGACCCGCTTGACGCATAAACCATACCGGCCTCCGCTTTGGCTGAGCACCTAAGGCCGCGGCAAGGTATGCAGAATCCGGTAGGTGGCGTCGGGCACACATGTAATTGCTCATCAAGACCTATGTTGCCACGTCCATAGTCCACACTCCGGCGCGCCTCCACCGTGGCATGGCTGGACAGGTCTAACGTCCGCTACTGTGACGACGACAGCAGGCACCGTAGGCATAGCCGAGCCAGCCCAGTTCCGTGCCGCCATCGATGCGATGCATGCAGTTTCTGTTCGTCCCGAAATTGAAATTGGCACCATCCGCCCGCCTCAACGACTCGCACCCTACAGCTATGCCATCGGGGCTGAAGTCAAACATCCTGAATCTAATTTTGTTGCCGAACAGTCCGAAGGGGACGCCTTCGGCAGGCTCATTTTACTCCATGACCCAGCTGGAGACGAGGCTTGGAACGGCACTATGCGGTTGGTTGCCTATATCCAAGCAGACCTTGATGCCGCTTTAGCTTCAGACCCGCTTTTACCTGAAGTTGCCTGGAGCTGGCTTGTCGATGCACTAAGTACCCGACACGAGAAAGTAACCGCTCTGGGAGGAACTGTCACCGCAACCTCATCGGTGCGATACGGGGATATCGCCGGACCGCCAAGAGCACACCAACTGGAACTCCGAGCTTCTTGGACCGCAACCACCCACGAACTGGGTGCCCACGTTGAAGCATTCTGCGAAGTTCTTGAGTATGCCGCTGGCCTACCTCCAGTTGGCGTAACTGAACTGAGCACAAGAAATCGGCTCTAGTAAAGTAAAGATCTCAATGTGATCCAAACCGCTACCGGACCCGCTAAGAATCGATTCTTTATCACTATGACTACCCGTAAAATTGCTGAATATGCCTGACATTGAGCAAGGTTGTGCGCGACAGATAACCCCATTATTGGAACCGCGCGATGGGGTCCCAGAAGTAACCTGCAACCCTACTCAGATCCGGAAAGCAGCAAGAGCCCTCGCCAACGGGCACGGCCCACTAGCGGTTGATGCTGAACGAGCCTCAGGATTTAAATACTCTCAACGAGCTTACCTAATCCAGTTACGCCGCAAAGGTTCTGGAACGATTTTACTTGATCCCATCCCACACCCCGAAGCATTACAACCGCTAGCAGAAGTAATCAACGCATTGGAGTGGGTGCTACATTCTGCCGACCAGGACCTGCCCGGACTAGCCGAGTTGGGACTGCACCCTGCAGCCCTTTACGACACCGAACTTGCTGGACGATTAGCAGGTTTTGAGCGAGTAGGCTTGGCAGCAATTGTTGAAAGAACCCTGGGGCTACACCTAGCTAAGGGGCATGGAGCAGCCGACTGGTCTATACGCCCATTGCCCTCCAATTGGCTAAATTATGCTGCATTGGATGTTGAAGTACTATTAGAATTACAGTCAGCTATGAACGCCGAACTGACTAAACAAGGAAAGATTTCTTGGGCCGCAGAAGAATTTGAGCATATTCGCACAATAAAGCCTCAGGCCCCTAAACCCGAACGGTGGCGACGGACTTCGCAGATTCATAAAATCAAGTCCCCTAGACAATTAGCAGCTATCCGTGAATTATGGCTTGCCCGTGATACTTTAGCGCAGATCAAGGATACTGCACCCGGACGAGTACTGCCTGATTCGGCAATTATAAGCGCTGCCCTATCACATCCCACAACTACTGAGGCGCTACTCGAGCTGCCTATTTTCAGCGGACAGCGACAACGACAGCAATCCCATATCTGGATTGCTGCCCTGAAAAAAGCCAGAGAACTTCCCGAAGCGGAACTACCGCCAATAACAACCCCTTTGACCGGTCCACCGCCGGTAAATCGTTGGGCAAAAAGAGATCCGGTGGCCGCAGCAAGACTTGAAGCCGCTAGAGCTGCTTTGTCCAATCTCAGCCAAGAACTTGTAGTTCCCGTCGAGAACTTGCTCTCACCCGAACTGGTTCGAAAACTATGTTGGGACTGGAGCACAACTGACGGCCCAGAAGTTGTCAACATAACCTCTGTTGCCGAACGATTGGCCGCGGGCGGGGCCCGTCCATGGCAATGCAGTCTAACTTCGGCTGCACTTGCTCAAGCTCTAGTATCAGCAGCTTCAAAAAAGTCTTACCCTAGAGCGCCGAGCAATGGTCTAGAGTCCTGAACCAGGAAAAGTAGCGCGGGGTTTGAATACCCACACTGGGCTAACTTAGACCATTTAATTGCCATTAGCCTTCTCCGCTTCTGGCTCTGCTATTTGTTCAGCGATACCCACTACCCAACCAGTAATTGACCTTGAAATGTCTTGTGCAGTAAGGCCAAGATCGGCATGAATTTGTTCACGCGAAGCATGGTCAAGAAATATTTGCGGTACACCAAAATTTCGGCAAGCAACATCTAAATCCTGCAAGCGGAAGGCAGCTGAAACGGCAGATCCAATGCCACCATGCACACCGCTATCTTCGATAGTAACAACAAGCTTATGCTTCGCCCCCTGTTCAACCAAGGAAGGCTGCACCGGCAAAACCCAACAAGGATCAATGACCGTTACACCAATTCCCTGCTGAGCAAGACGCCCGGCCACAGCAAGCGCGAGAGCGGCAAAGGGGCCAACTGCAATAATCAACACATCATGCGATGTTCCTTTTTCGGGCTTAGCGAGAATATCCACTCCCCCAGTTATTCGTTCAACTGCTCTAATATCTTCCAGTACAGCACCTTTAGGGAACCTAAGTACTGTAGGCCCGTCACTGATGCTGAGCGCACAATCCAATTGCTCACGAAGACGAGCGGCATCACGCGGGGCAGCTACTCTTACCCCAGGAATTATTCCCAATAAAGATAAGTCCCACATACCGTTGTGACTAGCACCATCCGAACCTGTAACCCCTGCCCTATCTAGAACCACCGTAACTGGTTGACGGAGTAGGGCAACATCCATCAGCAACTGATCAAAAGCTCGATTGAGAAAGGTCGAATAAATCGCAACTACCGGATGCATACCCCCAAGAGCAAGACCAGCGGCTGAAGTAATCCCGTGCTGCTCAGCAATACCGACATCAAACATACGATCAGGAAAACGTTCACCAAAAGCCGAAAGACCCGTGGGACCAGGCATTGCAGCAGTAATCGCCACAATATCTTTGCGACGCGTCCCCTGCTCTACCAAAGCTGAAGAAAAAACTGAGGTCCAATCTGGAGTGGGTACAGCGGTAGCCTGCCCGGTGATCGGATCAATAACACCCGTGGAATGCATTTGATCAGCTTCGTCATTCTCCGCTGGCGCATATCCCATCCCCTTTCTTGTCACCGCATGCACAATGACCGGACCACCAAAATCCTTGGCCCTGCGGAGCGCCGATTCCATAGCATCAAGATTGTGACCGTCCACCGGACCTAAATATTTAATACCAAGATCTGCAAACATCACTTGAGGGCTAACAGCATCTTTGATGCCTGCTTTCATCCCATGCAACAAGGTGTAAGCAGTTCGTCCAATAAATGGAAAACTTTTTACCGCACGGCGACTATTTTCCAAGAATTTTTCGTACCCAGGCTGAAGCCTTAACGCGGCAAGGTGGTTAGCAAGTCCACCAATCGTCGGAGCGTAGGACCGACCATTATCATTAACAATGATAACCACTGGCCTATCCGTACCTGCGGCAATATTATTCAGTGCCTCCCAACACATTCCGCCTGTTAATGCACCATCACCAACAATTGCCACAACACAGCGGTTCTGTTGCCTAAGATGAAAAGCCTTAGCAAGACCATCGGCATAGGATAACGCTGCCGAGGCATGGCTGGATTCTACCCAATCATGCTCACTTTCAGCTCTAGCTGGGTATCCCGATAACCCACCTTTTTTTCGCAGATCGCCAAAACCATCTTTACGTCCAGTAAGTATCTTATGTACATACGCCTGATGCCCCGTATCAAAAATAATGGCGTCAGTTGGAGAATCAAAGACTCTATGCACAGCTAAAGTAAGTTCCACCACACCAAGATTTGGCCCTAAATGGCCTCCGGTCGCAGAAACTTTTTCCACCAAGAAATCACGGATTTCCTGGGCCAACTGAATCATCTCAGCAGCACTAAGACGTTGTAGATCAGAAGGGAAATTAACCTTCGACAACACACTCATGTAGTGACCTCCCGAACGTCCATTGTGGTCCAGCTTTCTTTACAGCCTATGCAGCCGCATCTTCTCAGTCTACGGATCAACACTTTGCCCGCTACAGGAGCGGGATCTGCACAAAAGGAGGAGCACTCGGCTGCGCCGAACCTCCCATTGGTTCTACCGAAAACCCTAAACTGCTGTACGGTCCAATATCATTAAGCGTGGCCCTAGTTGTGGTCCCAACATCATCTGAAGTCATGATTCCAGCAGAAACTAAGGCACCTTGATCAGGGATGAGCCACATCTGATAAACCGTTCCTGGCGCGGGATCGGCGATGCCACTCATCACCAAATAAGCAGTATTATCGGCATGGGAAATCATAAGGTTTGCACTACCGCCACCTGGCATTTCCACACTCTGCAACTGTGAACGTGATTGTGCAGTCTGCGCGGGCTCCCGCTGGAAATTATTGCCAACAACAACTCCGCCAGCAATCAAAACAACAGCTGCTGCAACCGTACCTAACGCACGCCACCATACCTTACGTCGAGAACCTAGCTCAATAACTTCGGCTGTGTCCCCCACAGTGGCAGGGATCACGTCAACCAGACCACTGAGCACCTTCGAACGTAATTCAGGTGCAGGTTCCACTGAATCAGCGCTACTGAGCAGTGCCATGGTTTCCTGGATCTGGCGGACAGTTTGAGCAAAGGCCTCCTGAGTCGTGACATCAAGACCGAGTAAAGCACGGTCAATAAAAATTCGCTCGTCAGTAGCGATAGCATCAAGAGCATAAGACTCAGCAAGATCAAGCACCGAACTGTCTTCCTCAATAGACATTACAAGCTCACCCCCAAACACGTCTTCAACTTTGTTAGGCCATCTCGAATTCTCGATTTAATAGTGGGCAGAGCAACATCCAAATTTTCGGCGACCTCGCGATAAGTCAACCCACGGTAATAAGCCAACTGAACTGACTCCCACTGGGCCTCAGTAAGAGTTTTTAAACACGTTGTGACTGCTTCAGATTCTAAACGTTGCGTAACCGACTCAAGAACAATGTCATGCACACTGTCCTGCATCACTGCACCATAAACAGACTCTCGATCCGAACCAGACTGCTCACTGCGGACACGATCCACTGCCCTTCGATGTGCAATTGTCATCAACCACGCCAACGGAGCACCCTGCAGTGCATTGTAGTTACTTGCACTACGCCATACCTGCAGAAAAACTTCTTGAGTGGTGTCCTCGGCAAGGTTAACATCACGAAGTACCCGCAAAGCCATCCCATAAACACGGGAGCTTGTTCTGTCGTACAAGAGGGCAAATGCTGATTGATCACCAACAGCCGTTGCTTCCAGCAAAGCCGCAAGCTCGCTTGCCTCACTGACCCTTTGCTGGCGAAGCTCAGCTGTTGGCAATAAACACTCAATAGCCGGGCTAACAGGCGGATTGTTCACACGCAGCACATCCCTGTCATGGTCAAAAAGCTGAACATTTATCAGTCCAACACACACCATAGCTGACACCACATCACCACCTCAGAGGATTATCTCGTGAGTACTTCGGTGCACAAAATGTCTCGGATTGGACTTATCATCAAATTTTAGCGTGTTCTAAGTCACCGCATCGAACGGCCTTTGATACACATCAGGTATTCCATCGTTATCTGCATCACGACTTTCTTCCTCACAGATCAGACGATAAACCCTATTGCGCAGCCTCAGGACCACTGCAGCCAAAAAGGCGGCGACTGCCGAGCCCACCAGCACACCAACTTTTATGTGATCATCAAGTACCGTTCCCGAACCAAAAGCCAACTCACCAATCAGAAGAGAAACAGTAAAACCAATACCCGCTAATAGCGAAAGACCCACAATATCGAACCAACCAAGTCCATCATCAAGTGTTGCTTTTGTGAATCTGGAAATAATTGCGGTAGTGCCAAAAACTCCCAAAGATTTACCTACGACAAGACCAAAAATCACCCCTAATGTCACAGGATCAGAAAAAGATTCTTTAAGCCCTGCCCAGCCGCCAACAGTAACTCCCGCTGCAAAAAAAGCAAACACCGGAACCGCAATGCCCGAGGAAACCGGACGCAGTAAATGTTCAAAACTTTCCGCTAAACTTGAATGACAGTCATCACCAGCGGGACTGCTTAGGACTGGAACGGTGAATCCTAATAACACCCCAGCCACTGTTGCATGGATCCCCGAAGCATGAACCAACGCCCACGTTGCAACAGCTAAGGGCACAAGTATCCACCAGGGATGAACTCGCCTGTGCACCAAATACGCAAACAACCCACCCGGAACAAGGGCACATAACAATGGAACTAACGACAAGTTACTTGTGTAAAAAATCGCAATCACGGTCACCGCAAGTAAATCATCGACCACTGCCAAGGTAAGCAGAAAAGTTCTTAGCGCCACTGGAAGATGGGTACCAATGACTGCTAGGACCGCCAAGGCAAACGCAATATCCGTTGCTGTAGGTATTGCCCAGCCTTGCAAAGCGCCTTCATCAGAACTAGCATTAATTAAGACGAAAATAGTTGCAGGAACAATCATCCCACCAATTGCAGCAAAAATAGGCAATGCCGCTCGCGCCGGATCCCGTAAATCGCCGGCAACAAATTCACGTTTCAGTTCAAGTCCAACAACAAAAAAGAAAATTGCCAGCAATCCATCGGAAGCCCATTGCGCTAAAGACAAATGCAAATGTAAAAATTCTGGGCCAACCCGCCAAGCACTCACCTGAGCATATGTATCCGACCATGCCGAATTAGCCCATATTAGCGCCAAAACTGTTGAAATAAGCAGTAATACACCACCGACAGTCTCTTTACGTAAGATACCCGCTACACGAGAAGATTCCGCCCAGGACCCCCTGGTAAATAACCTTCGCCGAGCAGCTTTACCGACTGAACCAGTACCTATCGGCACAGTCATGGCAGCTCCTTTAGCGGTCGGCTATGTACGTACACGCCGACCAGACTTCCCGGCTCACCTAAAAACATAGTTTAGCCCATGGGCGGATCAGCGAGTCAGCAGGGCAATTGATTCCACATGGTGGCTAAGGGGGAAAGCGTCAAAAGCCCGAATTTTCTCAACCTGAAAACCCTGTTCCTGGTATAAACCAATATCACGACCAAATGCTGCTGGATCACAACCAATATGAATAACCCGCCTGACACACTGCTTGCCCAATTCGGTAATGACCGCACGGCCTGCTCCCGTTCTCGGCGGATCAAGAATGGCTACTTGCGCTGAGGGTAAATCCGCAATCACTTTTTCGACTCGAGCATTGATGCAGGTGATCTGCGCTATATCCATAAGAGCCGAGGCCCCGGACTCACTCGCCGATTCTGATGCTTCAACAGAAAAAACTTTCCCCTGTTGTCCAACCAAATCTGCAACCGCGGCGGCAAATACCCCTACACCGCCATAGAGATCCCACACAGTAGCTCCAAGGTCTGGCTGCGCCCATTCACTAATAAGACGTGAATATACTTGTGCTGCAGCACTATGCGCTTGCCAAAATCCAGAAATAGCAATCTCCCACTCTCTAGCTCCTACCTTCTGAACCGGAAAACCCGACCCAGCATGAATCCGCATCGAACGCTGCTGACTGGCAACCGCTCTGCGTCCGGCAGCCATCTGGCGGGCCGATTTACGCTGACGTTGCGATCGAGAGGACTTCATGGGTGCAAGTTCAGCAATGTGCTGGATATGGTTATCGTCCACCACCACCAACAACTCAGCCCCAGGAGTCCAGGACTGTTCGGCAATACCCTGGTATCCTTCAGGAATAAATTGTGCACAATCTAATTTCGCAATAATCTGACCATCACGGTGGCGACGAAAACCAGCTTGTCCATCTATGTTGACTCCCAAACGAATTCGAGTCCGCCAACCAGTTGAATCAATATCTTCAGCAAGCTCTTCCACCTGAACTTCCTGCTTCACATGACCAAGCCTGAGCAACTGTTCTTCAATCACTTGCGCTTTAAG